>PAHJ01000151.1 GCA_002705565.1 Geminicoccus sp. | reverse complement strand
ACCTTGACCGAAGTCGTTGGCGGTTTGCTTTCTGTGGCACTTTCCCTGAGCTTCCGCTCGCCGGGCGTTACCCGGCACCCTGTTTCCGTGGAGCCCGGACTTTCCTCACCAACCCTAAGCGGGCCAGCGCGACCATCCAGCCCTCTGCTGGCCCTAGTCCTCAACCAAGGCAGGCACGGTGTAAAGCTCTTTTAGCCGCGAGAAAGCTGCGTTGATCCGAGCGAGTTGCTTGTCTGCCAGGGCCATGAGCTCGTCGGGTAGCCCCAGCGAGGCCAACTGGTCTGGGTGGTGTTCGCGGACCAGGGAACGGTGGGCCTTCTTTATATCATTCCAGCTCGCATCCCGCTCAACCCCAAGAATGACAAAGGGGTCGTCGTCCAGATCCTGACGATAAATCAGCGCCAAACGCTCGAACTCCGCAGAGCTCCAGCCAAAAATTTCCGCGACATAGCCGAGAAAATCCAACTCCGGCGGGGAAACTTCGCCATCTGCTGAAGCAATATGGAAAAGACAGGCCATCAGGCGCTCCAATTCCGGGCTTCGCGGATCGAACAGCTTGGAAACGTTGCGCGCGTAGCCGTCAAAGCCGGCAACATCCTGCCGGGCTAGATTGAACAGCATGGCGACATTCTCATGCTGATCTTCAGGCACATGGAAGACGTCGCGAAAGGCCCGTACTTCGTCACGGGTGACCTGACCATCAGCTTTCGACAGCTTTGCACCCAGCGCAATGACGCCGATGGTAAAGGCCTCTGATTTATCGCCTTTTGCTCGCGCACGCCCAAGCACGACATCAATGCCGAGCTCCAATGCACGTAATATGCGTTGCCAGAGGGTCATAAATCCGCTTTCTCTGCTCCCGGATCTGATTGTCATAACCATAGATGCCCGTCTCGCCAAAAACCACCCGCGGTTGGAGCTGGGACGCGCGAAGGTGCTTTGCATCTATAGGAATAAGGGGCCGCTATGCCTTTCGAGAAAATCCTGATCGCCAATCGCGGTGAAATTGCATGCCGGGTCATGAAGACGGCGCGTTCCATGGGCATTGCCACTGTTGCAATTTACTCTGATGCAGACGTAGGCTCCAAGCATGTGCAAATGGCTGATGAAGCCGTGCACGTTGGCGGCGCTGCTTCAGCTGACTCTTACCTGCAAGGCCAGCGCATCATTGATGCTGCCTTGAGGGCTGGCGCACAGGCGATCCACCCGGGTTTTGGCTTCCTCAGCGAAAATGCCGAGTTTTGTGAAGCGGTGCAGGCCGCCGGTTTGGCGTGGATCGGCCCGCCGACCGGTGCCATCCAATCCATGGGCGACAAAATCGAATCAAAGCGTTTGGCTGGACTGGCGGGTGTCTCGACGGTCCCCGGTTACGTGGGCGAGATCGACACCCCCGAGCAAGCTGTTGAAATCGCGACTGAAATCGGATTCCCGGTGATGATCAAGGCTTCCGCCGGCGGCGGGGGTAAGGGGATGAGGGTTGCTGAAACCGCCGAAGACGTGGCCGAGGGCTTTCGCGCTGCGCGGGCAGAGGCAAAGGGTGCCTTTGGCGATGACCGGATCTTTGTTGAAAAGTTCATCGTCAATCCGCGTCACATCGAAATTCAGGTCCTGGCCGACCAGAACGGCAATATCGTCCACCTCGGTGAGCGCGAATGTTCGATCCAGCGGCGCCATCAGAAAGTCATCGAAGAAGCTCCCTCACCATTGCTGGACGAGGAAACGCGCCAGTCCATGGGCGCGCAGGCCATCGCGCTGGCGCGGGCGGTGAACTACGCTTCAGCCGGCACGGTTGAATTCATCGCGGATCAGGACAAGAATTTCTTCTTCCTGGAGATGAACACCCGCCTGCAGGTTGAGCACCCCGTAACCGAAATGATCCATGATCTTGACCTGGTCGAATGGATGATCCGGATTGCGGCGGGTGAGAGCCTGCCATTTAACCAATCGCAGATTGAGCACGAAGGCTGGGCGTTGGAAGCGCGGGTGTATGCGGAAGACCCTCTGCGCGGTTTCTTGCCCTCCATTGGTCGATTGTCGGTTTATGCGGAGCCAGAGGGCGAGGGCGTTCGCGTCGATTCCGGTGTCCGCGAGGGCGATGAAATCTCCATGCACTACGACCCCATGATCGCCAAGGTGATCGCCTATGGCAAAGACCGTCAAGAAGCCGTGGATCGGCTCATGGGCGCACTGGATGGTTACGTGATCGAAGGGTTGGATCACAACGTTGCCTTCGTGAATCAGGTTCTGGGCGCAGAGCGATTCCAAGACAGTCGACTGACGACAAACTACATCGCCGAAGAGTTCCCCGATGGGTTCACCGAAGACCACGTAGGTGGCGGTGAGGATGAGGGCATGTTGATTGCGCTCGCAGCGCAGGTGATGCGGGTCAACGAAGCGCTTGATCTACCGGATGAAGATGGCCGCTACACGCTGATGCTGGACAGAGAGATTTACCGCGTTGGTTTCAGCGACAGCGCTGAAGGCGTCGTTGTTAGTGTCCAGGGGCGTTCGGGGGGCGAGGCTGAACTTGGGCTGGATGCCGCACGGTGGCAGGCGGGTAAGCGGGTCTATGCCTGCGATCTGGCCGGTCGTTTACTGGTACTGCAAGCGGTCAAAAAGGACTTGTGCTGGACCGTTTCCCATGGCGGACGGTCGGTTGCCGTCACCCCGATGCGCGCCGAAGTCGCCGCGCTTTATCATTACATGCCGGAAAAGGTGGTTCTCGACACCAGCCGCATCGTCGTCTCCCCGATGCCAGGGCTGCTTAAGTCAATCGCTGTCAGCGTCGGGCAATCGGTCAAGTCTGGCGAAACCCTGGCCGTGGTCGAAGCCATGAAGATGGAAAATCTGCTCACCGCTGCGGTGGATGGCGTGATTGAGACGATCCCCGCGACGGTCGGCGGTACGCTCAAGCGTGATGAAGTCATCCTGACACTGAGTTAAACCGCGCCCGGTATTCCAAAAACAGCAGAGGGTGCCTTCCCCGCCAAGCTTTGGCGTCAAAGGCACCCTCGATATCTGCGCATCAAGGCCGATCAGGCGACAAGAAGAACGTGCTTTTTCTTACCTGAAGACAGTTTGACAGCACCCGTATCGGTGTCGATGTCTGCGACGGTCACCACCAATTCGTCGCTGTCAATCTTCTCGCCGTTTAGTCGTGCACCGCCGCCTTTAATCAGCCGCTTCACTTCGCCTTTTGAGGCCGCAAGGCCAGCGGCAACGAAGGCGTCCTGAATCCCCATTCCCGCTTCGATCGCCCCGGCCGGCGCCTGCACCTTGGGCAGATCAGCGGAAAGACCGCCACCGCCAAATGTGGTTGCAGCAGCGCTGGCGGCGGCTTCGGCAGCCTCCTGCCCCCGACACAGGAGCGTGGTCTCATAGGCGAGGATCTTCTTACCTTCATTGATCTCTGCCCCCTGGGCTGAACCCAGCGCGTCGCATTGCTCGACAGGCAGCTCAGTAAACAGCTTGAGGAACCGACCAACGTCGGCGTCTTCGGTGTTGCGCCAGAACTGGTAGTAGTCAAAGTCGTTGAGCCGGTCAGCGTTAAGCCAAACGGCACCGCCTGCGGACTTGCCCATCTTCTGGCCGGACGCCGTCGCCAGTAGAGGCACCGTAAGCCCGAACAGATCCTGACCGTCGATTCGACGACCCAGCTCGATACCCTGAACAATATTTCCCCATTGGTCTGATCCCCCCATTTGCAGCGCAACATTGTGGCGGCGGGAGAGTTCAAGGAAATCATAGCCCTGAATGATCATGTAGTTGAATTCGAGGAATGACAGGTTCTGCTCGTTTTCCAGACGGCGCTTGACGAAGTCCATCTTGGTCATGGCATTGACGGAGAAATGGCGGCCAACTTCGCGCAGGAAATCGATGTATTTCAGTCCCTCCAGCCAGTCCGCATTGTTGGCCATGATGGCGCCCGTCGGGCCGTCGTCGTAGCTGAGAAACTTGGCAAAGATGCCCCGTATGCCTGCCATATTCGCGGCGATAATCTCATCCGTGAGCAGTGGCCGCGCTTCATTCTTGTCGGACGGGTCACCGATCTTGGTGGTTCCGCCCCCCATCAGGGTCAGCGGCCGGTTGCCGGTTCGTTGAAACAGACGCAGCATCATGATGTTCATCAGATGCCCGACGTGCAGCGAGTCCGCGGTACAATCATAGCCAATATAAGCTGTGACCGGACCCGCGCTGAACGTCTTGTCCAGCCCTTCAACGTCCGTGCATTGGTGCAGATACCCTCGGGCGAAAGCTTCCTTGAGAAAGGGAGACTGCGCGTGTGACAGGGCGTTTTCGGTACTCATCATTTTGCTTTCACGAATCAATCGTTAGGGGAGCGCGGGGTGCGGCTTGGGTTTGATCACTCGGCGTCCATGGCGTCGAGAATATCGTCGAAGTCCATTTCGACGTCTTCTTCTTCCACTTCGTCCTCTTCGATCTCGTCCTCTTCAGGCGGCAGCAATTGTGGTGCTGCGTCGATATAGGCTCGAATCGACTGTTCCAGCTCTTTCTCTTTGCCGGTGAAGAAGTGGTTGGCGCCCTCGATGATGTTGTAATCGATCTCGATGCCCCGCTGTGCACGCAGCTTCTCGACCAGTTTGAAGACCTGATCCTGCGGCACGAAGTCGTCCTGATTGCCCTGAATGAACAAACCAGAGTTTGGGCACGGCGCCAAAAAGGTAAAGTCGTACAGGTTTGCCGGTGGGGAAATCGAGATGAATGCATTGATCTCCGGCCGCCGCATCAGCAACTGCATCCCGATCCAAGCACCAAAATCATAACCGGCCACCCAGCATCCGCGCGCATTCGGGCGGTGGGTCTGCAGCCAATCCAGCGCGGTTGCTGCATCCGACAACTCGCCTTCGCCCCGGTCGTATTCCCCTTCCGACGCCCCGACGCCGCGCGAATTGTAGCGCAGCACGTTGAACCCGGCGTTCAGGAAGGTATGGAACATTAGGAACGTTACCGTATTGTCCATCGTTCCGTTGTGCTGAGGATGCGGGTGCAGGATGAGTGCGAGAGGGGCCGTTTCGTCGGCGTGGCCTTCATAGCGTGCTTCGATGCGACCCTCGGGTCCCGGGATAATCAGCTTTGGCATAGAGAACTCTCACTTCTGGGTGCCTAAAAGTATTTTAGGCATGTAAAGGAAATGAGAGGCAGATAGAAGTCAGCGGATAGGTGGGTTGCTTAATCCGCTGAGGTCTCGCCGCCGTTGAAGACGGCCGTGCTGATCAAATCGACCAAATTCACAGCATCGGATGTGTCTTCGATGTAGTGGTCGGCCTGCATCATGGTCGACGAGCCGCCAGGCTCCAACTCGATGAAATTGCCACCCAAAAGCGAACCAAAGCTGACCTTGGCGGATGTATCGTCGGGCAGACTCACCCCGGGATTGAGGCGGATTTGAACGATGGCGTCGTAGTAAGGCAGTTCCAACGTGGACTGGACCACGCGGCCTACGGGCACGCCGGACATCTTGACGGCCGAACCTGGGTCGACCCCGTCGGCGTTGCCGAATACAGCAAAGATGACCAGGCCATCATTGCCCCCGCCTGCCGGACGCCCATTCAGCAAGATGCTACCGAAAACCAACACGGCACAGACAACCACGGCGCCCAAAATAATTTCTAGCGAGCGGTTGGCATTTACCATGATGATGTGGCTCCGGTCCGTTCTATGAGTTTGGCGACCAGGCTTCGTAATCGCCCGTTGTCGAAGCGCGATCTTCACGGGAACGCATGTCGCCCTGTGGGACATAGGCCTCTGGCGTACCCGTCATGTTTCTCTGATGGTCTTTCTGCCAGTCGTGCTTTTGAAGCTCTTTCTCAGTCGGTGGTGTGTCCAGCGTGTGGTTCATCCATCCTTGCCATTCCGGGGGAACCCGACTCGCTTCCTTCTCATTCTTATAAATGACCCAGCGGCGCTCGCGCAGCATGGAACCGATCATCGGCTTCCCGCGGCGTTCTTTATAGTAGCGATTTCCTTCGTCATCGGAACCGACGAGCGTGCCATTGAAGAAGGTATGAAGGCGCGTGGCCAAGGACGACATTTGATGTTTCCGAGTCGAAGGTTGAAAGGCTCTGTTACGGGCGAATTTAGTCCCTGAGGGGTAAAAAGACCAGTCCTTTGGGATAGACGGATAATCTTGGTATAAGTGTGTCATCATTTTGGCCTGTAGGGCGAAAACCAGCGTTTGGGCTGCTTCTTAGGGCCCGCTATACACCTGTGGGTTAAGCCAGTTTGGCGCATAATCACGTATGCAGCAGACACAACATCTAGTGTTTCATTACAATTTCATGTCCAAATGTTGATTTTTCCTGTGGAAAACCGCGTCAGATTATGAGACAAAACCTTTCCGCGCTGAATGCGTTCAGGATTCTGTGCGGGGCAAAGGTCGATTGAACTTTGTGCTTAAATTTGTTCTAGTTCTGTTCTGAAATGCGGGTATGGCAATGGAGATGTCCACTGCGTGTCTGAGTTGTCCACGCAATTCTGGACGGAACCTGGAAGCAAGCGATTTCTTCAGCTTTACCTAAGCCTTCGAAGATCGCATAAGCCGCGTCCCTATTCCTGCTGGACTCGGGCGGGGAAGGGGCCACGTCACTGATAAGGGTGGCGGGCGAAAAAAATTCGGTGCGTGCTCCAAACCAGACGGGCTCTGGGGTTAGAGGGGCGCGCAAGAAAACATGATTGGGAAGACACCAGCGGGGTTGGTGGACGTCCAAGGCGACGGACCGTGATTTTGGGGCGATCTGGCGCTTAACGATAAAAAAAGGGGTTGCGTTAATCATGCGTATAGAGCGTCGCTACACGGCTGACACAAAGTCGGCTTACGGCAGTCTTCAGTTCCGCGAAACATCGTCGGAAATCAGAAACCCGGACGGTTCGCTGGTATTCTCAGCACCAAACATTTCGGTCCCTGATGGGTTCAGCCAGGTTGCAAGCGACATCCTTGCGCAAAAATACTTCCGAAAAGCGGGTGTTCCTGCGCGGTTGAAGCGCGTTGAAGAAACCAGCGTGCCCTCATTCTTGTGGCGTTCGGTCGCCGATGAGGATGCTTTAGCCGAGTTACCGGAAGACGAGCGTTATGTTGGCGAATCCGATGCGCGGCAAGTGTTCGACCGACTCGCCGGTACCTGGGCTTACTGGGCCTGGAAAGGTGGTTACTTTGACGCCGAAGACGACGCTCAGGCCTACTTCGACGAAATGCGCTACATGCTCGCCACGCAAATGGCAGCACCCAACTCGCCACAGTGGTTCAACACCGGCCTGCACTGGGCCTACGGCATCGATGGTCCAAGCCAGGGTCACCATTACGTTGACTACGAAACTGGTCGTCTGACCAAGTCAAAAACTGCTTACGAGCACCCACAACCGCACGCCTGTTTCATTCAGTCTGTTGCCGACGATCTGGTCAACGACGGTGGGATCATGGACCTGTGGGTGCGTGAAGCTCGCCTGTTCAAGTACGGCTCCGGCACGGGCTCCAACTTCTCCGCCCTGCGCGGCGAAGGCGAGACGCTGGGCGGGGGCGGTAAGTCTTCGGGCCTGATGTCCTTCCTGCGGATCGGGGACCGCGCTGCCGGTGCGATCAAATCCGGCGGGACCACCCGTCGCGCGGCCAAGATGGTCACGGTAGACGCCGACCATCCCGATATCGAGAACTACATCAGCTGGAAGTGGATCGAAGAGCAAAAGGTCGCCAGTCTGGTTGCGGGCTCCAAGAACCTAAACAAGCACATGAAAGCCATCATGGCTGCGTGTCAGAACGGTCTTGTTGATGAGCCGCTGGATCCAAAGTCCAACCCCGAGCTGAAACAGGCGATCCGTGAGGCGCGCCGCACGCAGGTTCCGGATAATTACATCTACCGCGTGATCGAAATGGCGCGGCAGGGTTTCACGGAAATCGACGTCCCGACCTACAACACCGACTGGGACAGCGACGCTTACCTGACGGTTGCGGGTCAAAACTCAAACAACTCGGTGCGCGTGACCAACGAGTTTCTCGGCAAGGTCGAGCGCGGTGAAAACTGGAATTTGACGGCTCGGACCACGGGTCAGGTCATGAAAACCGTCGAAGCGGCGGATCTATGGGACCAGATCTCCTTTGCCGCTTGGGCTTGTGCCGACCCGGGACTTCAGTACGACAGTACCATCAACGAGTGGCACACCTGCCCCGAATCCGGTCGGATCAACGCCTCGAACCCCTGTTCAGAGTACATGTTCCTGGACGATACCGCCTGTAATCTTGCCTCGCTGAACCTGATGAAGTTCGCAGGCGAGACCACGGGGTCGTTGGACATTGAAGGCTATGAGCATGCATGCCGACTGTGGACGCTCACGCTGGAAACGTCGGTCCTGATGGCGCAGTTCCCATCCAAGGAAATCGCCAAGCTCTCCTATGAATACCGGACGCTGGGTCTGGGCTTCGCGAATATTGGTGCGCTGCTCATGTCCATGGGGCTGGGCTACGACTCCGATGAAGGCAGGGCGATCTGTGGCGGCCTGTCAGCACTCATGACGGGGATTTCCTACGAAACCTCCGCCGAAATCGCCTCTGAGCGCGGTGCTTTCCCCGGGTACGCCAAGAATGCCAATTCCATGCTGCGGGTGATCCGCAACCACCGTCGCGCAGCCTATGGCGAGACGGGTGGATACGAGAGCCTGACGGTTCTGCCTGTGCCGCTTGTTGCTAAAGACTGCCCGGTGCCATCGCTGGTTGAGGCGTCTAAGGCAGCCTGGGACCGTGCGCTTGAAGGCGGTGAAAAACACGGCTTCCGCAACGCACAGACCACCGTGGTTGCGCCGACCGGGACCATTGGTCTGGTCATGGACTGTGACACCACTGGCATTGAGCCTGACTTTGCGCTGGTGAAGTTCAAGAAGCTCGCGGGCGGTGGCTACTTCAAGATCATCAACCAGACCGTTCCTTTGGCACTTGAGTTCCTTGGTTACTCAGAGGACCAGATTGACGACATCATCGCCTATGCTGTTGGCACTGGCTCGATGTCGAATGCGCCAGGCATCAACCGTGAGACGCTGAAAGCCAAGGGCTTTGATGAGGAGCGTTTGCAGGCGATCGAGTCATCACTGGGTACTGCGTTCCAGCTCAAATTTGCGTTCAATCGGTTCAGCCTGGGAGATGATTTCTGTCGCAACGTGCTGGGCTTTTCAGATGCGCAGCTGGGCGACTTCACCTTCGACATGCTTGCGGGCATGGGGTTCTCTGCCGAGGAAATCGAAGCGGCAAACGAGCATATTTGCGGCACGATGACGGTCGAGGGCGCACCGCACTTGCGGGCCGAGCACATGAAGGTGTTCGACTGTGCCAACCGCTGCGGCGCTAAGGGCACGCGGGAGCTGTCTACAGACTCCCACATTCGCATGATGGCGGCATCGCAGCCGTTTATCTCCGGGGCGATCTCCAAGACCATCAACATGCCGAACACGGCCACTGTTGATGAGGTCAAGGATGCCTACATGCTATCGTGGAAGCTCGGCATCAAAGCGAATGCCCTGTACCGCGACGGTTCCAAGCTCTCGCAGCCCCTGAGTTCAGCCTTGTTGGTGGATGCGGGTGCCGATGAGAACGATGCACGCGACGCAGCCGAAGCGCTGGCACAGGCCACGCCGGTCAAGCAAGCTGAAGTGGTCGCAGAGCGGATCATCGAACGCATCGTGGAACGCACTCTTGAGCGTAAGCGGCTGCCAAACCGCCGCAAGGGCTACACGCAAAAGGCCATCGTTGGCGGCCACAAGCTGTATCTGCGGACCGGTGAGTTTGAGGACGGCTCGTTGGGCGAGATCTTTGTCGATATGCACAAGGAAGGCGCTGCTTTCCGCTCGATGATGAACAATTTCGCCATCGCTGTGTCTCTGGGCCTGCAATACGGGGTTCCGCTGGAAGAGTACGTTGACAGCTTCACCTTCACCCGCTTCGAGCCCAATGGCATGGTTGAGGGCAACGACGTGATCAAAATGGCGACGTCGACGCTCGATTACATCTTCCGGGAGCTGGCCGTGTCTTACCTTGGCCGGAATGACCTGGCGCACGTTGAGCCTGCGGATTTGCGGACAGACGCGTTGGGCCGTGGGGATCAGGAGTCCGCCATGTCCGGCGGCGAACAAAGCGATGATGCATTGCAAATGGCCTTGGATTTCGCCTCCTCGGGCTACCTGCGTGGTGGCAAGAAGGAAGTAAAGAACCAACTGGTTGTCGTCACCGGCGGCAAAAAGGAAGGCTCGACCGGGAGCACCGTAGGGGCTGAAACCACCGTTGTTACGGCACTCTATGACGATGCCTCCGGAACCACGTCGTTTGAGATCCCTGCGCAACAGGACGCTCCTGTACAACTGGCCGCTGGCGAGTCTGAGCGGTTCAGCATGGGCGGCGGGGCTGTGGATGCTGCAGATGACAAGATGCGCAACATGGAAGAGGCCCGCATGAAGGGTTACACCGGCGACGCCTGCGACTCTTGCGGTAACTTCACGCTGGTCCGCAATGGCACCTGTCTGAAGTGCGTAACGTGCGGTTCTACGACGGGCTGTAGCTAGGGGCGTTTGCTCTTTTACAGCGGAGCAAGACGCCGACAAAAAAGGGGAGCTATGGTCACCATAGCTCCCCTTTTTTCGTGGCAGTCGATTTTATCGCTTAAACCAAAAATGCAGCGGCGAGGCCGAGGAAGACCAGGAAACCGACGACATCGGTGATGGTGGTCAAGAACACTGCCGAAGCGTTGGCCGGATCGACTTTCAGGCGATCGAGGATGATCGGGACCAAGGTGCCGGAAATTCCCGCGACGACCAGATTAACCAGCATCGCAACACCGATCACGACACTCAGGATCAGGTCCTGGAACCAAAGGGCTGAAAACACAAACGCGACCGCGGCGAAACCGACACCGTTGAACAGCCCAACCAGAGCCTCGCGCGTGATGAATTGAACAGCCTTGCGGGCGCGCAAATCCTTCATGGCCAAGGCGCGNACGGCCACNGCCAGNGTNTGNGTNCCTGCGTTTCCNCCCATGGAGGCCACGATGGGCATNAGNACGGCCAGAGCGACGATTTCCTGAATCGTCCCCTGAAACAGCGAAATNACCATGGANGCCAAGACGGCTGTTGCCAGGTTCACCGTCAGCCAGATGAAGCGGTTGCGCGCGGTTTGCCAGGAGGACCGGTTGATGTCGGANTCNTTNCCCAGNCCNACCAGNCGCATGAGGTCATCCTCNGCCTCTTCATCGATCACGTGGACAATGTCATCGAGCGTCACGACACCGAGCAAGTGACCGTTTTCGTCATCGGTGACCGGGGCCGAAGAAAAGCCGTATTGGCGGAAAGTGTGGGCCAATTCTTCCTGGTCCAGCATGGGCGAGAACACACGGAGATTGCCCTTGGCGACGTCGATCAGCGGTTCCTGCCGACGGGTGCGCACGACATGACTGACGGATACGGAGCCGATCGGGCGATAGGCCTCATCCACGAGATAGATATCGTAAAAATCATCCGGCAGATCTGGCTCAGCACGTAAGAAATCGATGGTTTGACCCACGGTCCAGTCTGCGGGGACCGTCACAAATTCTCGCGCCATCAAACGCCCGGTCGAGAACTCCGGATAGCGTAGAGCATCTTCGGCCGCCCAACGCTTGGCGGCGGGCAGGGAGGCGAGGATCTTTTGTTTGGCGTCTTCGCCCAGATCTTCGAGCAGATCGATGGCGTCGTCGGAATTGAGCTCTCCGAGGTTTTCAGAAATCACCTGATCGTCGAGGTGTTCCAAAACGTCTTCAAGAACCACACCCTCAACTTCAATGAGGATCTCTGCCGCCAGTTCCTCGCCGAAAGTGCGCAACAGCGTGGAACGCTCGTCACGGGACAGGCCTTCGAGCAAGTCACCGAGGTCAGCGGGGTGAAGGGCAATGATGTCATCGTGCCGGTCGGCCAGCTTATCCTGGCGGATTGCATCGACTACACGCGGCAACAGGTTCTCGACGGGAGAAGCGGTTGCTTCGTTCGAAAAGGAAAGGGTTTGCGGTTGTTCGCTCATGAACGCCCCCACTTTGCCATACTCGGACTGTTTGGATTAGCTCTAGGATGGTGCGGCCGAGAAGACTCGAACTTCCACGGCCCAAGGGCCACAACGACCTCAACGTTGCGCGTCTACCAATTCCGCCACGGCCGCACTTCTGCTAGAAGCAAGAATTGTGAGATAGCCGCTTTAACTCGGAGGTGCAAGACGGATGACCCGTGCAGAGACCCTGCAAAACCGCGTGTCTGGCGAAAACAAAACGCAGGGACCGGGGTCTGTATGGCGAATTTCGGATGGACTGGTGGATTATCCGCAGGCTCTTATTCAGATGGAGGCCCGGGTCGCGGCAATCTCGGCGGGGACCGAGGGGGAGCAAATCTGGATGCTGGAGCATCCGCCACTCTATACTAGCGGCACCTCAGCCAAGCCCGGGGACTTGCTCAATCCGGGTTCCTTTCCGGTTTACGAGGCAGGACGGGGCGGGGAGTTCACCTATCATGGTCCCGGGCAGCGGGTCGCTTACGTTATGTTGGACCTAAACCGTCGCGGAAAAGACGTCCGGGCCTTCGTGCAGTCGCTTGAAGGTTGGATTATCGCGGCACTGGGCGAATTCAACTTATCCGCCGGCGTCCGCGAAGGCCGTATTGGCGTTTGGGTGGAAACACGGGATGGCCGGGACGCGAAGATTGCTGCTATCGGAATTCGGGTGAGGAAATGGGTCAGTTTCCATGGCATTTCCTTGAATGTTGCACCGAATTTGAACCACTTTGATGGTATCGTTCCTTGCGGCATTCGCGACTTTGGCGTGACCTCACTGGCTGACCTTGGTTTGTCGGTGAGCATGGATGAGGTTGACGCCGCCCTGATCAAACACGCACCGGAATATCTGAAACTGTGAGCTTGCCTCCCCTGAAAAACGTCAAGAAAGCCTACGTCTATATGATTCGTCGGCACCATTTGCTCGTGCACGAGCACGTCGATTACCCCGAGATGCCGCTTGCGCTTCCCGGTGGCACGTTGGAACGGGGTGAGTTTCCAAATCTAGCCGCACGGCGGGAGGCGGAGGAAGAAACGGGCTTGTCCGGGGGCTTCGGCAACATGCGTCTGATTGGCAAAGATGTGCAGGTGCACGTTAGGCATCGGATGAAAATGGACCGCTGGTTCTATCTGAGCTTCCCCAAAGTGCCGCTGCCTCAGTCCTGGGAGAGCTGGGAGATGACGCCCTCTGACTGGCATGAACCCGTGTTGATCCGATGGTTCTGGCTGCCGCTGAGCGAAATGCCAGAGCGCAGCTGGAATCGCGTGTTGCGCCAATATATGCGCAGACGCGGTCTTGCGTGATCTCAGCAAGACGACCATCTCACATCCATGTCTGATCGCACACCACGTCCTTCCTACGCCGAACTCGCGGCATCACGCAGCCGAGGGGGTGATTTCCTCGCGCCCGGTGCCTTGCGCAGTGGCCGTCCTCATCAACCCCGTCCAGAAACCAGGGAGGCCACCGTGCCGTTTTTTGCTGATATCGCCCGCTTTGCGATCAAGGGGTTGATCGTTATTGCGCTGCTGTTTTTTGCGACCCTTGCCGTTGTCGCGGCTTTGGTCATCGGCGGGAGCAGCGGCGGTGGGGA
>PAHJ01000150.1 GCA_002705565.1 Geminicoccus sp. | reverse complement strand
GATTGTATCCGCTACGTCGCCTGGTGCGAGATGCATCAGCGTAAAGTTCAGAATCAACACCGCAACCAGCAGCAGCGCGGCATAGGCCAATCGGGTGATCGTGACGCGAAGAAAATTCACAATGGTAACCTGATAAACGACGGAGAATTGACCGAACAAACGAGGTCAAGACAAACAAAATTTGTAAGAAAGCCACCGCTGGCAGGCTTACGAGAAGACCCGCCAACGGTGCAAAAATGGACTGCTTGAGCCCGAGCCAATGCGCTCAGGCTCAAGTTTCGTACCTTAGTCGTCCAGCCAAACCTGATCGAGTGGCGAAGAGGTAGCCCAGATACCATTCACAGGCGCGTTCATCACTTTGTCGTTGTAGACAGTGTGATACGGCAGCGTGTGCATGTAGTAGATCGGCATTTCATCGTTCACGATGGCCTGGAACTCGGCATAGAGTGCCTTACGCTTGTCCATATCGTTTTCACGACCGGCCATATCGAGCAACTCATCAACGCGCGCGTTGGAGTAGCCCTGCGTGTTCGACCAAACACCGCGTGCGATGTTGGACGTCAGGTACGTCCGGTGGACACCAATAACCGGGTCACCCCAGTTGAACACGGCATCCCAGCTCAAGTCGAAGTCCATCTTGCCCATGCGACCAGCCCAGGTTGGGAAGTCGGCGCTGGCGCGCACTTCAACATCAATGCCGGATTTCTTCAGCGCAGCCTTCACGTACTCAACATGCTGCTTACCTGCTGGCCAGCCGTAGTCGATGGTCACGGAGAACCGCATACCGTTGTCACCAACCGGGTAACCGGCATCGTCCAGCAGCGCTGCAGCCTTGTCCAGATCAACTGCGTAGGTATTTACGTCACCGCTGTAGAACGGGCTGTCCGGGTGAATACCCGTGTTAGCGTCGTCCACGGTGCCCTGCATCAGAGCGTTCTGGATGAAGTCCTTGTCCAGAGAGTAAGCAATCGCCTGACGCACGCGCTTATCAGCCAAAGGCCCCTTGGTCGTGTTAATCGCCAACCAGTCGAGCGCACCGATGGCACCATAGCCACTCGGGGTTACTGTCAGGTTGTCCACTTTCTTGAGGCGGTTAATGATCAGCGGCTCGCTTTCAAAAGCGCCCATGTCCAGTTCACCGTTCTCGTACGCAATGGCGCGTGCGGAGCTGTCGGTGATGATGCGCAGTACGATGCGATCGAGGTACGGACGACCTTCGATGAAGAAGTCATCAAAGCGTTCGAGGATCACAAACTCACCGTTCTTAAACTCGGAGAGCTTGAAGGGACCGGAACCGACAACGTCTTCAATGTTGCGCGGGTGGGTCTTGAAGTCCTGACCATCACCGTAGATGTGCTCCGGGATGATGGACATCAGCTGGCCCGACATGGCGAACATGATGCCCGGGTGCGGCTGGCTGAGGTTCAAAACGGCTGTGTGCGCGTCTGGCGTATCAACCGACTCAACTGGCGCGAACATGGATTTGAACGGGTGCGCTTCCTTGATCACGTTCACCGAGAAAGCAACGTCGGAAGAGGTAATTGGTGTGCCATCGTGGAAGACTGCATTGTCCACGAGGTTTAGGGTCACCGTCAGACCGTCGTCGCTGACATCCCAGCTCTCGGCCAGATAAGGCTGTGGCGTCCAGCTGTCGTCATAGCGCAGCGGGGAAGCGAACAATTGCGCCCCCGGATAACCCGTTACGATACCTGACTGAACAGCCGAGTTCAGAGTTCTGAGATTGGAACCCAAAACAGTTTTGAGCGTACCGCCCATCTTGTGTCCATCAGCACTTGCCAGCGCACCGGTCATGACCGCTGCGAAAGCAGAGGCAGCCAATACCCCTTTGATAATATGCTTCATGATGCGTTCTCCTGTTTGACTTTTTGTACTCGAAGAAAACCGTAACTTAGGTTTCCAAAAGCAAAAAACGGATTAATTACGGCGCTTTCCACCATTTTTTTGAGGATAATTCTACTTTGGAACGACCGTCAGAGCCTTGAGGCGACCCTGATCGCGCAGGTCCAGACAGCTTTCGATAAAACTCCGAACCATGCGTGGCTGATTGACAGACGCCAAAGTTGCAATACCGAAAGTGGGCGTCTCGGGCTGATTGCATATGGGAAGAATGCGGTAATTGGAATAGCCCTCCCTGTACTCGACCGGGCGGATATTCAGGATGGAAAAGCCGTAACCCTGCGAAACCAGAGCGCGCACGATTTCTGACGAACGAGACGAATGCGCAATGGTCGGGGTCAGCTTGCGTGACTGGAACAGCCGCAGAAAATACTCCTGAGTATGCGGCAGGTCGAGCAGGACCATGGGCAGGTCGATCAGTTCTTCGAGGCTGGTGCTTTCCTTTTGAGCCAGCGGATCATTGAGTGAAACAATCGCATAGGGTGGCGCTTTGAATAGGGGCGTGAACTGACAATAATTGCTGGTGCCGTCTTCGTATGTAAAAGCCAGATCTATATCGCCGTCCTCCAGGAACTCCATCACACGAGAGAGATTGCCTTCGAACAATTGAATGGACGCGCCCGGAAATTTTTCAGAAATCGCCTGCAACACGGCAGGTAGGAACGACGGCGCGGCGGTTGCGTAGCAGCCCAGACGCACTGTGCCCATGGCCTCACCACCCAGAGAGCTGAGCTCTTCTTCAAACTGACGAGACTGATAAATGAACCGTCGGATGAGAGTCATCGCTTCCCGGCCAGTTGCCGTGGTGCGGATACCTTTTGCGGGGGTTCGAATAAAGACGTCGTGTCCTAGGCTATCCTCAAGCATGTTTATTGCGGCTGTAATCGAGCTTTGAGAAATGTTCATTTCCTCTGCGGCATTGGTGATTGAACCCAATCGATCCGCACCTTCAACGTAACGCAGTTGCTTTAATGTCAGATTCCGCACGATACCACCTTCGGAAAAATAGCACTTTCCCCACAGTTAAATCTATTTTCCCGCTGAAATGAAGACCCTTAATCTCCTGATAGGAGAGGAGTCACCAATGACAGCGACTACGATTTATACTGCGCGCAAAATTATCACGATGAACCCCAACCAACCGGTAGTGACCCACGTTGCGGTTCGCGAAGGGCGTATTCTTGGGGCGGGGTCGCTGGCGGAATTAGAGTCATGGGGCGACTATGAGCTCGACACCCGCTTTGCCGACAAGGTGCTGATGCCCGGAATGATCGAGGGCCATGCGCACACGATGGAAGGCACGCTTTGGCGTAACGTCTACGTGGGCTGGTTTGATCGCATGGACCCTGACGGCAAGACCTGGAGCGGCGCCAAAAGCATCGATGCCGTCATCGAACGCCTCTCCAGCGCGGAGGCCGCGCTCAGCGACCCCGACGAGCCCATTTCCGGCTGGTCTCTGGATCCGATCTACATGGACAACAAACGCGTCACCAGGCAGGATCTGGATCGTGTTTCGAGCACACGGCCTGTGGGCGTGCTGCACGCCTCCGGGCACATCCTCAACGCCAACTCCAAAGCTCTGGAAATGGCGGGATTGCTCAAACCTGGCGTCAATCATCCGGGCATTCCGCTTGGCGCAGACGGCCTGCCAACCGGCGAGCTATACGGCCCCGACGCCATGACGCCGGTGGCCGGCTTCGTCGGCTATGACCGCGCCATGACCGATTGCGATGAGCGCGGCTTGCTCGATTATGCCAAGCTGTGTGTCCGCGCGGGGGTGACAACGTCCACCGATCTCGCAGCACGTCTGACCGATGAAAGCGTCTCGATGATGCTCGACGTGACCAGCCGCGGCCGCTTTCCACTCCGCGTCGTACCGCTGCGCGTGTTCTTTGGCATGACGCCGGAAGAGTGCGTGGCTTACGTGCTTGAACTCAAGGAAAAATCAACCGATCTGCTGCGCCTGGGCCGAATCAAAGCTGTCGCCGATGGTTCGATCCAAGGCTTTTCGGCCCGCATGCGCTGGCCGGGCTACCACAACGGTGCGCCCAACGGTCTATGGTACACCCCGCCTGAGCAAATGTCTGAACTCTACAACCTTGCACTGGCCGCAGGGGTTCAAGTCCACACGCACACCAACGGCGATCAGGCGACGCAGATGGCGCTCGACGTGTTCGAACCCGCAATCCGCGCAAATCCCAGCCCTGACCACCGCTTTACCATCCAGCACTGCCAACTGGCCGACGCCGCGCAGTTTGCCAAGATGGGAAAGTTGGGAATGTGCGTGAACCTGTTTGCCAACCATCACTTCTATTGGGGCGATGAGCATTACCGGCTAACCGTTGGTCCCGAGCGCGCAATGCGGATGAACGCCACCCGCACCGCGCTCGCCTCCAACGTGCCGCTTGCCATTCACTCCGACGCGCCGGTGACCCCGCTGGGGCCCCTGTTTACCGCGTGGGCGGCGGTGAACCGCATTACAGCATCGGGTCGAACACAGGGTGAGGGCGAGAAAATCAGCGTTGATCAGGCGCTCTACGCCATTACCATGGGGGCTGCCTACACCTTGCATCTGGACGGTGAGCTGGGCTCCATAGAAGTGGGAAAACGCGCTGACTTTGCCGTTCTTGAAGACGACCCAACCGCCGTGGATGCCATGGCCGTCAAAGACATTCCGGTCTGGGGAACGGTTCAGGGCGGCCGCATCTTCCCAGCCTCAGAACTCTAAGCCAAAGACGCCATGCTCAACCACGCCGACACCACTTCCGCCGCCTCGGCAAGCGCTCAAGCCCCGGAAAAACCGGGCAAGGCTTCCCTGCCCGTTACCGTCATTGGCGGGTATCTGGGCGCAGGCAAGACCACGCTCGTCAACCACCTGCTACGTCAAGCCAACGGGCGGCGTCTGGCCATTCTGGTGAACGAATTTGGCTCGATTGCCATCGATGAAGATCTGATTGAGGCCGAGGAAGACGGCCTGATTTCAATTGCGGGCGGCTGTATCTGCTGCTCCTTTGGCAACGACCTGATTGGTGCAATCGAGGACCTGCGGTCGGTCGAGCCTGCGCCAGATCATATCGTTGTGGAAACCTCCGGCGTGGCCTTGCCGGGCAGCGTGGTGGCGAGCCTGTCGCTGATAGAGGGGATCCGGCCTGACGGGATCGTGGTGCTGGTGGATGCAGAAACAGTCGTCAAGCAAGCGCGCGATGACTACATCGGCGACACAATCACCCGGCAACTTTCAGACGCCGAGATCGTGGTGATCAACAAGCGCGATCTGATCAGCGACAGCGCAGCCCAATCCCTTGCCCTCACCCTCTCCGACCTGGCTCCAAACGCCGCGCAAATCGAAGCCGCTTTCGGCACCGTATTCCTGGACGCCGTTCTGGGTGCCGTAGCACAACCGTCGAGCGGTGGCACAGACAGCGGCGGCCATTCCGATAGACTGTTCGACAGCATCGCCTTCACCCCGCAACGTCGTTTTAACGCCCCCGCACTGGCCGAACAGCTGGCCACGGGCGCGCTGGGCGTGGTCCGAGCTAAAGGGCACGTTGCAGGCGACGACGGCGCCATCTGGTTGCTGCAAACGGTCGGCAGACGCTGGCAGGCCGAGCCAGTGGATCACCAGCCCCACCCGCAACTGGTCTGCATCGGTCCCAAGGGTCAACTGCGCACGTCGGACATCGAGGTGCTTGTCCAAGCGGATTGATCAGCGCGTGCAACATGTTACCGTTTTTGCCAAACATAGATTCTTTTGTAACATTTTACTTGCGTTGCACGCCCGCTGACTCCATAAATTAAGGCCTAGGGTCCAATAATCACCAGAGAGCCCAGCCATGTATGCCCAACTGATCAAAGCCGACACGACCCCCTCCGAGAATACCGCCCGCGCGGAAGACTTCCAGCGGCGGATCGATGCGGGTGAGAAGATCGAACCCAAGGACTGGATGCCTGAGGGCTATCGCCGCACACTGATCCGGCAAATTGGGCAGCATGCGCACTCTGAGATCGTCGGGCAACTGCCCGAAGGCAACTGGATCTCCCGCGCGCCAACGCTGGAGCGGAAAACCATTCTGCTTGCCAAAGTGCAGGACGAGGCCGGTCACGGACTTTATCTCTACTGCGCCGCTGAGACGTTGGGTATTTCCCGCGATGAAATGACGGAAATGCTGCTGGACGAGCGCATGAAGTACTCGTCAATCTTCAACTACCCCACGCTGACATGGGCCGACATGGGCGCAGTTGGCTGGCTGGTGGACGGTGCGGCGATCATGAATCAGGTGCCGCTGCAACGCACATCCTATGGCCCCTACGCTCGCGCCATGATCCGGATTTGCAAGGAAGAGAGCTTTCACCAGCGCCAGGGCTTTGACATCATGAACCGGCTCGCCAACGGCACCGAAGCGCAGAAAACGATGGCACAAAATGCGCTGGATCGGTTCTGGTACCCGTCGCTGATGATGTTCGGCCCATCGGACAGCGACAGCGTGCACTCAGAGCAGAACATGGCCTGGAAAATCAAGATGAACGGCAACGACGAGCTGCGTCAGAAGTTCGTGGATCTAACGGTGCCTCAGGCGGAATACCTCGGCCTGAAAGTGCCAGACGATACCCTGTGCTGGAACGAGGACAAGGGCGGCTATGACTTTGCTGGTCCGGACTGGGGTGAGTTCTTTGACGTCATCAAGGGCAACGGCCCCTGTAACCGTGAACGGCTCGAAGCGCGGCGCAAGGCGTGGGATGAGGGCGCTTGGGTGCGGGATGGTTTGCTGGCCCATGCGGAAAAGAAGGCCCGCCGCGCCGCTCAAGAGGCAGCGTAAATGAGCCAAGCCCCAGACCGCCCAACAACCCCACAGGCTGAATGGCCGCTGTGGGAGGTGTTCATCAGAGGCCAACATGGAATGAGCCACCGGCACTTCGGATCGCTGCACGCCCCCAACGCTGAAATGGCCATCAAGAACGCACGCGATGTCTACACCCGCCGCAACGAGGGCGTAAGCATATGGGTGGTGCAGGCCAACGACATCGCGGCTTCTTCGCCGTCGGACAAAGGCCCGCTGTACGAGCCTGCTGAAGACAAGGTCTACCGCCACCCCAGCTTCTACAAAATCCCAGACGATATTGGGGCCATGTAATGACTGTGAGCACGGATGCACTGTTTCAGTGCCTGCTGCGGCTGGGCGATAATACCCTGATTCTCGGCCAGAGGCTCGGTGAGTGGTGCGGGCATGCCCCGGCACTGGAGGAAGATATCGCGCTGGCCAACACCGCGCTCGACCTGATGGGGCAAACGCGGCACTGGCTGACGCTCGCCGGGGAGGTCGAAGGCAAGGGTCGCAGCGAAGACGATCTGGCCATGCTGCGCGACGTCTGGGACTTCCGCAACGTGCTGCTGGTTGAACAGCCCAACCGCGACTATGGCCACACGTTGATGCGGCAGTTTCTGTTCGATCACTACCATTTGCTGATGCTGCGCGGCCTGTCAGAAAGCGCGGACAGCCGCCTGGGCGATATCGCAGCGAAGAGCGTCAAGGAAGTGACCTATCACGCCGAACGCTCTGCGGAGCTAATCATTGCGCTCGGTGATGGCACCGAAGAAAGCCACATGCGGATGCAGGAGGCTTTGGACCGGCTGTTTCCCTTCGCGGGCGAGCTGTTCGAAACCGACGCCATCGACGAAGACTTGGCCCAACACGGCATTGCGCCACTGCCCTCCTCGCTGCGTCCTGCGTTCGAGGCACAATTGGACATCGTGCTGGCCGAGGCCACGTTGAGCAAACCCACGGACAGCTTCGCGCACAAGGGCGGACGGACCGGCTTTCGCCATACCGAGCATCTGGGCCATCTGCTCGCCAGTATGCAGTGGCTCCAGCGTGCTTACCCGGGGGCACAATGGTAGAGACGCCCGGCGCTATCGCCGCGAATACGAGCGACCAACGACCCGACACGGCAACGATCTGGGCCTGGCTGGACGACGTTCCTGACCCTGAAATCCCGGTGATCTCGGTCGTGGATCTTGGGATTGTCCGAGATGTGGCCTGGGGCGATGACCAACGCCTGCAGGTGACCCTCACGCCGACCTACTCCGGCTGTCCCGCCACGGCTGTGATCGCGCTGGACGTGGAAACAGCCCTCAGGCAGCGCGGGATCAGCGCAATCGATTTGCACACCCAGCTTGCGCCTGCCTGGACCACTGACTGGCTCAGCGATAAAGGGCGGGCCCGGCTGGTTGAATACGGCATCGCGCCGCCCAATCCCAANGGNGGCGTNCCTGANGNCTGCCCGCNCTGNCANTCNNNNCNGGTCAGCCGCATCAGCCAGTTTGGCTCGACCCCGTGCAAGGCGCAGTGGCGCTGTGATGACTGCCTTGAGCCCTTTGACTACTTCAAATGCATCTAACAGAGCCCTGGACCCCCTGATCCATGTCCCGTTTTCACGAATTGCTGGTTACTGAAGTCCGCAAGACCACGCGGGAGGCATCTGTCGTATCGCTCCAGCCGCGCGATCCGGCGCGCTTTGAGTTTGCGCCCGGCCAGTACCTGACCTTTCGCCACATCACAGACTCTGGCGAGGACCTGCGCCGGTCCTATTCGCTGTGTTCTGCACCGCACGAAGGCCTGTTGCAGGTCGGTATCAAGCGGGTTGAGGATGGACTGTTTTCCACTTGGGCCAACGAAACTTTGCATGCGGGAATGACGCTGGAAGCCATGGAACCGATGGGCGGCTTCCATCAACCCCTCGCCCCCGGAACGGCACCCCACCATTACCTCGCTTTTGCCGTAGGCTCGGGGATCACGCCGGTTCTATCGATCATAAAAGCCCTGCTCACCCAAGAGCCAGAGTGCCGGTTCACGCTGGTGTTCGCCAACCGCTCGATCAACACCATTATGTTCCGTGATGAGCTCGAAGACCTGAAGAACCACTATCTGGGACGCCTGAACATCGTCCACATCCTAAAAACTGGCGGCGACGAAGCGGCGCTGTTTCAGGGGCGACTGGATCGGACCAAGTGTGATGAACTGCTTGAGCGCTGGATCGATCTGCAATCGGTGGACCGGGCCTATATCTGTGGGCCAGAACCGATGATGCTGGAGATTGCCGCGAGCCTGCGCGCTCGGGGGCTGGACGACGAACAGATTCGCTTCGAGCTATTCGGCAGCGCCCCGCGAAGCCGTCACCCACGCCAGATCAAAGTTAAGGGTACAGGAGACAACCGCGTTACCGCCAGTGTGACGCTGGATGGCGCCACCAGTGACGTCAGTACAACGCGCGAAACCAGTATCCTTGACACCGCGCTCGAGAATGGTCTCGACGCGCCTTACGCCTGCAAAGCCGGTGTATGCTCGACCTGTAAATGCAAGGTGGTTCGTGGTGAGGTGGAGATGATCGCCAACCACGCGCTGGAAGACTACGAAGTCGCCGGCGGCTACGTCCTGTCCTGCCAGGCCTATGCCGTCAGTGAGGCTGTGTCGGTGGTGTACGAGGACCATTGACCCCGCCCACAACCATATCTGTCACCAGCCGGGCATAAGCTTGCCGCGCCGTAGCGTCGGCGCCACCATTCCACATATAGAACCAGTTTAGCATGCCGAAGATCGACATTGTGCTGTGATGCAACCGCTCCCGATCCGCAGCAAAAGCTTCCGGAGCCAGTGCCAGCAGCCCGCCACTGAGTGCCCTAACCATGTCACGCTGATACCCGCGCAGGACTTCTTGCTGCTCCTCGGGCAAAAGATGCAGGCATTCGGTCTGGATCTTGTGCAGCGGGTCCATGCCTTCGTAGGCGAGCAGAATTTCCAGCGTCAGGGCATAGAGCTGCTCTGATGGATCCCTGCCCGCGCCATCAAGACCGCAAACCTTGTCGCGCAAATCCCCGAGATAGGTGCGTAGGATGTCGAACAGCAGCGCAGCTTTGCTCGGGTAATAGTGATAGATATTCGCCTTGGAGATACCGCAAGCCTGCGAGACCTGCGCCATTGAGGCTTGCGCATAGCCCTGGGCGGCAAACAATTGCGCGGCGATGGTCAGGATGCGGGCGCGCTTGTCCTCGTGGTCACGGGCAATCGAACGGGGCATAGCTCAGGCCCTTCCCTCTCTATTCCCCGCGCCGGTCAACCACGCGCACGGCCTTACCCTGTGATCGGGCCACCGAGCCAACGTCACCGACCACGACATCGGTCGAAATGCCCACCATGTTTTTGATACGCGTCTCCAGCTCAGCCTTGTGCTGCGCGAGCGCCTGCAGGCTCATATCGCCGCTCTTGGGCTCAACCAGTACCCGCATGGCGTCCATGGGACCGGCTTTGTAGCGTTCAATCTGAAAGTAAGGGGCCAGTGCTGGAACCTTGAGTACCTGCTCCTCAATCTGCGTAGGAAAGACGTTGACCCCGCGCAAAATCATCATGTCATCACTGCGGCCCGTGATCTTTTCCATCCGCCGCATAGTGCGCGCTGTACCGGGCATCAGCCGGCTCAGGTCGCGCGTGCGGTAACGGATCATCGGCATGGCTTCCTTGGTCAACGTAGTGAACACCAGCTCTCCCTCCTCGCCATCGGGCAGCACTGCGCCAGTCTCAGGGTCGATAATTTCAGGGTAGAAATGGTCTTCCCAAACGTGGAGCCCGTCCTTGGTCTCCACACACTCGTTGGCCACGCCCGGGCCGATGATTTCACTCAACCCATAGATATCAACGGCATGCATGTCGAAAGCGTCCTCGACCTCCCGGCGCATCGCATGGGTCCAGGGCTCAGCACCGAATACCCCGACCTGTAGCGAGGTTTCGCGAGGATCGCGACCGGCTTTGAGGAAGGCCTCCAATATATTCAGCATGTATGAGGGCGTGACCATGATGCCCTTGGGCTTGAAATCTGTGATCAGTTCGATCTGCTTGTCCGTCTGCCCGCCGCCCATGGGAACGGTGATACCGCCCAGCTTTTCGATGCCATAGTGCGCACCAAGACCGCCGGTGAAGAGGCCGTAACCGTAGGCGTTGTGAACCATGTCCCCGGCCCGCAAGCCGGACGCCCGCAAGCTGCGCGCCACCACGCTGGCCCAGATATCGATATCGCCCGCCGTATACCCCACAACGGTCGACTTGCCTGTGGTCCCGGACGAGGCATGTAGCCGCGAAATCTGCGCCTGCGGCACGGCGAACAGGCCGAAGGGATAGTTCGCTCTCAGGTCGTTCTTGTTGGTGAATGGAAACCGCGCAAGGTCGCTCAGGTCCTGCAGATCATCAGGGTGCACCCCGGCAGCATCAAAACTTTGCCGGTAGTGCGGGACGTTGGAATAAACGTGGTTTAGAGTCTTGCGCAGGCGCTTGATCTGCAAAGCACGGATTTCATCGATCGAGGCGATTTCAATCGGCTCAAGATCAGCGGGATTGGGTGAGAGATCTTGCATACTTACTGGTCTTCCTTCCCGGTTTTGGGTCAATGTTTAGCGGCGTACCGGCCTGATTATTCGTCAAAGAAACTCTTGCCCAGCAAGCGGGTCATGCCGCGAAACTGGACGATAATCTGGCCGTCCTGATTGCGCACTTCGACATCATAGATGCCGTTGCGGCCCTCAAGCGCGGTTTCCACGCAAACCGCACGCAACACGTCACCCGCCTTGGCCGGATTCAGATAAGTGATGGTGTTGTTCAGCGACACGGCACGCTGGTTCCGACTGTTCCCAGCAAAGGCAGACGCGCTATCGGCGAGCATGAACAGCACACCGCCATGAACCGACCCGTGGCCGTTGCAATGGCGCGCCTGGGCCTCCAGCCGCAAACTGGACCGGCCCTCGCCTACGGTTTCGAGCAGCAGGCCAAGGTTCTGCGACACCTGATCGTCATTCCACATCATCTCGGCGGAGCGTTCCGCGCGTTCCTGAGCGTCCATAAAACTCATCCTGTCTGACACAATAAAGTTGATGGTGACAAAAACCGACCGGTAGGTCAATAATACCGGCGGTGTTGGGCCCAAAGGGTCGATAGAGGGAGAGCCACCATGCTGCACGTTGAAAGTTTTGCCGCCGGGCAATGGCTGGCTCCAGACAGCCACGCCCGCGACATTGAAAATGCGGTTACCGGCGAGATCATGGCACGCGCCGGTCGCGCAGCCTTACCCGCTGCGGACATGCTGGCCTATGCCCGCAGCCGGGGTGGACCGGCACTGCGGGCGCTGACCTTCCATGACCGCGCGCGCATGCTCAAGGCGCTGGGACAGCATCTGGGCCAACACAAGCAAGCCCTCTATGAGCTCAGTTTTGCCACAGGCGCGACCCAGCGCGACCACCTGATCGACATCGACGGCGGTATTGGGACGCTGTTTGTCTATGCCTCCAAGGGTCGGCGGGAACTGCCCGACGCGCAGGTCTATCTCGACGGCTCAGTCGAGCCGTTGTCGCGCAGTGGAAGCTTTGTTGGACAGCACATCTGCACGCCCCTGCAAGGCGCGGCCGTGCATATCAACGCCTACAACTTTCCGGTTTGGGGCATGCTGGAAAAACTCGCGCCCACCCTGCTTGCGGGGGTTCCGGCGATTGTGAAGCCTGCAACCTCGACCAGCTACGTCACCGAATACGCGGCACGGCTGATGCTGGAGAGCGGGATATTGCCCGAAGGGGCCTTGCAGCTTGTGGCGGGGGGTGTTGGCGACATGCTCGACCATCTCGATTGTCAGGACACGGTCAGCTTTACCGGCTCAGCCCAGACTGCGCTAAGCCTGCGCGGACATTCCAACGTGCTGGCCAACAGCATACGCTTTGCCTCTGAACAGGACAGCCTCAACGCCTCGATCCTCGGCCCAGATGCCGTGCCCGGCACCCCGGAATTCGACCTGTTTATCAAAGAAGTCCAGCGCGAGATGACCACCAAGGCGGGACAGAAGTGTACNGCCATCCGCAGGATCATCGTGCCCCAGGCCCANGAACAGGCGGTNATCGACGCCCTGCGTGCAAAATTGAGCAAGGTCGTTATCGGCGANCCGGCAGCAGANACCACCACCATGGGCGCACTGGTTTCCAGCGCTCAGCGCGACGACGTGCTCGCCCGCGTCCGCGCCCTGACCAGTGGCGAGGCGGAGATTGCCGTGGGTGATCTGGACGGCTTCGCAGTTTCCGGTGCCGACCGGGACCGGGGCGCGTTCCTTCCCCCGCTGCTGCTGCACTGCGCCGACCCCGACAGCGCACATCAGGTGCACCAGACCGAGGCCTTTGGCCCGGTCGCAACCGTGATGGGCTATCGCGATCTAGACCACGCCATTGTCACCGCCAATCGCGGCCAGGGCTCACTGGTCGCATCCCTGATCACCAATGACCCCGACACCGCGCGTGCGGTCGCCATGGGTGCTGCGGCCTACCATGGGCGGCTCTACATCAACAACCGCACGTCCATGCAGGAATCCACCGGCCACGGCTCGCCTCTGCCCCACATGGTCCACGGCGGACCGGGGCGTGCGGGTGGCGGCGAAGAGCTGGGCGGGATCCGCGGGGTCATGCACTACATGCAGCGCACAGCGATCCAGGGAAGCCCTGACATGCTGAGTGCCATCAACCAACGATGGGTTCCGGGCAGCACGCAGACCACACCCAAGGCGCACCCCTTCACCCAGCCCTACGGCGCGCTCTCGCTCGGCGACACTCTGCACACCGAACCTCGAACCGTAACACTGGACGATATCGAGCACTTCGCCCGCTTCACCGGAGACACCTTTTACGCCCACATGGACGACGCAGCGGCTAAGCGGAACCCGTTCTTTCCGGGGCGGGTCGCGCACGGCTATCTGCTGCTGAGCTTTGCTGCTGGGCTGTTCGTGGAACCCAACGAGGGCCCCGTGCTGGCGAATACCGGCCTGGACGGTCTGCGCTTCCTCAAGCCTGTTGAACCCGGCGACGCCATCAAGGTTGCCCTGACCGTTAAACACAAAACCCCCCGAAATGATGACTACGGCGAAGTGCGCTGGCACGTTGCGTTGACCAATCAGAACGATGAGGCAGTGGCAGAATATGAGCTACTCACAATGAATGCCTTTGCCACGGCATGAGGCAAGCAGGTCACCCTGAGATGACGACTTTAGCGCCCGAAGCGGCCGACCGCCTCTTTAGCCATTTGTTCACCACCCTCACCGATGCCAAGGCCCCGCGCCTGTGGTCATTTGTGGTCACCATCTTCGGCGATCTGGCACAGCGCGACGATGCCCGGATCAGCGGTGCGCTTCTGGGCACATTGGTTGGGCGGATTGGGGCAAAGCCGGAGGCTTTGCGGGTGGCGCTGCATCGACTGCGCAAAGAAGGCTGGATTGAAAGTCACAAAACAGGCCGAGCCTCCGCCCATGGCCTCACAGCTTGGGGACGGCAACAAGCGGCAATGGCATCGACGGTCATTTACGGCAGCGCGCCCCCTGAACAACAGGCGTGGTTGATCCTGCACAACCCCGCAGACCGAGCCCGCCAA
Source organism: Geminicoccus sp. (assembly GCA_002705565.1). Taxonomy (GTDB): domain Bacteria; phylum Pseudomonadota; class Alphaproteobacteria; order UBA7985; family UBA7985; genus UBA7985. Next base: position 5,323 of record PAHJ01000150.1, on the reverse strand, counting down.
CCAAACCCCGCTGATCATCCGCTTACCAACACCGCAAGCATCAGTCTGGTCCAGCCAACCGCGCCTCATGCCGAGGCCGCGCTGTCCTTGCCTCTGACCCCGTCGGTTGGTGTTCCGACCTGGGTACAGAACCAGATGTGCACGGACGAGTTGTTACACGCCTGTCAGGATTTAGAATATCGGCTGACGCAGGTGGCAGCAGCAAAGGCGCTCCTTGGCCAAATACCCGCGCTGGAACGCATGGTGCTTCGTGTTCTGGTGGTACACAGTTGGCGGCGCGTGATCCTAAAAGCACCAGCACTTCCGGTGTACCTCTTGCCGTCGCGCTGGCGTGGAGAAGCCTGCGCTGCTCTGGTACGGGAATTATTAGGTGAAATGCCGCCCATGAGCCTTGAACATCTGGCGGCGGAAACCGGAACAAAATCTGCGGTACAACACGCCTGATAAATTGAATTTCCAAGCGCAGTTTCCGCCAAAACCACAGCTCCTCAGACGGCCACCCTTAAATCCCTTCGCACGGCGACCTTCAAAAGTATCGCAACAATCGGGCGCCCTAGTCCGATACCAACTCGGTTAAATCAGCCCAAGTCGGTTACGTTGATTTCGGGTGCCAGTCGGCAATTACGCCGGCGAAATAGCCACCATCAACGGTGATTTCCACCCCGTTAATCCAACCCGCGTCCCCCACACAGAGAAACTCTGCCAGCCCTGCGATATCCGTCGGTCGACCCGACCGGCCGCTGAGGGTGACAATGCGTTCGTAAGTTTCTGAACCGAGCATATCGCGGAAGCCGGTGGAGAGGTTTGTTTCGGTGATGCCGGGATTGATACAGTTAACCCGGACGCCAAAGTCACGCGCCTGTCCCACCGCATGATATGTGAAGGCCGCAAGGCACTGTTTGGAGAACTTGTAGGCCTCGTCTTGCCACGATCCCGAAGCCGAGCTGTTCAGCCACGCCTCCCCACCTTCAAAGCCCGCCGTTGCCAGCATGCCCTCTACCAGAATTCGGTTATCGCGCCAGTCTCGCCCGGCGCTGGATGCCACCAGCGTCACGCTGCCCCCGCGCCGGACGTGCGGCAGCAACTGCTCAGTCAGCAAGCGCGTACCGAGAAAATTGACGCGCATTACTGTCATCGGGTCACCAGGGATCGGCCCAACCCCCGCAACGCAGATTAAGCCTCCCAGCCCTTCACTGGGAACCATGATCGAGGCCACGGCATCGCTTATGCTGGATGGATCGCTGAGGTCGCAGGCAACGAAGTTTTGACAGTCTTCTTCGGGACGCTGAATATCAAGATTGAGCGTGGTATAACCTGCCGCTTCGAGGCGGCGGCGAATGGCCCGACCGATGCCGGAAGATCCACCTGTTATGACGATTGGGGCTTGCACAGATGAGAGCTTAGGGGTGGAATCTGCACACGGTCAAGGCCGAGCAGCCACCGATAAAGGGGAAACGATACCCATGAAGCCAGAACCAACAGCCAAGGCACAGGCCCGTGCGATCGTTCAGGGCAACACCTCAGCCGCCGCTCTGGTCGAGGCTTCGTTACAGCGTATCGATCGCGTAAACCCATCTCTGAACGCCGTGATTTCCCGCGACGACGACCGCGCCCGGGCGGAAGCCGCAGCGTGGGACAAGCAGCGTCAAAACCACGGCGCAGAGAATTTACCGCCCCTCGCCGGGGTTCCAGTGCTGATCAAAGACAACCAGAGCACCCAAGCCCTGCGCACCACCCTAGGCAGCGCCCGGCACCTGGACAACGTCCCCGGGGCAGACGCCGGGATCGTGGCGCGCTTGCGCGCAGCTGGTGCGGTGGTGGTCGGCAAGACCAACATTCCAGAATACAGCATTGGTGCCAACACGGTGAACCCGCTGTTTGGCGCCACAGGCAACCCCTTTGACCCACGCCGCACCTGCGGGGGCAGCAGCGGCGGGTCAGCGGTCGCAGTTGCGGCTGATATGGCCAAGCTCGCGACCGGCTCGGACCACGGCGGCAGTCTGCGCATCCCGGCGGGGTTCTGCGGCGTCGTGGCCTTTCGCGCCTCCCCCGGCGTGGTCCCCAACGAAGAACGCCGCACCCCGGCCACACACTACAGCCTGCAAGGTCCAATGGCGCAGACCGTTGAGGACGCTGCGCTGATGCTCTCGGTGATTGCGGATCGCAGCCTGGGCGGCGGGCGTGACCCGATGGCCTTTCCGCTAGAAGCCGAGCGGTTTCGGGCGCTGGACAGGCCCGATCCTGGCGGCTTGCGGCTGGCGGTCAGCGAAGACCTGGGCGGCCTGCTCGTCTCGCAGGAAACACGCGCGCTGTTCCGCGACCGGATCGCGCGGCTTTCCAACGCTGGTGGATTCCGGGCGCTGGATTGGCACGACGATCTTGACCTAACCGACGCGCCGGCGGTGGACTGGATGTTGCGGCAGGACGTGTTCGTCTCGCAATATTACGAGGAAGCCGACACCTGGCCAGACGATTTCAGTCCCAACGTACGCCAGACCTACGACGCCGCTCGGGAGACCTCCATGCAGGATATCGCCATCGCGCGCCACCGTCAGCTCACGCTGATCCAGCACATGCACAGCCTGTTCGAGACCTACGACGCCCTGATTGTTCCCTGCGTGGGCGTGCAGCCCTTTGAGTGGCGCCACAACTACCCGCCCCGTGTGGACGGCAAGGTCATCGAGAACTATATGGCGTGGCTGCACTTGACCTCATCACTGACCGTGGTGGGAAACCCGGTTGTTGCGCTGCCGCTGGGCTTGGACGAACGGGGCTTGCCCTTTGGCGTGCAGGTGATTGGCCCTCGTTTTGGAGACCACCGCCTGCTGTCGATTGCGGCCGCGTTAGAGACTCTGGGCCAAGGCGATCCTGCGCTGGCTCGGCCTTGCCCAGACTTGGATTGAGGCCAAAAAAAAACGCGCCCTGGGCGGCAAGCTCGGGTCGCGTTTCCTGGTAACAAGGGCTGAACGCCCTGGGGTTTTTAGCAGGCTTCAACCGCGCGCTTGGCCATGACCTTGATCAGGTTGGCCCGATAGGCCGCGCTGCCATGGATGTCGGACATAAGCCCATCGCTGGACACGGCGATCCCATCCAGCGCAGAAGCATTCCAGTTGCCGTTGAGGGCGGCTTCCATCTCAGCATGCCGGAAGACACCATCATCCCCTGATCCGGTGACCGCAACCCGCGCACCCGAAGCGTGCTGAGCCACGAACACCCCGACCAACGCGTACAGCGATGCGGCCTGACGGAACTTGATATAGGCCGCCTGGGCCGTGGCCGGGATGCGCACAGTGGTGATAATTTCATCGTCATCCAGCGCCGTTGTGAACAGGCCAGTGAAGAAATCATCCGCGCCGATTTCCCGCTTGTTGGTAACGACAGTCGCACCCAACGCCGTCAGGCCGGCGGGATAGTCCGCCGCCGGGTCATTGTTGGCAACCGAGCCCCCAATGGTTCCCATGTGCCGCACGGCCGGGTCACCAATGCCGCCCGCCAGTGAAGCCAGCGCCGGACACAGGCGCTGCACGTCGGCATTGCCTGCAACCTCAGCATGGGTTGTGGCTGCACCGATGACGATCACGTCGCCATCCATGCAAATGCCAGTCATGCCCTCGATCCCACGAACGTCGATCAGATCGCTGGGCGCTGCCAAATGTTGCTTCATCGTAGGAAGCAGAGTCTGCCCGCCCGAGAGCAGCTTGCCGTCATCGGCTCCGGAAAGGGCAGCGTTAGCCGCATCTAAGCTGGAAGGCCGGTGGTATTTTGTCGCGTACATGCTCAATCCTCCCTAAGCGTTACCATGGATCGCGGACCATACCGCCTGCGGGGTCGCAGGCATGGCCAGATCGTTGTTGCCGATGGCGTCGGTGATCGCATTGATCACCGCAGGCGGCGAACCGATTGCCCCGGCTTCACCACAGCCCTTGATGCCCAGCGGGTTGCTGGGACACACCGTGCTGGCGTGATGCACGGAGTAGAACGGCAGGTTTGCTGCGCGCGGCATGGTGTAGTCCATGTACGATCCAGTCAGTAACTGACCTGAATCGTCATAGACCACCTGCTCAAGCATGGCCTGACCGATCCCCTGCGCGAGACCGCCGTGAACCTGGCCTTCAACGATCATCGGGTTGATGATGGTCCCAAAGTCGTCGGACGCGGTGAACTGCACAACCTCGGTTACCCCGGTCTCCGGGTCAACTTCGACCTCGCAGATGTAGGTACCCGCCGGGAAGGTGAAGTTGGACGGATCATAGAATGCGCCTTCCTTCAGACCCGGTTCCATGTCCGGCGGCAGGTTGTGCGCGGTGTAGGCCGACAGGCCAACCTCGTGCCAGCCCATGGCCTTGTCAGTCCCGGCGACCTTTACTTCGCCACCCTCGATGACGATGTCGTCTTCAGAGGCTTCGAGCACGTGTGCCGCAATCTTTTTGACCTTGGCTTCAACCTTATCCATTGCCTTGGCAATCGCCGACATACCCACCGCCCCGGAGCGGGAGCCATAGGTGCCCATGCCGAACTGAACCTTGTCGGTGTCACCGTGGACGATCGACACACTTTCCAGCGGGATGTCGAAGCGGTCAGAGACGATTTGCGCGAAGGTCGTTTCATGGCCCTGCCCGTGCGAATGCGAGCCGGTCAGCACTTCGATGGTGCCCACAGGATTAACCCGCACTTCAGCGGATTCCCACAAGCCCACGCCTGCGCCAAGGGAGCCGACAGCCGCTGAAGGTGCGATGCCGCAAGCCTCGATGTAGGATGAGTAACCCAGCCCACGCAGCTTGCCTCGGCTGGCCGCTTCGGCCTTGCGTGCCGCGAACCCTGCCACGTCTGCCGCCGCCATAGCCTGGTCGAGGTTGGCGTCAAAATCGCCGGCATCGTAGGTCATGATCACAGGCGTTTCGTGGGGGAAGGACCGAACGAAGTTTGCGCGGCGCAGTTCCGTGGGATCCTTGCCCATTTCACGCGCAGCCGTCTCCATCATGCGCTCGATCAGATAGCACGCCTCGGGCCGCCCGGCACCGCGATAGGCATCGACGGGAACCGTATTGGTGTAAACCGCGCGAACATTGCAGTGGATGTTGGCGATGTTGTACTGACCTGACAGCAACGTCGCGTACAGATAGGTCGGAACTGCGCTGGAGAACAGCGACATGTAGGCCCCGAAGTTAGAGATGGTATCGACCTTGAAGCCAACAATCTGACCATCGGCATCAAAGCCCATCTTGGCTGTGGAGATATGGTCGCGACCATGGGCATCGGTGAGGAAAGCCTCACTGCGATCAGAAGTCCATTTGACTGAGCGGTTGGTCTTCATCGACGCCCA
>PAHJ01000149.1 GCA_002705565.1 Geminicoccus sp. | reverse complement strand
ATGGAAGTCATGATGGCTTCTTCCGAGACCAAGATGGTTGTTGGTGCGGCTTGTGTGACGGGCGTTAGCTCTTCTGACACCGTGTTCTACATGGACAACAAGTCCAAGGTGATGACCGTTTCTAACGCTTCCGTCTACATCGATGGTGGCTTTGGCCGTCTGACCCTGCAGTCCGGCGATTACGCTGGTGGCGTTTCTGCCATTGCTGGTGCTGGCGATCAGGCTAACGTCGATGCAGAAGGTCTGGTTGTGATCGCTCAAGGCCTCGGCATTCTGGGTGCGAACCCATACCTTGCCGTAGACCTCGCTGCGCTTAGCACCCTCGACTCTCTGGAAGTTGTAACCGGTGGTACAATCGATCTGGGCGGTCTGTCCGCTGCGATCGACGTTGCTCTGGACAACCCAGGTGACGTATTCGGTGTCTCCGATTGGGACCTGGGTGCAACCTACGCGATGGGCGACCTGTCCCTGGCATTCGCTACGGACTCTTCCTCTGACTGGGGTCTGTCAGCTTCCATGGCAATCGCTGGCTTCGGCGTAAGCACCACCTTCGGTTCTTCCTCTTCGGGCGACCACGAGAAGGCCGGTATCACTTACTCCGTTTCCGCTTCCACGGCTCTGAACGGCTTTGGTCTCGCACTGGGCTTCACTGAGGCTCTCCAGCCTACCGTTAGCGTAAACTACGATCTCGGCGGCCTGAACCTCTACGCTGGCTACGATGCTAGCGACGAGGGCGGAAGCATCGGCGCTACGCTGTCCTTCTAAGCCACAGAATAAAAATACGAGTGGTGCTTCGGCACCACTCAACTCTTAAAGGGCATCGAAAGATGCCCTTTTTTTGTTTGGGATAAGGTGGCTGAAGGCATGCCAACCTGCTCCTCGCAACTGTCAGATGCAGGAAACCGGGTTCAGGTTCGGGGATGTGTCTTTGATGCGGCCGCGTCTTATGTCGCCAGCGGACACGTTAGAGAGACAGATGCGCCTGTGGTGAGATGTAGCGCAGGAACTGTTCTTTGAGCTCTCGGTTCTTTGGGCTGCTTACCTTAGCGGTTGGCTGTTCGGGCAGGCTAAACTCCTGATCACTGACCACGAACGCAACTACCTTTTCGATAACGCCCTCGAAGTCTGCAGTAAGGTCTTCATAATAAACCTCTAAAACAGGCTTTTCGGTCTTCTGCAGGAACGCCTCCCACGCTTTATCGAACATAATGCAGTCGCCCAAAATATTATTGATTTGAGCAGGCGCAAACGGCACGTCTTCGACCAGCTTGTGGATCTCGTCAACGTTTGCTTCAGCGGGAATGCGGAAGGTATCTTTCACTTTGCCAATATACGCCGAAATCGCCTGGTCAAGCTTATCGCGGCGGCGCAGAAAAACGAACCTCTCCGTATCACGGAGGATAAGTTGGCCGACTTTTGCATCGCCAAACTGATTTGGAATGATGTTCCGAAACTGGTCAACTTTAAGATTATAACCAAATACGCCGTTAGGCGACGTCCGACGGGATTGGATAAACCGGTAGAAATCTTGAAACGACTGATACTGCGCCCCGTACTTTGCCCGAAACTTAGCAAGCCAACGCTTGTTGTAGAATTCCATCGGGTCGCCCATGACCCCAGTCAAATACAGCGTTTCAGACAGCAAGTTACTCCCCATCCGATGCCCGCAGAGGATGCCATACTTTTTGGTCACCGGAACGGACTCAGCAAAATCTCGCTCCTCAGACAGTTGTCTTTCGAGTGTGATTTCCATCCAAGGCGACTTGTTGTTAGGCTCGTTAGACATGGTTATGTTCAATCCGTTTTTTGGTGCCGAAACGCAGATAACTTGCACTAACACTGAACCAAATGGATAGGAACTAATATTGCCCTAGATCGCTGACTCCTGGCGTTGCGCCAGAACGTCAGCCTTGGTGGCTGGCTCTTGAGTCCAGACAGCCTTGGGACTCACGATGAGCTGCCATCGCGCGGGGTTAACCACGTGGTTAAGCGGGAGGTGGCAGATTTAAGAACATCGATGACGTCGTAATGATGCCGTCCGGGCTCGATACAGACGTGCATTGAGGCGTTGTGAGGCCGCCAGCGCTCCGACAACAGGGCAGCTTGTCGGAAGAATTCCGGGCGCTCCAACTCTCCTACAGTAACACAGACCTTTATACCGGAAACCGGCGTACACAGCGCTGGGCTTTGGCTTTGACTCGTCGCGGCGGTGAGCTGGAGTGATTGATTCATGCTGTGGTTCAGCAGCGGACGTAGGTCGTGAACCCCACTGATCGAGGCAACACGCTTTACCCGGTTCCGGCTTTGATCGGGAAGGGGTCCACATTGGCACATGAGACGTGTCACTAAGTGGCCACCTGCTGAATGACCGACGAGCGATATCGGTCCGTCGATCAGGCTCCCCGCGTATGAAACAGCCTTCGCAATGGAAGCGGCGATGTCTGAAAGGCCATACTCTGGGGCCAGAGGATAACTAGGAATGGCGACCGCCCAGCCGTTCTCCATCGCCCCTTGAGCCAGATCGGACCAACTCGATTTGTCGAAGCTGATCCAGTATCCGCCATGCACCAGGACAACCAGACCGCAAGCCGATCCCTCGGGCCGGAAAAAATCCATCACTTCACGCGGATGGGAACCGTAGGGCAGATCAAGCTCGCCACTCGCNGTATCGCGGAANGCTGCGGCGCGGCGGGACCAGCGTCGTGGAAAGTCATCGCTTGNATCAATGTAGTCGGCGTTTGAGAAGGCGTCTTCCCAGTCGATTACTGCTTCTGACATCAGGTAAAGGCCTCAATCCCGCTAATGATGCGTCCAAGGGTTAGCGCATGAATGTCGCTTGTATCCTCATCCGAGTGCAAGCCCTCATCATTAGCTACAGGTTTAAATATTTCAAGCTTGAAGCAATATCATGAAATGTCTAAGCTCCTGTTTGACGGGCATACGCCAAGCCCGTGAACCAATCAGGAGTTTCGAATGAAGATCGCCTGCCTTGGTGGCGGCCCGGCTGGGCTCTACTTTGCGATTTCTGCCAAATTACGGAACCCCGACCACGACGTCGTGGTGATCGAGCGAAACCGTGCCGATGATACCTTTGGCTGGGGCGTGGTGCTGTCAGACGAGACCCTAAAAAACCTGGCTGACAATGATCCGGTCAGTGCCAAATCCATTGGTGATAGCTTTGCCTATTGGGATGACATCGCGCTGCATTATCGGGGCGAAACCCATGTGTCCTCAGGGCATGGATTCTGCGGAATTGGCCGAAAAACGCTGCTGCTGCTGCTTCAGGACCGAGCCCGCGAGCTTGGTGTGACGGTGCAGTTTGAAACTGAAGTGCTGAACGCTGAGGATTACCGCAAGGAGTTCGATATCGTCGTCGCAAGTGACGGCCTGAACTCTAAGACACGCTCGCTCTATGCGGAGAGCTTCAAGCCCGACATTGACCAGCGCTTGTGTCAGTTTGTCTGGCTGGGAACGCACCAAAGCTTCTCGGATGCTTTTACCTTTATCTTTGAGGAGACCAAGCACGGCTGGGTTTGGGCGCACGCTTACCAATTCAACAAGGACACCGCGACCTTCATCGTGGAGTGTTCGCAGGAGACCTTCGACAGGTTCGGCTTTGCGGACATGTCTCAACAAGAATCAATCGCCGTATGCGAGGCGATTTTTGAAAAACACCTCGATGGTCACCCGCTCATGACCAATGCGAACCACATACGCGGCTCGGCGTGGATCCGGTTTCCCCGCGTGCTGTGCGAGACGTGGCATCACGAGAATGTTGTTTTGCTCGGCGATGCGTCCGCTACGGCGCACTTCTCCATCGGCTCAGGTACCAAACTGGCGCTGGAAAGCGCAATCGCACTGGCCGATCTGATCGAACAGGAAGACGACCCGTCCAAAGCCTTTGAGCGCTACACCGAAGAAAGAAGGCTGGAAGTGCTGCGGCTGCAATCGGCGGCGCGTAATTCAGTTGAGTGGTTTGAGCAGGTCGAACGCTATCTGGATCTCAACCCGGTTCAGTTGAACTATTCTTTGCTCACCCGCTCTCAAAGGATCAGCCACGAAAACCTGCGTGAGCGCGATGGAACGTGGCTGAAAAGCGCGGAGCAGTGGTTCCAGTCGCAGTCGGGGCAGTCTCCTGCTGATAGGCCTGTTCGAGCGCCAATGTTTGCGCCCTTTCGCCTGCGGGGAATGACGCTCAAGAACCGGATCGTTGTTTCGCCCATGGCTCAGTATATGGCCAAGGACGGCGCACCCAATGACTGGCACCTGACCCACTACGGCGAACGGGCCAAGGGTGGCGCGGGGCTTGTGTTTACCGAGATGACCTGTGTCTCCGCTCAAGGGCGCATCACACCGGGTTGTCCGGGCCTGTATGACCGTGCGCACGAGGCGGGGTGGACGCGTCTTGTGGATTTTGTTCATGAATTCACAGACGCCAAAATCTGCTGCCAAATTGGCCATGCAGGCCGCAAGGGCTCAACCCGCATTGGATGGGAAGGCATGGACCAACCCCTTGACGAGGGCAACTGGGGTCTTGTGAGTGCGTCTGAGATTGCCTGGAGCGAACGAAACCAGGTCCCGGCAGCCATGAATGAAGAGCAGATGACTCTGATTGCCAGCGAGTTTGTTGCAGCGACGCGCATGGCATTGCGCGCAGGCTTCGACATGATCGAGCTGCATGCAGCCCATGGATATTTGCTCTCGTCCTTCATTTCACCGGTATCCAATACCCGTCAGGACGCCTTTGGCGGCAGTCTGGAGAACCGTATGCGCTTTCCAATCCGGATATTCGAAGCCATGCGTGAGGTCTGGCCCGGAGATCGCCCCATGTCCGTTCGAATTTCGGCCAATGACTGGGTCGGTGATGAGGGGATCATCCCGGATGAGGCGGTTGAGATTGCCCGGCTGTTCTCCGCCGCCGGCGTGGACCTGATCGACGTTTCCGCAGGGCAAACAACAAACGCTGCGAAGCCGGTCTACGGCCGCATGTTCCAGACGCCTTTCAGCGACCGCATCAGGAATGACGCCAAGGTTCACACCATGGCTGTGGGCAATATTTACGAGGCTGACCACGCCAACTCCATCCTGCTTGCAGGGCGGGCGGACTTGGTTGCCGTTGGCCGACCGCACCTCGCCGATCCTTACTGGACCCTGCATCAGGGCAGCAAAATTGGTGACCGCGATGCCACCTGGCCCCTGCCCTATGAAGCCGGCCGAGACCAAACCTGGCGTCTGGCAGACCGTGAAAGCGACGGCAGCAAACCATGAAGGCTCCCGATCAACACGTCATCATCTCAGGCGGAGGCTCTGGCGTCGGCGCAGACATGGCGCACGCTTTTGCAAATGCTGGCGCACGGGTCACCATTTTAGGCCGCCGCGAAGCCCCGCTTCAGGAACAAGACCTGCCCTATCACGTCTGCGACGTGACAGACGTCGAAAGTGTCGAGCGCGCGTTCGAAGCGGCTCGGACCGCGCAGGGGCCGATCAGCACGGTGATCGCGAACGCTGGTGCGGCGGAAAGCGTGCCGTTTGCCAAGGCCACAAGTGCTCATTTCAACGACATGCTCGCCGTCAATCTTCTCGGTGTATCCCACCTCTGGCACGCAGGAATGGATGACATGAAGGCCGCAGGTTGGGGTCGGATGATCGCCGTGGCTTCGACCGCTGGCCTCAAGGGCTACGCCTACGTGTCGGCCTATTGCGCTGCAAAACACGGCGTGATTGGGCTAACCCGAGCCTTGGCCGTGGAACTCGCACGGACTGGAATAACGGTAAACGCCCTATGCCCGGGCTTTACTGAAACGCCGATGTTGTCGCGCTCCGTCGCCAACATAGTCGAAAAGACGGGGATGAGCGAAGACGACGCGCTGAAATCACTGCGGTCCGGGAACCCGCAACGACGTTTTATTCAAACGGACGAGATTGCCAGCATGGCACTTTGGTTGAATTCAGACGCCGCCCGTTCGGTCAACGGTCAGGCCCTGAGCATTTCGGGGGGAGAAGTATGACGCTGCACCCTCAATCGTCGCAAAGCCCTCTCTCCAAGGAACGATTGCGGCTCTGGCTCAAGCTCCTTAAAGCCAGCAATGCCATAGAGGATGATTTGCGCCGCAAGTTGCGGGCCGACTATGCCAGCACTCTGCCCCGCTTCGACGTGATGAGCGCCCTCAGCCGCGCGCCCGACGGGCTGAAGATGAGCGATATTTCCAAGATGCTGAAAGTGTCGAATGGCAACATCACAGGCATCGTGGATAAGCTCAGCGACGAAGGACTGGCCCAGCGTGTGACCAAGCCCGGAGACCGCCGCGCGCATCTTGTTTGCCTCACTCAGAAGGGGAAGGACGTGTTCTCAAGCCACGCACTGGCCCACGAAGAGTGGATCAATGACATGCTCGCAGACCTCAGCGCCGACGATATTTCTGAAACCACGCGACGGTTGGACACCCTTCTGGCCGCACTGAGAGGCTCCAAAGATGACTGATCCTACGCACTTCAGCCTGTCCCTCGAAGGGGGCGTGGCAACCGTGACTCTCAATCGTCCCGAGCGAAAAAACCCTCTAACATTCGACAGCTATGCCGAGCTGCGCGATTGGTTCCGGGATCTGCCCTACCGTGATGACGTCAAGGCGGTGGTTTTTGGCTCCAACGGCGGCAACTTCTCTTCCGGCGGCGATGTTCACGAAATCATTGGGCCGCTGACGGAGATGGGCATGAAAGACCTGCTGGCCTTCACGCGGATGACCGGCGATCTGGTCAAAGCCATGATTAACAGCGGCAAACCAACGATTGCGGCTGTGGAAGGTGTTTGCGTCGGGGCGGGGGCGATCATTGCGATGGCCTCTGACTTGCGGATTGCTGCACCAGACGCCAAAACCGCCTTTTTGTTCAACCGGGTCGGGTTGGCCGGCTGTGACATGGGTGCCTGCGCTATGCTTCCGCGTATCATTGGTCAGGGTCGCGCAGCTGAGTTGCTGTATCTCGGGCGTTCGATGTCCGCCGAAGAGGGCGAGCGTTGGGGCTTCTTTAACCGTTTGGTGCCCAGCGAAGAGCTTGCGTCAGCGGCCCAAGACCTCGCCGCACGCATCGCCCAAGGACCAACATTCGGGAACATGATGACCAAAACCATGCTGGCTCAGGAATGGTCCATGTCTTTGGAGCAAGCGATCGAAGCCGAAGCGCAAGCCCAGGCGATCTGCATGCAGGGGCAAGATTTCCACCGCGCCTACCATGCCTTTGTCGCCAAAGAAAAACCCGTGTTTGAGGGCAACTGATGTCTGACAAGAGCTACCTTGACTGGCCCTTCTTCGAAAACCGGCATCGCGAATTGGTTGAAGCGCTGGAGGAATGGTGCGGAACCAACCTCAGCGACCTCGATCATTCCGATACTGATGCTGCGTGCAAAGAGCTGGTCCTCGCCCTCGGGCAAGCCGGGTTTGCCCGCCATTCGGGCGCGGAGGATGGGATCTTGGATGTTCGGTCCCTTTGCCTGATCCGAGAAACGCTCGCACGCCACGACGGCTTGGCGGACTTTGCCTTTGCCATGCAGGGATTGGGAACCGGGGCAATTACCTTGTTTGGGTCTGATGAACAGAAATCCAAGTGGCTCCCTCAGACGCGTTCAGGCACTGCCATTTCGGCCTTCGCTTTAACCGAGCCCGGCTCAGGCTCTGACGTGGCGTCGAACACCATGACGGCCGTCCCAGACGGCGTAGATTACATTCTCAACGGCCAAAAAACCTGGATTTCAAACGGTGGCATCGCCAATGTTTACACGGTCTTTGCCCGCACCGGTGAGGCCCCGGGCGCAAAGGGTATGTCCGCCTTTATCGTACCGGCGGGCCTCGCAGGATTTGAGGTGACAGAGCGCCTCGAAACCATCGCACCTCACCCCCTGGCCACCCTGACGTTCAACGACGTGCGGATCCCGGCTTCTGCTTTGATTGGCCATCCGGGGGCAGGTTTTAGGATCGCCATGTCGGTCCTGGACGTATTCCGGTCCACAGTTGCCGCCGCAGCGCTTGGTTTTGCGCGGCGCGCTTTGGACGCAAGCATTCAGCGTGTGACAGAGCGACAGGTCCACGGACACCCTTTGTTTGACCTGCAAATGGTTCAGGGGCACATCGCGGACATGGCCTTGGACGTGGATGCAGCGGCCCTGCTCGTCTACCGCGCAGCCTGGACCAAAGACCGCGGCGCACCGCGCGTTACCCGTGAAGCAGCCATGGCCAAGCTCTTCGCCACCGATCAGGCACAAATCATCATCGATAAGGCCGTGCAGCTCCATGGGGGAGACGGGGTCAGGTCTGGCACCACGGTCGAACAGCTCTACCGCGAAATCCGTGCGCTTCGGATCTACGAGGGCGCTTCTGACGTGCAGCGCGTTGTCATTGCCCGCCAGACACTTGCGGAGGCTCAGGGGAATTAATCATGCACACTCCAACCGCTCACATCGACACGTTTGCGCGCGACAATCTACCCGCGCCGGATCAATGGCCAGAACTGCTGCTCGATGGGTATGACTATCCGGACGTTGTGAACGCTGGCTATGAGCTGACCGACGCGATGGTGGAAAAGGGCTTTGGAGACCATACCGCTCTGATCGGTAACGGGCGGCAGCGCACCTATAAGGAACTGACCGACTGGACCAACCGCCTTGCGCACGCGTTGGTCGATGACCTTGACGTCAAGCCTGGCAATCGTGTCCTGATCCGTTCTGCCAACAACCCGGCGATGGTGGCATGCTGGCTGGCCGCGACCAAGGTTGGGGCGGTGGTCGTGAATACCATGCCCATGTTGCGGGCGGGCGAGTTGAGCAAATACGTTCAGAAAGCAGAGATAACCCATGCCATCTGTGACACGCGGCTGATGGACGAGTTGGCGGACTGCGCCAAGGGCAGCCCGACTTTGGGCACGGTCGTCGGGTTTGACGGCACCGCCAACCATGACGCTGAGCTGGACCGCCTGGCCTTAAACAAACCAGTGAAGTTTGAGACCGTGCCAACACGACACGACGACGTGGCCTTGATTGGCTTTACTTCAGGGTCAACAGGCAACCCCAAGGCAACCGCACACTTCCAGCGCGACTTGCTCATCATCGCCGATGGTTACGCGCGCGAAGTGTTGAACGTGCAGCCCGAAGACGTGTTTGTCGGCTCTCCCCCGCTGGCTTTCACCTTTGGGCTGGGCGGGTTGGCGGTGTTTCCGCTCCGTTTTGGCGCAACAGCGACCCTGCTGGAAAATGCCTCACCGCCGGGCATGATTGATATTATAGAGACCTACAAGGCCACGATTTGCTTCACCGCGCCGACAGCCTATCGAGTGATGATGCGCGCCATGGACGAAGGCGCTGATCTCTCATCCCTGCGCCTTGCCGTATCCGCGGGCGAGACCTTGCCCAAGCCTGTCTATGACGAGTGGATGCAGAAAACCGGAAAGCCGATGCTGGATGGGATCGGGGCAACCGAGTTGCTGCACATCTTCATCACCAACCGCTTGGATGACCATCAACCCGCCTGCACCGGGAAAGTTGTGACGGGGTATGAGGCTAAGGTGGTTGACCACGATGGCGTCGAAGTTCCAACAGGCGAGATTGGTCGCCTGGCCCTTAGGGGCCCGACCGGCTGCCGCTATCTGCGGGGTGAGCGTCAGGCCGAATATGTTCAAAACGGATGGAATATCACTGGCGATTCATTCTTTGAGGACGAGAACGGATACTTCCACTTTGTCGCCCGAAACGACGATATTATTCTCTCCTCAGGCTACAACATCGCTGGCCCAGAAGTCGAAGCGGCCCTGCTTTCCCATGCCGCCGTGGTCGAGTGCGCCGTCATTGGCGTGCCGAATGAGGAACGCGGGATGATTGTCGAGGCACACGTGGTACTGAGCGCGGATCACACCGCTTCCGATGCCGTCAAAACCCTGCTTCAAGACCACGTGAAAGCGACCATTGCACCCTTCAAGTACCCCCGCTCCATTGTGTTCACCGATGCCTTGCCCAAGACTGAAAGCGGCAAAATACAGCGCTTCCGATTGCGGGCCGACGCCTGATGACCACACCGTACGATCCCGCCAAAGAAGGCGCCCGCATGGACTTCGCTGAGGCCATGTCCTATGGCGAGTATCTGCAGCTCGACACCGTACTCAGCAGTCAGACTTGCAAGAGTGTTGCGCATGATGAGCTGCTGTTTATCATCCAGCATCAGACCAGCGAGCTATGGATGAAACTTATTCTCCATGAACTGGACGCCGCGCGCGAAGCCCTGAAGACCGGGGATACGCCGACCATGCTAAAGATGCTGGCGCGGGTCAGTCGCATCTTTGAGCAGCTGAATAATCAGTGGGATGTTCTGCGAACTATGACGCCTTCAGACTACACCACCTTCCGGGAAACGCTCGGCCAATCTTCAGGGTTTCAGTCGTTCCAGTACCGGATGATTGAATTCGTACTCGGCAACCGAAACCCGAACATGCTCAAGCCCCATGACAAATCTCCGGAGCAGGCCGCTCAGTTGTCTGCAGAGCTGGATAAACCAAGCTTTTACGACGAAGTGGTGCAACACCTGTTCGTGAGCCAAGACGGCAACGCCGCCAATTGCCCGGCTCCTCAGCTGCTCAGCCCCCATAGCGCTGACGCTGCTATTCAGGAACGGTGGAAGCGGGTGTATCAGGACGTTAATACCCACTGGCAGCTCTATGAGTTAGGAGAGAAGCTCATGGACCTTGAAGACTATTTCCGACGTTGGCGGTTCAATCACGTGACGACCGTTGAGCGCGTTATTGGCTTTAAGCGAGGAACCGGCGGCACCGCGGGCGTTGACTATCTTCGCCGCATGCTTAGCGTCGTGCTGTTTCCCGAGCTCTGGAACCTGAGGGGTGAACTGTGACCATCTTACGAAAAGAACGTTTTGACCTCCCAGAAGGTATCATCTACCTCGACGGAAACTCCTTGGGGGCCTTGCCCAAAGGTGCAATCGAACGCGCCAACGACGTCATGGCTGCCGAGTGGGGCACGTCGCTGATCCGGGCCTGGAATTCCGCAGACTGGATGGCCTTGCCCGCAAAAGTGGGGGATCGAATTGGTCGACTGATTGGCGCGCCAGCGGGCAGTGTCATGACCGGCGACACCCTGTCCATCAAGGTCTATCAGGCTCTGCAAGCCGCGTTGCAAATGCGTCCAAAGCGCCGCGTGATCTTGACCGACAGCGGTAATTTCCCTTCCGACATGTACATGGCGCAAGGCCTGATCCGAACCCTCGACCGCGACTATGAATTACGGGTGGTCGAGCCGGAGGCTGTTCACGCTGCGATCACCGAAGAGGTTGCTGCAGTCATGCTGACCCACGCAGATTATCGCACGGGTCGGCTGCATGACATGCCCTCGATAACCGCTGCCGCACACGCCCACGACGCGGTCATGATCTGGGATCTTGCACACTCTGCGGGCGCCTTGGCGGTAGACCTGTCGGCACTGGGCGCTGAGTTCGCTGTGGGCTGCACGTATAAATACCTCAATGGCGGCCCGGGTGCACCTGCGTTCATCTACGTCCGCCCGGACCTGATCTCCGAAATCGCACCCGCACTGGCGGGCTGGATGGGCCACGATGCACCCTTTGCCATGGAACCGGGGTACCGTCCCGCCATGTCGATTGAGCGCATGCGGGTCGGAACGCCAGCGATCGTTCAACTCGCCATTCTCGATGCGGCTCTGGACGTTTGGGAGGACGTGGACATGCACGCCCTTCGAGACGCCTCTCTTGTGCTGTCCGGGCTGTTCATCGATGAAGTTGAACGCCGCTGTCCAAGCCTTGAACTGGCCTCCCCGCGTGAGGGATCGCGTCGAGGCAGTCAGGTATCTTTCGCCTTTGAGCACGGTTATGCCGCCATGCAGGCCCTGATAGATCACGGTGTCATTGGCGATTTCCGTGCGCCAGACATCATGCGATTTGGCTTCACGCCTCTGTATCTTGACGAAGCCGATGTCGTTCAAGCCGCAGAAACACTTGGGGCTGTTATTAATCAAGACCTCTGGCGCCATGCCAAATACCAAACCCGGTCTCTTGTGACCTAAGGAGTCTCAATCATGCACCCTTTGTTTGTCCAAATCCGCTGCCGCCCCGGTACTTCCTACGCCGTTGCGGATGAAATCGGAAACCGTGAACTGCACTCTGAGCTATATTCAACCGCAGGCGACTTCGACCTTCTGCTGAAGCTTTACGTACCCGACGACCAGGACGTGGGCCGTTACATCAACGACAATCTCCTGACGATCGATGGGATTGAGCGCACCAACACGATCCAGACCTTCAAGGTTTTTACCCGCTAAATGCTCTATCGGTTTCCACAAAAGGTGCTGTTCAAACACTGTGATCCGGCGGGAATTGCCTTCTACCCTCGCCTGTTCGAAATGATCAATGATGCGGTCGAGGCGATGTTCGCAGACGTTCTGAAGTGGCCGTTCGAAACCATGCATCCGGACTACGGCGTACCCACCGCGCGCTTTGACATCCGGTTCCAGCGCCCTTGTCGGCACGGTGACGTGCTTGATTTACAGCTGCGTCCGCTGGCTTTGGGCGCGACAAGTCTGCGTCTGGAAACCCGCGCGCATTGCGACGGCTCAGACCGCTTCATCGCTGACCAAACAATCGTATGCGTGGGCACCGGCGGAAAACCGACACAGTGGCCGGCATCCGTCCGCGCCACTCTGTCCCGCACAATGAAAGAAAAGCAGAACTGATGTCTCAAAGCATACAACCCAAGGACTGGGCCCCGGCGCGTGGTTATTCCAACGGCATGTTGATGGACGACGGCACGCTGCATGTTAGCGGCCAGATTGGCTGGGACAAAAATAAGAACCTCGTCAAGGGCGGTTTCATTCCACAAATGGAACAGGCCCTGAAAAACATCACCGACGTCGTTGCCGCTGCGGGGGGAGAAATCAGGGACATTGGCCGATTGACTTGGTTCGTCCGGGATAAATCGGAGTATGCAGAAAAACAGAAAGAAGTCGGACAGGCCTACCAGCGCGTCTTTGGTAAGCACTTCCCCGCCATGTCCATGGTCGTTATCACGGAGTTGATCGAAGACGAAGCCGTCGTGGAGATCGAGGCCACGGCGTACATCAAGTCAAAGCTTTAGAGATAAGCTAGGCACCCGTGGCTCACAGCGGACCTAGCCGGGATGAATGAATACGAATTCCCATGCCCACGATGCGGTACCACGACCGCTTTCCAAGAAGTTATGTGCCCGTCATGCACCCCGCCTGTTTGAGCAAGTAGAGATCCAGCGTTTTGAACTGGCTCAAGGTACCACTGAAAACACGACCAAGAACGCATCCTCCAACCCCCTGGTCGGTGGCGGAGCAATGGCCGGTGGCGTGCTGGCTGCGATCGCTCTGGCGTTACCGCCTGAAGCACCGGCAGAATAGGTGCCAGGAACAGACCCACAGCTAGACCCCGTGCCACAGCCAATTCTCCCGTTTCCGTCCGATGCCGCCTTCCAAGCGCTACCTTCGCCTCAAGCCTGGACTGGTCTCAGGTTTCGGACGGAGCGATTCACTGGAGGCAATCCAAGACATCAAAGGAGCTTGTGATTCCGTTTGTTCCGACCCTGATGGCTGAAATGGAAAAATGGGAACCATGACCGTCCGGCCCAGTGGTGGGCCTGTCCGGGCAAAAAACTCTGGCAATAGTCCAGCGCTACACTGAGCAAATAGATAAAACCAAGAACGCTAAAATCGCAGCTGAAGCGACGGAACAAATGCTGAAAATGGGAACGCACGAAAAATAGTGGGAACATCGGCATCTGGCGGGACAAAAAAACCCTTAAAATCATGGAGGTACCGACCGGATTCGAACCGGTGTACACGGATTTGCAATCCGGTGCGTAGCCTCTCCGCCACGGTACCGCCGTTGATTTCGCCGGAAGCTAGCACCAAGGACATAGCCGAGCAAACAATATGTGCTCGTAGAAATTTCAACGCTGCAATCCAATCGCAAAGCCCCTGTGGCCACATGATCGACGAACCAAGTGCACCCCAACTATTGGGCGCCAGCAGGGAGTTTTTGCGCGTTCACTGCGGGGTCGTGGGCAGGTCTCAGAGTAGTCACCAGAATGCCTGTTGGTCATCCTCATCGTATTGAGTTTCCTCTGGTCCTTGAGGCCATACCGCCGCTAAAAGGGCTCAAGTCCACGCTTCCGGCTCGAGGAACCCTGCTCTATGACTGACCCCATTGCTCTGATCCATCAACGTGCCAAAGCCGTTCGGCGGCGTATCGTGCTCGCTGAGGGTGAAGACCCAAGGGTTGTCGAGGGCGGGCTGAAAGCAGCGGCGGCCGGCTTGGCTGATGTCACGCTCCTAGGCCGTCACGCGACAGTAACCGGGCTGCTTGGCGATCACTCGTCCGACCGCGTTTCCGTCATCGACCCGGCCACTTCATCGTTGCTACCCGACTTAGCACGCGCCCTCTACCGCCGGCGCCAGCACAAGGGCATGCAGGAGGATCAGGCTTTGCAGTTGGCGCAAGACCCGCTGAATTTTGCAGCACTGATGGTCCACACTGGCCACGCTGACGGCACCATCGCGGGCGCAGTTGCCACCACCACAGACACGGTCCGCGCCGCCCTACAGGTGATCGGCAAGCACGCCGATGCTGGCGCGGTTTCTTCGTTCTTCCTGATGATCCTGACTGAAGAACGCCACGGCGACAAAGCCGGTGCCCTTATCTTCGCTGATGCGGGGCTCACCATAGAACCCACGGTCGAGCAGCTCGCCGGGATCGCGCTGGCCTCGGCCGACAGTTTTGGCGCTTTAGTGCAGCAGGATCCACGGGTCGCCATGCTGTCGTTCTCGACCATGGGCAGCGCTACTCACCCCAGCATCGACAAGATCAACGCGGCCAAAGACTTGGCCCGACAGACCCGCCCTGCCCTGATCATCGATGGCGAGCTGCAGTTTGATGCTGCTTTTGTGCCTGCAGTGGCCGCCTCCAAGGCGCCTAATGCGCAGATTCAAGGCGATGCCAACGTGTTTGTCTTTCCATCGTTGGAGGCTGCGAATATCGCGTACAAGATTGCCCAGCGCATTGGCGGTGCAACAGCCATCGGCCCAATCTTGCAAGGGCTCGCCAAACCCGCCAATGATCTATCCCGCGGGTGCACGGCCCAGGATGTTTACGATCTGATCGCCGTGACTGCCTTGCAATGTGTCGGCGAAGCTGAGGAGCAGCACCCATGATCAAGCACTGTGTCTTTTTAAACCTGGCCGAAGAAGCGGAATTTGACCGTTTAATGGATGCCTACGAGATGATCGGTGACGTGCTCGATGATATCGAGGGAGTCTACGATTTCGCCGCCGGTCCGAACCGCGATTTCGAGGGCAAATCACCCGCCTATGAGACCGGGTTTGTCATTACCTTCAGCGATAAAGCTGCCCTGGACGCCTACGCCGCCCACCCTAAGCACATCGAAGCCGGCGCCTTGCTGTCCTCGCTTTGCTTCAATGGGAGCGCAGGGATATTGGTGTTTGACCTCGACGTGGGCGAGGAGGCGGCGGACGTCCTGGTGGAGGACGCCTAGGCTGCTGCCACGGCAGAAGACAGTAGCAGCGCCTAGCGCCTGGCGCCCGCAAGGGCGCATCACACAAAAAGGGTCCGAAGGTCCGTTTGGTCAGACGCCCTCGCATCGGAGCGTTGGGGGCCATTACAAGCCGTCAGGCTGTGCGCGGATAAAGGTGCCGTTTTGCAGATCTCGGACTGCTTCACGCAGCTCTTCGCCAGTGTTCATCACAATCGGACCGTGCCAGGCCACGGGTTCCTTGAGCGGTTTACCAGATACCAGCAAGAACCGGATCCCATGCTCCCCAGCCTGAATGGTGACTTCATCACCCTGGTCGAATTGGACCAGCGTCCGGTTGCCGGACATGTCGCGCAGATGCAGTTCCTGACCATTAATCTCCTTTTCCACCCGAACCCCGTAAGGCTGGGAGGCATCACGAAACGACCCCGAGCCTTCGAAAATATAGGCAAAGGCGTGGCGTTCAACATCGACCTTGAAAGTCTTTCTCACCCCGGCTGGAACCGTAATATCGAGGTATTGGGGCTCGGCTGCGATACCATCAACCGGGCCACGCTTGCCCCAGAATGAGCCAACGATCACTTTGACCCTTGTGCCATCATCGTCGATCACTTCCGGGATGTCGCTGGCTGACACGTCCTGATAGCGCGGCCCGGTCATTTTCAGCGACGAAGGAAGGTTCGCCCAAAGCTGAAATCCATGCATCTGGCCCTGGGCGTTACCATGGGGCATTTCCTGATGCATGATACCGCTTCCGGCCGTCATCCATTGAATGTCGCCTGCACCCAGACTGCCTTTGTTGCCCAGCGAGTCTGCATGATCGACCGTCCCAGCAAGCACGTAGGTGATGGTTTCAATTCCCCGATGCGGGTGCCAGGGGAAGCCCTTTTCGAACTGGCTGGGGTGATCGCCTCGAAAATCATCGAACAGCAAGAAAGGATCAAAAGCGCTGGGGTTATGAAACCCAAACGCACGGTGCAAATGCACGCCAGCGCCTTCCATGGTCGGTTGGGCGAGGGTTTCAGATTTGACGGGCCGAAAAGTCACAGCGGTGCTCCTTTAGCGAGTATGCGTTAAACATGGTCATCTCCCCCCCTCCGACAAGGGCGCGCAAAAGCAGCAAGGCTTGCGCGATAACTGTTCACAAGGCCGGCGTCGCAACTCCGATATTCAGACGCATTGAGGCAAGCCAGGCCAAAGATAAGCCCGCTAAGCCCCCTTTTGGGAGGATCTGATGAACGCGAAGCATCCTGATCATTTGGTCGTGGGCGAGCAGTGGAGTGACCTGCGTCAGTACCGTGAAATGCCGGAAATCGACCTCGAGCGGCTCTATGCCTACCGGGTTGGAAGACTGCGCGAGCAGATGCGCCAGCGCGGCATTGGGCTGACGGCGTTGGTCAACCCAATTTCCCTGCGCTATGCGGCTGAGTATCGAACCTATGCCTTGTTTCAATCTCATATTCCAACGACTTATGTTTTTGTGCCCGCTGAGGGGCCCTTGGTGATCAATGCGGCTTATGGCGAAACCGACGTGGTCAAGGACGTGCGCCCAGGGCGGCCCCTGCACTACTTCGACGGCGGCGAAGACCTCCCCGAACTCGCGCAGGCGCTAGCCGGAGACATCTGCGAATTTCTCGCCGAAACCGGCGATACGACGCGGCGCGTTGCGGTCGAATATGTCAACCCGAGCCTGACCAGGGCTTTGGACGCCCGCGGGTTGGATGTTGTCGATGGCGTGCAGGTTTCCGAAGCCGCTCGGGTGATCAAGAACGAGGACGAGGTCAATTGCATCAAGTGGTCCTGCGCCGTGGCCCAGTTGGGCATCGCCAAGCTTGAAGAAGCCCTGCGCCCTGGCGTGACAGAGGTCCAGCTTTGGGCACTGCTCAACTACACCAACCTCGCCAACAATGGCGACTGGCACGATGGCCGCATGCTGGCCAGCGGCGACCGCATCAATCCCTGGCTGCAAGAAGCCTCGCAACGGGTCATACAGGACGGCGATCTTGTTGGCTTCGACACCGACATGGTCGGCCCCATGGGCTATTTTGCCGACATCTCCCGCACCCTCCATTGCGGCCCCTCGAAACCCACCAAACGCCAGCGTGAGCTGTATCAGCTTGCCGTTGAGGAAGTTGAATACAACATGGCATTGCTGCGCCCGGGTCTGGGCCTGCATGCGTTCCGAGACCTGTGCAAGCCCATGGATCCCGCCTTCCGTGAACGCGCGTACAGTTGCCTGCTGCACGGTGTGGGCATGTGCGACGAGTACCCTCAGGTCAAGCATCCCTGGCGAACCCAGGTCTATGATGGGACTTTTGAGGCTGGCATGGTGGTGTGTGTGGAGTCCTATTGCGGGGCGGTCGGCGAGCGAGACGGGGTCAAACTGGAGCAACAGGTGCTGATCACCGACACAGGATACGAGCTGCTGTCGGACTATCCCTGGGACGCCCGATTGATGGCCTAACCGCCAACGATCGCCTTAACTTTTTTCTATTTATGAAAAATGTGAAAACATCGGATTTATTTGCTGGTCTGCCGTGATCCTTTGGCCGTTTATTGGGGTCAGTACGTTTATGAACCGCTCACAAAGGACGATGAAAATGATTGTAAAACTGACCCAAGATCTGGCTCGCGGCTTCGCACCCTGGCGTGATATGGCTCTGGCCAATCAGGCCAAGATGAAAGCCTACGGCATGAAGCTGGTCTATGCTGGAACCGAGGCAGATGATGACAACAAGCTGCTGGTGCTCATCGACTTTGCCGGTCCAGAGAGTATCGCCTCATTCCGTGATGATGCTGAACTGACTCAAGCTCGGATTGACGCGGGTGCGCTGGTGGAAACCACCGTCATGACCCCCATGACCAGTGACGTCCTGATGGGTTTGCCCAAGGACTAGCCTAACCTATTGAGCCCGGTTTCTTCTTGCAGCGTTGGATTTCTCAATGCCGGATGCAGTAACCGGGCTCGCCATTCTCTCAATCCAGTCCCTTCTCGTTACCGTCCCAATCTCGAAAGCGCCATCAGCCGGTCGAACGTTCGGATAGGGAAGAAACGCTCGAGCAAGGCCGCAAGCTTCGCGTCGGACCCAACAAGGACGCGTTCTTTTCTCCTAGCCGCGGCGTCGAGGATGATCGAAGCTGCCTTTTCCGGTGGCATCACCAGCACTTTCTCAGCCATGGCCCGCCCCTTTTCGACCTCCTCCTGAGGCATGGTCTGAGCCATTCGGGCGTTTTTCATGATGTTGGTGGCAACCCCGCCGGGGTGAACCACGGTAATGCCGATTGCGCTGTCCTTCAGTTCGGTTCGCAAGGCGCTGGAAAAACCCCGAACACCATACTTGCTGGTGCAGTAAGCCGCCTGATTAGGAACACCGATCAGGCCGAGCATGGACGAGATGTTTATGATTTGAGCCGTTTCCGCGCGGCGCAATACGGGCATAAAGGCGCGGCTCATCCGGATGACCCCCAGCAAGTTGATAGTCAGCAGCCACTCGAACTCATCCAGCGTACACGCCTCAAAGCGGCCAGCCAGAGTGACACCCGCATTGTTGATCAAAATATCAGCCCCACCGTGGAAGACTTCCACCGCCTCCGGAAGCATTTCAATCTCGGTCCGGTCAGCGATATCAAAGACATGGATCGAAACCTTTGCCCCGCCCGCGCGGGCCTCTTCCGCGGTCGCCTCAACCAAGTGTTCCCGGATGTCACACAGCGCCAGTCCGTTAATGCCGCGCGCGGTCAACTCAAGCGCCAAACTCCGGCCAATACCGCTGCCCGCGCCGGTGATAACGGCGTTCTTGCCGCGAAAGTCAAAACCGTTCATGCGATGCTGTTCCCTGCCTAATCCCGGTGCTCATCAACACGCGATGGGCTATCCTGTGGATCAGTATGAACCAAGGTCGGTTTATGTAGTAGATCCGGAATGAAGCGAATGACCGCTGATACGCACTTTGACACCCTGATTATTGGCGCCGGTGCCGCTGGCATGCAGGCGGCGGCCTTTGCCGGTGCCCAAGGGGGGCGCGTGCTGGTGATCGATCATGCCCGGGCGCCGGGGGAGAAGATCCGGATTTCTGGCGGCGGGCGCTGTAACTTCACCAACATGGGCGCAGAAGCCAAGAACTTCCTCTCCCAAAACCCGCACTTCGCCAAATCAGCGCTCAAGCGCTACACGCAGTGGGACTTCCTCGATCTGGTAGTTCAGCACGGTATTCCTTATCACGAGAAGACCCTCGGCCAGCTGTTCTGCGACACCAGCGCCAAAGACATCATCACCATGCTGCGTGACGAAATGGAACGGGTTAGCGCCCAACTATGGCTGAAAACACAGCTGGTCTCGCTGGCCAAGGCAGGCACAGGCTTTACCACAGTGCTGGAGCGCGAAGGTCAGCGCCGCGCGGTAACAGCACAGCACGTGGTGGTGGCCTGTGGCGGGAAATCGATCCCGAAAATGGGCGCGAGTTCACTGGGCTACCAACTCGCAGAACAGTTCGGCCTGAGTCTCACTCCTACCCGCCCCGCTCTGGTGCCACTGACTTTTACCGATACCCTTCTCGACGAATGCAAGGCGTTGGCCGGAGTTGCGGCAGATGCGGTGGTGCATCATGGTAAAACGGCGTTTGAAGAGGCCATTCTGTTCACCCATCGCGGCCTCTCAGGCCCAGCGATTTTGCAGATTTCGAGCTATTGGCGTGAAAGCACACCCATCCGAGTGGACCTTGCCCCGGGGTGGTCAGCCCAAGCCGGACTCAAACAGTGGCGGGCAGAAGCGGGGAAGCGGAACCTGTCCACGCTGCTCTCAGAGATCCTGCCCCAGCGTCTGGTGCAGTCGATACTGGGCCCGAAGTTGGCCCAGGCGCGTGTGGGGGACCAGTCCGACCGAACGCTGAACCAGCTCGCAGACCGAATCAATTGCTGGGAACTACAGCCCACAGGCTCAGAAGGCTACCGCACCGCAGAGGTCACCTTGGGGGGTGTCGATACTGACGGGTTGGATTCAAAAACAATGGAAGCTCGCGCCGTGCCCGGGCTCTACTTCATCGGTGAGGTCGTGGATGTCACCGGGTGGTTGGGCGGTTACAACTTTCAGTGGGCCTGGTCGTCCGGCTGGGCCTGCGGCACAGCAATTGCGGAAAAAACGACGCGGTGATGCCGCTGACAAGAGCGATTTAAACCCACAAAGACAGCCATTGTGCCACCGTCAGTTGTTGTGTTGAAGACGGTTCGCCATGCAGGATTTCTCGACCCTTGATCAAGCTTGGTTAAGCTTATTTGACCAATTTGCCCTGCGCTTTGACGCGACGGGTACAGAGCACGGACGAGAAACAGCGCGGATGGTGCGGGCCCACGCGGATGCGCGCCCAAAGTGGCACCTTTGCGCGCACGATGTCGTTCTCGCAGGCGCTCTGGCGCCGTTGTACCAGGATCCGCTGGCCCAGGCCCTCGAAAGGCTATCCCCTTTTCTGGTCTGGCAAACCCGAGGTGTTTTCACTGACAACGAACATACCAACCGCGCCTACGTTGAGTTCATGGGACCCGATGGAATGCTTTACAGCGATCAGGTCCGGTTGGGCATCTATTGGCATGACCGACACACCTTCTACCCGCGCCACCGTCACGAAGCGGTCGAGTTATACCATATCGTTTCTGGGACCGGGTTCTGGCAACACGTGACAGACACGTGGACCCCGCGCCCGCCCAATTCCTACGTGCTGCATCAGGCCAACGAGGACCACGCGACCAAAACCGGTGCTGAACCCTTGCTCGCCTTGTGGTCGTGGTTGGGGGACATCAGCTTTAACAGCTATTCTATGGATGCCGCACCCACCGATTCAGGTATGGGTTTTCGCGACTTCCCGAGCAATCAGAGCGGCTAGCCGTGCGTTGTTTTCAACCAGGCGAATGTTTGTTGCCAGACTGTCACCGCCGGTAAGCTCGGTCACGCGGGCGAGCAGAAAGGGCGTAGACTGCTTGCCTGTGACCCCTTTGGCCTCTGCTTCGGACAAAGCCTGCTCGACCGCTTGTTCAATCCGCTTGCGCGGCATGGCAAATTCAGCCGGAACCGGGTTTGTCACCAGCACGCCACCGTGCAGTCCAAAATCCCACTTCGCCCGCAACAACTGGGCAATCTGCGCGGGCGTGTCCACGCGGTGATCAACCTGCAATCCGGTTTCGCGGGTATAAAAGCCGGGCAAATCGTCCGTTTCAAAGCCAAGAACGGGGACGCCGTGAGTCTCAAGGTATTCCAGCGTTTTCGGTAAATCGAGGATCGCTTTTGCCCCAGCACAGACCACTGCCACATCAGTTTGTGCCAATTCCTGCAAATCCGCCGAAACATCCATCGAGCGCTCAGCGCCGCGATGAACGCCGCCAATACCACCGGTCGCAAAGACCTGGATTCCGGCGCGAGCGGCAAGGATCATGGTTGAGGCGACGGTTGTCGCACCGTCCTTGCCCGTCGCCATGATTTGCGGCAGATCGCGGCGACTGACCTTAGTCACGCGCAAACCCTCTTTCCCCAGATGCTCAATCTGGTCCGCCGTCAGACCAACGGTTGGCCGCCCTGCCATAACGGCGATAGTTGCCGGTACTGCGCCATTGTCGCGGACCTGCTGCTCAACCGACAAGGCCGTCTCTACATTGCGAGGAAAGGGCATGCCGTGGCTGATAATGGTGGACTCCAAGGCCACCACTGGCCGTCCCTGCGTCAGCGCATCCCGCACCTCAGGCGATGATTGGATCAAGGGATGGATCATGAATGAGCCTCTTGTTCAGAACGGACAGCAGCCTCGCATAGGCCGGGATGAATGGCGCGTGCTGATTTCAGCGACAAGGTTGCTGCTGCCTGCGCCCATGGCAAGGCCTCCGATAAGGCCTGGCCTGCCAGAAAGGTATCAACCAAGGCCGCCATCAGCGTATCCCCCGCCCCTGTAACCGACTGGATCGAGACGGGATAGCTGGCCTGGGTAAAGATTGTGCCGTCCTTGTCGCTGCCATAGATACCGTCGCGGCCCAGTGAAATCACCACCCGCTCCACGCCTTGCTGATGCAAGGCCGTCGCAAGATCAGATGCGGCGCAATCCTCGTCCAGCCCGGTCAGGGCAACGGCTTCCATCCGATTGGGCTTGAGTAGGGAAATGCGTTGCAGCCAGGGACGCAGTTTGGTCGCTTTAATGGCGCTAACCGGTTCAGCGCAGATAATGCGGCCATTACCGGCACTTTCAAACAAATGCGCCAAAGCGGAATCGCTGAGGTTGGCGTCAACCACCCAAGCGAGCGCATCATCAAGATCCCGATGGCGTTCGGCGAGCACTCTGGGGGTCAGCGCCTCGACCAGGGCCATGTCATTGATGGCAACCTGCATTTCACCGGCGTCGTCTAGAACCGACAGGTAGGTCGACGTCGTTTGCTGTGGCACCCGCAAGGTTGCGCGTAAATCAACCCCCGCCACGGACGTTTGACGAACAATATCCTCCGCGAAACCATCGTCACCCAAAGCTGCGATCAGCTTGGTAAATCGTCCCAGGCGTGCCAAGGCTTCAGCAATATTCCGCCCCACGCCACCCGCGCTCGCCTGCACCTGCCCCGGCAGGCTATCTCCGGCTCGCATTGGAACAGCGGCACGCCCCGTCAGATCCATATTGGCGCCGCCAATCACGACGATGGGCGGTGATTTGGTGTCAGGTTTCACGGAATGATCGTTCTTTTGATGCCAGGGTCAAAGGCCGGTGGGCGGCTGAATGCTCACGCGACTCAAGCCTTATGCCAGCTTACCGGCCTCACGCGAATACCCTTTGCCCCGGGCAACACCTTCACGTGCTGAGAGCTAGAGCCTTCAGCGATAAAGCGCAATTCGACTGACCGCCAGATCAGCTTCGAAATCGCGGGCGTAAGCGGTTAGGTTCAAGCGGTTAATGGTCGCAGGATCCAGCGGTTGGCGGAAAGTATCGCTGGTAAAGTCGGACCACGGCAGGCGAAGCCTTGCCCAAGAATTGGTGGTTGCAAACGTATGCTTATAAAACCGCCATCGCGGAAAACTGCGGGTGGTTGTGACATGAACATTGTAGTCTTCACCGTTCCCCATCACGTCAATTTCCAAGCCTGCGTAGCGATCAGCCTGAAGCTGCCGGCCATCAAGGCGCAGGCTAACCTGAATAAATCCGCCGTTGTTACTGGTGCTGACGTCGCCATAGAGCCGGATGGCCAAGCGATCCTCCATCATCTCATAGGCGCCACCACCATTGGAAACCCCGCCCATGACCCGGTCCGATACATAGGACCAGCGTCCACCGACCGTCGCTTCAGGCGCCTGGCTGAAATCATCTATGATCAAAGTTTCAGGTTCCACCTGCGCAGCCTCATTTTCACCGGCAGCGGCAGCAGGCAAAGGTCCGGCCACGGCTAGAGCCGTTCCTACGCCGGCGACGATGTGAAGTGCTTCGCGTCGATTGATTACCATGGGTCATCCATTCCCCGCTGAGAGTCGTTAGGGAAACTAGGGGAGGCAACCCGGGTTTC
>PAHJ01000148.1 GCA_002705565.1 Geminicoccus sp. | reverse complement strand
TAATCCGCCAGCATCCCATCACCGGTATAAATCGCCGGCAAAGGCGACGGGATCCAACCCGATTCCAACGTATTGGTGCTGTAGGCGCGGCTGCCGACCAACCGCAAGTCCACCCCAACATCGCGCGCGGCCTGTTCAATGGTGGATTGGATGTAGGATTTATCAGCGTAAGGGCCCCAGATTTCCAAACCCGGCGCACCGGCCATGCCGTGCCGAAGGGCTCGGACAGACCGTGAGCCAATCTGGATGGAATCCACGTGAAAGAACGGAATATCGGGCAAAGCGCCGCCGTTCAGCTTGGACAGGACAGCCATAGCGTCCGGCCCTTGGATCTGGAACCGGTAGTGTGTCCGGTAGATCGCTTTGCCGTCCGGGCGACTGTCCGACCGCGGGTCATGTCGGACACGCACGTTCCAGCTGCCTGTTGCCGCTTGGAACATCAGCCAGTTGGCTGAAGGCGCGCGGCCAACCAGGACGAATTTATCCTCCCGCTCGCGGAAAATAATCATGTCACCGATGACAAACCCAGCCGGCGTAACCGGCACAAAGTGCTTCGCGCGATTCAGACTGAAGTTTGAAAAGGAATTGATACCCGTGTGGGCAAGGAACGCTTCTGCATCCGGCCCCTCAACCGTCAATTCGTCCATGTGATGCGTCTGGTCAAACAACACTGCCGACGACCGCCAAGCGAGCTGCTCGGAACGCCAATTTGAAAACTCAGGCGCCACAACGGGGTAAACATAGATCCCTGACTTTGAATTTCTAAGCATTTCCACGGCGTTGGAGTGCTGCGCGATCTTGGCGGTCAAGTTGGACATTGTGGCTCCTGTGAAGCTGTTCTCAAACAAAGGCAAATTCGTTTTGGATCCGAAATTTTTTGGTGTAACGAACTTTTTTGCATCCAATATGGCTTAAACGCCCTCGTCAAGGATCATTTTCATAGTCTTTTGCAAAATATTGGATCCATTTATTAAGTTTTGCATGATGTTTTGTGTCTTTTCCCCTATTTTTGCCTTCTAAAGGGCTAGATTTGGATCCGAAAACGCGGAAAGATCGAACTTACAAAATTTCAAAACTACTAGGATGTGCCGTGACCACCGAAAAACTCGAATCAACTTGGCTGCTGGTGCTCACCGAAATTCGCGCACGGATCGCAAGCGGAGAGATCCAAGGCGGGACCAAGCTGAGAGCCTCGCATCTTTCTGAGAGCATGGGCGTTTCGCGCACCCCGCTGAGAGAGGCTCTAGTGCAGCTCGAAGCCGAAGGTTTACTGGTGCGGGAGCGGAGCGGTTATCGCGTGCGCAGCTTTTCAATCGCGGAGGTCTATGCCGCGATTGAAGTGCGCGGAGCGATTGAGGGTCTTGCCGTTCGGCTTGGCGTTGAACAGGGCGTTGTAAGCGATGATCTCGATGCGATGCGCGATCTGCTGGCCGCGCTCGATATCGCCGTCGCCAACACCGACATCGCTGATTACGCCTCACTGAATTCGCAGTTTCATGAAATCCAAGCCAATTTACCGCGCCTCAGTTTCGTCGCGGACGAGGTTTCGCGGAGCTATCGTTTCCCGTTCGCCTCACCATCCGCATTCTTGTCGAGCGAGGACGTGAACACCGTTGGGTTCGCCAACCTCCAAGAAGCGCAAACCCAACACCGCGCCATTTTCGACGCCATCGCCAACGGACAGGCAACGCGCGCCGAAGCCTTGGTGCTTGAGCACGCCAGAATCGCCCAGACCAATATCAAACAAGCACTCAACAAGATGGAAGGGGCGCAAATGCCCCCTCAATTGTCGTTGGTATCGTGAGCCAGAAAGCCGGAAGGGAGAGCGACAATTCTTGAGATTTCGATCCTTGTCGGTCTGGCCTTTTTGGTCGGCGGCGTCCTGAAGGGCGCTTTGGGCATGGGTGCGCCACTTCTGGCGGTGCCTGTGCTCGCCCTGTTTTTCAGCGTGCCGTTTGCGGTTTGCATGTTTGTGATGCCCAACCTCGTCTCAAACGCTCAACAGCTGTTTCAGTATCGAAGCAGCATCCCGAAAGGACCGCTCCCTTGGTTGTTTGCCGCCGGTGGCGGTCTGGGCGCTTTGATCGGCAGTTTTGCCCTAGACGGGCTGCCGACCGATGTCTTGAAACTCACAGTCGCAGGGATCGTCGCGGCCTACATTCTGGCCCGCCTGCTCAAGCCAGCGCTGGCCATTGCCCCACAAGGCGGAACGCTGCTGGCTGGACCCGTCGGCACATTTGCAGGCTTCCTTCAGGGTGCGGCGGGGATCTCAGCACCGATCAGCGTGACCTTCCTGAGCGCTCTGCACCTCCAGCGCCAACCCTTTATCGCGACCATCGCCATCTTCTTCATCGCCCTCGGCCTCGTGCAACTGCCGACGCTGGTTTTGATCGGTCTGCTGGACGGCCAAACACTGATTTTATCCTGCGCGGCCATCATACCGCTGCTGGCCGGAATGCGACTGGGCGATGCCATCATCCAACGCGCAAAACCAATCTGGTTTGAGCGGGCAATCATCTCAGTCTTAGTGCTCATGGCGCTTATTCTAGGGGGAAGCGTATGGATATGATTTCGGCACACTATCGAGATGCATCCGACGGCCCCAAACCACGAACACGGATAATCACACGCCAAGGCTCAGCCTCAAGAACGCGAGCGAAAAGCAGGGAAAACTTGAGCTTTTATCTATTATTTTCAATAGCTTAAACAAACACTGGGAATGCATAACATCGCAACTAAACAGGAGAATTGGTGCCTATATTCGTACGTTTTACGTGACTTACCCTTTAATACTGATACCGTGAATTCGCGCTTCTGATGCCAGAAGCGGGAGGATTTCTGAGGAGGAAACCACTATGTTGCGCAGAGATTTACTAGCGCTTGCAACGGGTGCACTGGCACTTGCAACGGCCGTTTCGGTCAGTGCTCAAACCCCTATCAAAATTGGTTCTGTTGCACCTAAAACCGGCGCTTTGGCCGGCGGTGCTGTCGTTACTCAATGGCCAAACGTTGAACTTTGGGCTGCACAAGTTAATGAACGCGGCGGCTTGAACGTTGGCGGTGAAATGCGCCCGGTTGANGTCATNGANTACGATGACAAAACCAANCCAGGCGAACACATCAAACTGGCTCANCGCCTNGCGACCCAAGACAAAGTTGANTTTGTTGTCGCGCCTTACGGAACCGGCTTCAACATCGCTGCCGCTCCTGTTTACGGGAAATTCGGCTACCCGATGATTGCCGTTTCTGCGATTACCGACAAAGTTGAAGAGCTGACGGGTCGCTACGATAACCTGTTCTTTACACTCGGTACTACGACCGCCTTTGTAACTGGCGTACGCGACATCTTGGTTGAGCAGCGCGAAGCTGGAAACATCGACAACCGGGTCGCCATGGTGAACGTTGCTGATGCCTTTGGTATCGAGCTGGCCGACGTTGCACGGACGATGTTTACCGATGCAGGCTTCGAGCTGGTGTACGACAAGTCTTACCCGCTTGGCACGCCAGATCTGTCGCCGGTCATGAAGGGCGCCAAGGCATCGAACCCAACGTCCTTTATCGCTTGGTCCTACCCACCAGATAGCTTTGGTTTGGCTCAGCAAGCCATCATCGAAGACCTCGATGTGTCGATCTACTACTCAGCAGTAGCAACCAGCTTCCCTGCGTTCGCAGGCGCTTATGGTTCCAAGATTAACAACGTGTTGGGTGCCGGTGGTACCAACGTTGATGATCCAAAGATTGCTGAATACCGGGCTGCACACGAAGCTGTAACCGGCAAAGTGGCAGACTACTGGGCCTCAGCAAACACCTACGCTTCCTTGCAAATTCTTGAGCAAGCCATCGAAGGTGCGGACACAACAGACCGCGCGGTGGTGACCCAGTACATCAAGGATAACGCCTTTGACACCGTTATGGGCACGATCACGTTTGAAGACAATTTCTCCGCCAAATTCTGGAGCGTTGGGCAGTGGCAAGACGGCGTCTTCCGCGGCGTCAAGGGCACCAATGTTGAAGGTGCGGTTGATGTTCGTCTGAAGGACGGCTGGGACTAACCCCCCACGGACCTAAACTTTTAGCCTTAGACGAGGAACATTTGGATCCCATCCAGTGTTCCTCGTTTGCCCTTTTTTCATCGAAAATTGAGAAGTCATGCTGGACATTGTGATCTCTGGCCTGCTGCTATCAGGAACTTACGCGCTGGTCGCGTTGGGTTTGAACCTGCAATACGGGGTTTCGCGGATCATGAATCTTGCGAACGGCGAAATGCTTGTTCTTGGCGCTCTGGCAGCGTTCTGGATGTTCACAGTCGGAAAGCTGAACCCCTATCTGACCATGGTGTTAGCAGCGCCGCTCGCCTTTGCCGGCAATTGGCTCATCTACCGTTTTCTGCTGCGGCCCCTTGTTTCCCGATCAAAAAATCAGGGACAGCTCGAAGTTGACTCGATCCTTGCCACTTTTGGGATGAGTTTCATCCTGATCGGCATCATGATTTCCATCGAAGGCGGTTTTTTCGCCTACAAGTATCTGTCTATTCCCATCGAAGTTCTTGGCACAAAGGCCAGCCTGAGCCGGATTGTTGCCTTTGCCGTCGCGTGCTGCATTGGCTTGGCACTTTACCTTTGGCTCAACCGCAGTCGCACTGGCATGGCCGTTCGCGCTGTTGCCGTAAGCCCGCAGTCGGCTCTGCTGGTTGGGATCGACGTTCCCAAGATCTCTGCGCTGGCCTTTGCCCTAGGCGGGGCAATCACAGCAGTCGGCGGGGTGCTGATTTCGACATTCATCACCTTGGACGCTTCCATAGGCGTGATTTTTACCATGAAGGCCTTGATCATCGTGATCATGGGTGGCGTGGGTGACACGCGCGGCGTTCTCATTGCAGCGGTGATTCTCGGGCTGGTCGAGACCACCGTTGCCACCCTGATTGACCCGGGTCTGACATTGGCCGCGGCGTATTTGATTTTCCTCGGGATATTGCTGTTCCGGCCACAAGGTCTGTTTGGACGGAAACCAACATGATCCGAGGCTCATTTACCGAACTTCTCATTATCGCCGTTCTTGCCGCTTTTGCCGCCACTGTGCCTTTGGTGGCGAACGGCTATTGGCTCTCAGTCTGTGTGACGGGCATGATGTACATCGCCTTGGCGACGAGTTGGTCCATGTTCTCAGGCCCGACGCACTATATCTCCCTGGCCACAGCCGCTTTCTTTGGACTGGGTGGATATTTACTCGCCACAGGGATGAGCGACTACCAGCAACCCTTCTGGTTGATGCTCGCCATCGTTCCATTTACGGGCGCTGTTCTGGCAGCCTTGATCGGCTTGGCAACACTCCGGTTGTCAGGGGTGTATTTCGTGATTTTCACCCTTGGTTTAGCGGAAATGATCCGAAACCTTGTGAGCTGGATCCAAAACAACTTCCTGGGCAGCCGCGGTCTCTATGTCCTGACGGATTATACCGAGAGGCACATTTACTGGATGTTGCTGGCCGTTGCGGCCACCGTCTACATGCTGGGATGGCTCATCAATCGGAGCCGATTGGGTTTCTCGCTGCGAATTATCGGGGGCGATGAAACCGTTGCGCGGCACGTTGGGATCAACACGGCAACCGCGAAAGTCATTCTGTTCATCACGACCGGTTTCTTTGGCGCGCTGGTCGGCGGGATCCTCGCCCCGCGCTACTCCTATATCGAACCCAACCAAGTCTTCTCTCCGCAGTTGAGCTTTTTGGTGGTGATCATCGCACTGTTGGGTGGGTCTGGTCGCCTGTGGGGACCGCTGGTTGGGGTCATCCCTTTCACCATTCTATGGGAGCTGGTTCAGACCTACTTCCCGAACCAAACAACGCTGTTCCTGGGCGTCGTCTTCTTGGTCATCGTCTACTTCCTGCCCCATGGCGTTGTGGGTCGGTTGGAGCAAGCCCTCGAACAAGTGCGGAAGCGGCGATAATTATGGCAAGGGCAAAGCTGCGCGTGGAGCGCGTCACGAAACGGTTTGGCGGATTGGTGGCTGTTGATGGCCTGTCCTTCGACGTTAATGAACGCGAAGTGCTGGGCATCATCGGACCAAACGGTTCAGGCAAAACCACCATGCTGAACATGATGTCGGGTGCCTTCAAACCAACCGAAGGCTTCATTAGCCTGTCAGATCGTCAAATCTCTGGCAAAGCGGCACAGACCATTGCACGAGCCGGTGTCGGCCGCACGTTTCAACTGGTCAGACTCCTGCCCGGCCTGACCGTGCTAGAAAACGTCGTTGCTGGTGCCGTCTTTGGGCACCGCCGACAGTGGGGTCAGTCGGCAAAAATGGTTGCGCTGCGGATGATGGAACGCGTGAACCTGAACATCTCGCCCAACGCGCCGATTACAGAGCTGACGTACATCGATCAAAAACGGGTTGAGCTGGCGCGCGCCCTGTGTGGGGAGCCGAATATCCTGCTGCTCGACGAGTGGCTGGCTGGCCTGAACCCAACCGAGCTGGAAGCGGGTATCGACCTGATTAAGACGCTGCAGGAGGAAGGCCGGACGATCATTCTGGTGGAGCACGTCATGGGTGCGATCCGGTCCCTGTGTGACAAATGCGTGGTCATGGCTTCAGGCGCGAAGATCGCCGAGGGGTCGCCAGAGCAGGTTCTCGCGGATCCGGAAGTAATCCGCGCCTACTTGGGGGACGAAGATGAGTAGTCTAACAGTCCAAAACCTGTCGGTCGCCTATGGCTCCCACCCTGCCCTCAACGACGTGAACCTCGCTGTTGCGCCTGGTGAAATTGTTGTGATTCTCGGCGCAAATGGTGCGGGGAAAAGCAGTTTGCTGCGGGCTATTGGCGGGATCTGCGAAGGTAAGGTTGGTGGTCAGCGGACCCTTGGCGGCCAGAGCCTGAACACGCTCAGCGCAGACTTAATTCTTGAAAGTGGCATCGCAATTGTTCCAGAAGGGCGCGGGATTTTTGGCGATTTGACCGTGGCGGAGAACCTAAGCTTGGGCGGCAGTGCCAAGCGCGCTCGGGCAGCGGAAGAAGAAAATCTGCGCCGCGTGCTGGAGCTATTTCCCAAGCTGCAAGAGCGCCAGAATCAGGTCGCTCGCACCATGTCGGGCGGTGAGCAACAGATGGTCGCGATTGGCCGCGCCATGATGTCAAACCCAACTATCCTGATGCTGGACGAGCCATCGCTTGGCCTGTCACCGCTGCTAAGCAAAGAACTGTTTGCTGCGCTGAAGAAGGTTCGAGAGATTGGACTTGGTGTGCTTTTGGTGGAGCAAAATGCCAAGCAAAGCCTGGCCATCGCTGACCGGGGCTACTTGCTCGAAAACACGCGCATCACGCACGAGGCAACGGCGTCGGACCTGGCTCAAGACCCAAGGGTGCAAAGCGCTTACCTCGGCGGCGATACGTCCAAGCCCAAAACCGTAGCCGCTGAACCTGTGGCAGAAGAAGCAGCCCAGAAACCCGATACCAAAGCGCATTTGCCGTTCATCCGGCCCGGATATCACCCATCTCGCGCTTCTGCCGATAGCCTGATCTCAGGCTCTATCGACGATTTGGTTACGAACGCGGCCGACGTTTCTACCAAAGAGTCTTCGACACCATCGACAACGACTACGTCGGCCCCATCCCCAGCCCCAGCCCCACGGGCCAGTTCAGAAATTGAGCGGGTCGTCACGGATATCGAACAGGCGGCGCGCCAAGCCAGTGAACGCGTGCGCACCTATAAGCCCAGAGCCTTGGTTTCGTCGATTAGAGCGAACAACAGCCCCTCGACGCCAGCCGAACGGACGGAACAAAACCGTGAACACAGCGAAGAACCCGTCGTTATCGAAGTTTATCGCGCACCTCGCGTAGACGTTTACAAGCGGCGCCCCTCGGGCTCCTTTGAAAGGGACTAGATTGATGCTCGAACACGCACCAAAAGCACCCCAAATCCGTGGCCTGTTCATCAATGGTCAATGGCGCGATACCCCCAATCACTTCGATGATCTCAACCCATCAGACGGATCTGTCTGGGCGAGCATTCCCGATGCAGGCGCCAAAGAGACGGGTGATGCGATCAATGCGGCACAGGCAGCTTTGGCAGGTTGGGCTGCATTGCCGTTTCAAGAACGCGCGCACTTCATGCTCAAGATTGCTGACGTATGGGAACGGCGAATGGCCGACTATGTCGCCGCCGCGCAGCACGAAGGTGGCGGTTGGTTCGGCAAGGGCATGTTTGAAGCGGGATACGTGCCAGAAGTTTTCCGTGCGGCCGCTGGCCTTTGTTACAGCGCGATTGGTGAAGTTCTGCCCTCTGAGCACGGCAAGTTCTCGACGGCTGTTCGTGTTCCCATTGGCGTCGTTGGGGTAATTTCGCCCTGGAATATGCCGGGTATCCTGACGGCGCGAGGCTTTGCCTTTCCCATGGCAGCAGGCAACACCATCGTGCTCAAGCCCTCAGAAGACACGCCTTACGCAGGCGGCCTTCACTTCGCGGAAGTCGTCAAGGAAGCCGGCGTGCCAGATGGCGTGTTCAACGTCGTAACCTGCAGCCGCAACAGCGTCGCTGAAGTGGGTGATGAGTTGATCGACAACCCGCTGGTGAAGGGTGTTTCCTTCACCGGCTCCACCCCTGTGGGGCGGCGGATCGCGGCGAAGTGCGGGGCGCATTTGAAAAAGTGCTGCGTTGAGCTGGGCGGCAAAGACAGCCTGATCGTGCTCGAAGACGCCGATATGGACCGCGCCACCAGCTCCGCAAGCTTTGGCGCCTTCATGCATCAGGGGCAAATCTGCATGAGCGTGGAAAAGGTCTTGGTGCAGGAAAAGATCTACTCTGATTTTCTTCGCCAATTCGTCGAGCGGGCTGGAAAGCTGAAAACAGGCAACGTGGCGGATAAAGGGA
This sequence comes from Geminicoccus sp., assembly GCA_002705565.1. Taxonomy (GTDB): domain Bacteria; phylum Pseudomonadota; class Alphaproteobacteria; order UBA7985; family UBA7985; genus UBA7985. The sequence continues at coordinate 1,339 of PAHJ01000148.1, read as the reverse complement.
ACGTCATTGGCCCGCTGGTCAATGACCGTCAGGTAGCCCGGGTGAAAGCCCAAATCGAAGACGCCTTGGCCAAGGGCGCAAAACTCGCACTAGGCGGTGGTGTTCAAGGACGCTTCGTCGAGCCAACCATTCTGACCCACGTCACCCCGGACATGGATGTTTGGCGTCACGAGACCTTTGGCCCCGTTGCCGTGGTTGCCCCATTCAAGACCGACCATGAAGCCATCGCACTGAACAACGACACCGAATACGGCCTGTCCTCTGGCATCATCAGCGCCGATGAAAATCGAGCCCTGGCCCTGTCGCGGCAATTGGAAACGGGGATGTGTCACATCAACTGTTCGTCGATCAACGATGAGCCGCACGTTCCCTTTGGTGGGACTAAGGCCAGTGGCCTTGGTCGGCATGGGGGGCGCTGGTCGCTTGAGACCTTTACCGAAACCCGTTGGATCACGTTGGATCGGGGCAGCCGTCCCTATCCGCCGGTGTTCTAGGAGAAACGCGACATGGTGAAAGACCTCCTCGCAGGGAAGAAGATCGTCGTAACCGGTTCTTCGTCAGGGATCGGGCTCGAAACAGCGCGTATGCTGACCGACCAAGGTGCGGTTGTCTTAGGCGTCGACATGAACAAGAACTTCGATCACGTCGAAGAATTCTATCGGGCTGACCTGAGCGATGGGCGCACGATTGATGCGCTTGTCGACGTTTTACCGTCGGGGATCGACGGGCTGGTCAATAACGCCGGCTTACCGCCAACACGCCCCGCGCGCCAACTGTTGGCGGTTAATCTGGTTGGGTTAAAGCGGCTGACCTATGGTCTGGTGCCCAAGCTGAATACCGGCGCCAGTATCGTGAATCTAACCTCACTCGCCGGCTTCGGTTGGCCAGATTCTGTTGACGCGATCAAGGCTTGCGCTGACGTCGGCTTCGATGACCTGGACGCCTTTATCGAGCGGTGGAATATCACCAGCGACGGCGGACGATCTTACTTCTTTTCCAAGGAAGCGCTGATTGCCTGGACCATGCAGAACCGATGGACGTGGCGGGATCGCGGCATTCGTATGAATTGCGTGAGCCCCGGCCCCGTCGACACACCAATTCTGGGCGACTTTCTCGAAACTCTGGGCGCGCGTGCGGAAGAAGATGCGCGCGTGATGGATCGCCCCGGCACCGCACCCGACATTGCACCCGTGATCGCCTTCCTGCTTTCAGACATGACGACTTGGATCCGCGGCACAAACATTCCTACCGACGGTGGAATGTCCTCCAATATCCTGTGCGAAATGCACAGCCTGTAACCCAACCTGGGACGACAAGAAAATGAGTATCATTGCTTGGA
>PAHJ01000147.1 GCA_002705565.1 Geminicoccus sp. | reverse complement strand
GGGTTTAAGGTCACCGGACGACGGGAAAATTACTATAATACAGCAGGTGGCCGAGATAGAGATGCTCTACTCATGAAACTTGCACTAGATGAGCTAGTCAAAGGCCACTGAACGCAGGCGCCTTTCGGTGGATTTCGAAAATGACATCGGGAAATGCGCGATAGCGTGACATTACGCCTTGGAAAATATCTAGGTGAGGTATAAGTACCGAATATTGAATCTCGCCAGTATACATTGGTGTTCACCAGGAAGGAATATAGAGTTGAAAGATAACGCCAACTCCGAGTTGCTCGCTCTCACTGCAGACATCGTTGCAGCCCACGTATCCAACAATTCTGTGGCTGTCGGCGATCTTCCACGCATGATTGCAGACGTTTACTCAACACTTGCTTCGGTTGACGCGCCAGCTGTTGAAGAAGAAGAAGAACTGGTGCCTGCTGTTGCGGTGCGTTCATCTGTGAAGCCTGATTACATTGTTTGCCTCGAAGACGGCAAAAAGCTGAAAATGCTGAAACGTCATTTGAAGACCGCTTACAATATGACCCCCGAAGAATACCGTCAGCGCTGGGGTCTGCCCTCAGATTACCCAATGGTCGCCCCGAACTACGCGGCGCAGCGCTCCAAGCTGGCAAAGGAAATTGGTCTGGGCACGCGTCGCAGCAGCGACTGACACACCCCATTGCGGATCATCGAAACGGTCGCGGGTCAGATGCCCTGCGACCGTTTTTGTTTTTCAGCACCACACGCTTGATGATAGGTAGCATCCTATGACTGAGACTTCTGAAAAACGCGTTTTCATCCGCACCTATGGCTGCCAGATGAACGTCTATGATTCCGAACGCATGGCCGAGAGCCTGAGCAAGGCGGGCTATACCACCGCCAACAGCCCCGATGACGCCGATCTGGTGGTGCTCAACACCTGCCACATTCGCGAAAAAGCGGCAGAGAAGGTCTATTCCGAAGTCGGGCGCATGCGAATGCTGCGTGAGCGGTCAGGCCGAGACGTGAAAATCGCCGTGACCGGCTGTGTCGCCCAAGCCGAAGGCGCTGAAATCCAGCGCCGTGCGCCCGCGGTCGATCTGGTTGTCGGGCCACAGTCTTACCACCGCCTGCCTGAGTTGGTGGACCGGGTTGAGCGCGGTGAACGGTCGATAGTGGACACGGATTTCCCGACGGAATCGAAATTTGATCATCTGCCCGAAGAACGCAGCGCGGTGAATGGCGCTTCGGCGTTCCTGACGGTTCAGGAAGGCTGTGACAAATTCTGCTCGTTTTGCGTTGTGCCCTACACGCGCGGCGCGGAGGAATCCCGGCCCGTTGCTTCGGTTCTGGCCGAGGCTGAGCGGCTTGCAGGTCAGGGGGTGCGGGAACTCACTCTGCTGGGCCAGAACGTCAACGCTTACCATGGTGACGCGCCCAATGGCGGGTCTGGGACCTGGAACCTTGCCAGCCTGCTGCGGGCGCTGGGTGACATCGATGGACTGGAGCGTTTGCGCTTCACCACGTCCCACCCTAAGGACATGGACGAAGATCTCTACCAGGCCTTTGCCGACAATCCCAAGCTGATGCCCTATCTGCACCTGCCGGTACAATCCGGCTCAGACCCGATTCTCAAGGCCATGAACCGCTCGCACACAGCGGCCGAATACATCGCGATTATCGAACGGCTGCGGTCGATCCGCCCCGATATGGCGATAAGCGGTGATTTTATTGTGGGTTTCCCCGGTGAGAGTGATCAGGATTTTGCCGATACGTTGAAGATCATCACTCAGGTCAACTACGCGCAGGCCTATTCCTTCAAATACAGCCCCCGCCCCGGCACACCGGCCGCCAATGTTGAGTTTCACGTGCCCGAAGAGGTGAAGTCCAAGCGGCTGGAGGCGGTTCAGCTTCTGCTGAACGAGCAGCAGCTCGCCTTTAACCTCGGTTGCGTTGGTAAAACCATGTCAATCCTTCTCGAACGCAGTGGCAAGGAAGATGGGCAGTTGATCGGCCGCAGTCCCTACATGCAGTCGGTGCATGTCATGGCACCTTCGCATCGCTTAGGTCAGATGGTGGACGTTGAAATTCTGTCCGCGGGCGCCAACTCATTGAAGGGCCAGATTGTGATAGCCCAGCAGGCCGCCTAATTAATGAAAGCCACAGCTTTATGACCCAAGCGACATCGCACGCCTTCCAATTTGCAGACGCGAAATTAGCGCTCGACGTTTGCGGAGTGGGCGATGCGAACCTAGCGCTGATCGAAGAGCGCCTGAGCCTGGACATCGCCAACCGTTCTGATGAAATCATCCTGCATGGCGAACAAGGGTCCGTTGAACTGGGGTTTGCGGTGCTGGAAAGCCTCTATGATCGGGCCCGTCGGGGTCTGATTGTTGAGCCTGCGGACGTCGATGCTGCAATCCGCATGGGACGGCATCACGTCGAGCAGACCGACGGGGACCAGAATTGGCTCCAGGGTCAGCCCGCCGCCAACAACATTGCCATTACCACCCGCAAAAAATCGATATCGCCGCGCTCTCCAGGGCAGGCTGAGTATCTGGTTGCCATGCGTGATCACGAGCTTACCTTTGGCGTGGGGCCGGCAGGAACGGGCAAAACCTATCTCGCCGCGGCCATGGCCATTTCGCACCTGCTTGAGGGCAAAGTGCGGCGGTTGATCCTGTCCCGTCCAGCAGTCGAGGCCGGAGAACGGCTCGGGGTTCTGCCGGGTGACATGAAAGAAAAGGTCGATCCCTACCTTCGCCCGCTATACGACGCGCTCTACGACATGTTGCCCCGGGACCAGGTGGAAAAGCGGATCGAGGCCGGATCCATCGAAATCGCGCCGCTGGCCTTCATGCGGGGACGCACGCTGTCAGAAGCCTTTGTGATTCTCGATGAGGCGCAGAACACGACCCCCGCTCAAATGAAGATGTTCCTGACCCGCCTTGGCGAAGGCTCGCGTATGGTTGTGAACGGGGATTTGAGTCAGGTTGACCTGCCGCGCGGGGTAAAAAGTGGCCTGCGCGATGCCTTAGACACGCTGCGCGGGGTCAAAGGCGTCGCCGTGAAGCGGTTCAATGCCGATGATGTTGTGCGTCACCCGCTGGTCGGTCGGATCATCAAGGCCTACGATGCGGCTCCCAAGCCCGAAGCCGATGCTTACAAAACCAATGCGGATCAGGGATGAGAGCCGAGCTCATCCTCGATGCAGCAGCAGCCTGGCCCACCTTCTCCGAGGATGACCTCGCGACCCTGGCCGACCGGGCCGTTGCAACGGCTTTTCACGTCGGATTAGAAAGCGCCGGCTTTGACCATTGGGAGGCTGACGCCGCGCTTTCAGTAGCGTTTCTCGATGATACCCGCGTGGCGAGACTCAACCAGGATTTTCGAAACAAGCCCGAGCCCACCAACGTCCTGTCCTGGCCTAGCTTCGAGGGCGAAACACCCGAGGACATCATGGAACAGGGGCAGGCCGACGGACCCGCCGTTTACTGGGGTGATTTGGCGCTAGCCGGTGAGACGGTTCACCGGGAAACATTGGAGCAAGAAAAGACCCCGGATGCCCACTTGAGCCATCTGATTATCCATGGGGTTTTGCATTTGCTCGGTTTTGACCATATTGAAGAAGAACAAGCCGAACTGATGGAGGGCCTTGAGAGGCTGGCCATGCGGGATCTCGGTTACCCTGACCCTTACGGAGAAAGCGCGGAGTAAACAGAGCACCTAGGCGCCTAGACCTCTAGACCCCTGCGGCGATTGCCCCCTTTTTCGGCATATCTCCCGCAATTTCGCCTCAGTGTGCAGACACTCTCATACCCGCAATGACAACGTCCGCCGACCCCTCCTCCACCAGTTCTGAGCCCTCTCAACCGGCCAGTGCGCGCAGCCGTCTTAGTGCCGGTCTGGCGACGCTGCTGCGTCTGGTGCGCCCACAGCGCAGCGACCGGGACACCATCGAGACCATTCTCGAATCTCCGGACCATGACGAGAACAGCGATTTCGGCGCCGATGAGCGCAAGATGCTGTCCAACATCCTGCAGCTCAAACACCGCACGGTTGAAGATGTGCTGGTGCCCCGTGCGGAGATCATTGCGGTTGAGGTTGATGCCTCGATCGATGATGTGATCGAGGTGGCAGCGGCTGAAGGACATTCTCGGCTACCCGTCTACGGCGATGACAAGGACGACATTCACGGACTGGTCCATATCAAGGACTTGCTGGCAGCCAAAGCGCGCGGCTCAAACGAAGGCCTGCACTCGATTTTGCGGCCACCGATTTTCGTAGCTCCCTCTATGCCCGTGCTGGACATGCTGCTGGATATGCGCACCAAGCGCCGTCACATGGCCTTTGTGGTCGATGAGCACGGCGGCATTGATGGCTTGCTGACCATCGAAGATCTGGTTGAAGAGATCGTGGGCGATATCCAAGACGAACACGACGAAGACAACGGTGGCATCGTAACGGTCGGCGAAAACGAATTTGAGGCGCATGCTCGGCTGGAGTTGACCGAACTAGAAAACCGCATCGGGCCCTTTTTGACGGACGAAGACCGTGAAGAAGACTTTGATACGCTGGGGGGGTTGGTTTTCTCACTCGCCGGGCGCATTCCGATCCGGGGTGAGGTTCTGACCCACGAGTCAGGCTGGCGCTTCATGGTAATGGACGCCGATCCGCGCCGCATCCGACGCGTGCATATTGAACCAGCCACCAATCCGCTGCGCCGCCGCCGAAGGCTGGCCGTTAGCACTGATGAGGCCGATGAAGCCTCATCCTCTGAAAACAATACCGAGCTGAGCGACCCCCCCGCCGACGCAGCGGACAGCTGAGCCTGTGGACCGCTTCGCCCGTGTACGCACCGGACCCGGCGGCCTGTTGCTGTTTATCCTTGGGCTTGCCACGGCACTGGCACAGCCGCCGCTCTGGGTGCTGCCAGTCCTTTGGGTCACCTACCCGCTTGCCCTGCTGCTGATCCTGAGCCGTACCGATTGGCGGGGCTCTTGGCTGTTTATCTTTGCCTTCTGGTGGGGCCAGATCATTGGGGGGATGTACTGGCTGGGGTGGGTCGTTGGCGTGGACCTGGCGACCTATTGGTGGGTGACGCCCTTTGCCGTGCTTGGTCTGCCAGCGTTTCTGGCACTGGTGCAGAGCCCATGGTGGCTGGCGGGGTGGTTTGCGGTTCGGCAGTTCCGACTTGGACTGGCCAGCGCGATCCTGGTGTTCGCCGCCACGGCAATGGCAGCAGAAGGCTTTCGCGGTTGGGTGATGACGGGTTTGCCCTGGGGACCGTTGGGAACGGTCTGGGGGTTCCATCCAGTGACCATGCAGCTGTCGGCCTGGGTCGGCATATTCGGCCTGACAGCCCTGACCACGCTCAGCGCAGGCGGCCCAGCCCTGTTCGCCCTGCGCCGCCCCGTGCCAGCGATTGCGGTGACAGTGCTGCCCCTGATCGGGCTGCTGGGCTTCGGGCTATGGCGCTACGATCGGGTGCAAGAACGCGCCGCAGCGCCAACGGATACGGTGGTTCGGCTGGTTCAACCCGGCACCAATTCACTTGCGCGTCTGGATGATGCAGGCAAGCAGCGGCGTATCGGCGACCTCAAATCCATGACCTTCAGCGGAGACGGCAGTCACGACGTTGCCATCTGGTCAGAGACCTCCATTCAGTTCTTCATCGATTATTTCCCTGAAGAGCTCGATTGGGTGATCCGCGATTTTCCTGACAATTCGCTGATTATCAGTGGCGGACTGGGCGCCTCACCAGAAACGAGCCCAACCCCGACCAACACCGCCTACGCGCTCACCAAGGACGGTATCGCCGCGCGACACGATAAGTCCCATCTCGTGCCCTTTGGCGAATACAAACCCTGGTTCGTGCGATGGATCCCTATTGCGGCGTTTTCGGCCGGATCCTTCTGGGAAGGACCGGGGCTGAACACTTGGACCATCCCGGGCTTGCCGCCAGTTTCACCCCTGATCTGCTATGAAATGATCTTTCCGGGAAACGTGATCAAAGCTGGAGGTCCGCGTCCGGAATGGATGGTTAACATCTCCAACGACGGCTGGTACGGCAACACATCGGGGCCCAGACAGCACTTTATCCACGCTCGTTTTCGCGCTGTAGAAGAAGGTCTGCCGATGGTGCGAGTGGGCGGATCAGGTATTTCCGGGTTGATCGATGCCGCCGGATTCGTCCATGAACGGATTCCTTATGGCGCCGCCAAAGCCGCGAATCTACCCTTGCCCCATGCTTTGCCGATCACCCCCTTCGGCCGCCATTCTCGCACTAATTTCTGGATGACTATTTGTGGGCTGCTCTTCTTCGCAGGCCTGATACGACTTCGCAAAAATCCAACACATTACCCGGCATAAATGCTTTATTAATTTGAAACAATTATATTCAAATTGTAAATATGGGTCGTGATTTCATGATTAAAGCGGGGGAAAGCGCTACATGACTGGAACGGCACCACGAAAACGGGGGAGACCGTCGACAGCTGTCGGCTTAGGTAACCCTATAGACGTTCATGTTGGTAAGCGAATCAAAACGAGGCGCCTCGTGCGCGGCTGGACTCAAGAGGACCTTGCCAAGGCCGTCGATCTCTCTTTTCAGCAAGTTCAAAAGTATGAGCGCGGTTTGAACCGGGTATCAGCGGGACGGCTTTACGAAATTGCGGGGGCTCTGAGCGTCCCTGTCCAATACTTTTACGATGATTACGAGGCAGCTCAAGTCGAGGGCGAAGATCATGCCGGAGTCCTCAAAGAAGACGCCATGAACTTTGAAGACGTGGACCAGCTCGGCGATGCAGAACTCAGTGAGCTCGTCCGCGGCTTTACCAAAATCGATGACAATCAACTGCGCCGCGCCTTTGTGCAAATGGTTCAGGCCATCATTTTGAGCCGCTCCGGAAACCGTCTTTAAACCAGTCTTGCGCCCCACGCCCCGCTCGACCCCTTGACCTGCCGAACGGGTTTGGGCAGATCGGGGCTATGTCTAAACCACCTTCTGCCACAGAATTTCAGCCCTATCGCGGCAAGGACGTCACAGCACGAGACGGTGTCCGCACCCTATGGGGCCGCCTCTCAGGCCGGCCGCTCAAGCCGAAAATGGCGCGGATGATGACCGACGTGCTGCCGGATCTGGCCTGTGTGCCGGATGCGGACGGGCGGGTTGATCTGGCTGCGCTGTTCGGGAAAGAGCCTGAGCGCCTGTGGCTTGAAGTGGGCATAGGTGCCGGTGAACACCTGGCCTGGCAGGGAACAGAAAACCCGGATGTGCGGCTGATCGGGGCGGAGTTCTTTCTCAACGGTGTTGCGTCGGCGGTTCGTCATCTGCACGACCAGAACCTGAGCAACGTGCGGATCCTGCATGGCGATGGCCGTGTGCTGGTCGAAGGCGTGCCGGAAGCAAGCGTGGAGCGAGCCTTTATCCTGCATCCTGACCCCTGGCCAAAAAAGCGCCACTGGGAACGGCGAATCATCCAACCTTCCATGATGGATGCACTGGCGCGCGCTATTCGTCCTGGCGGAGAACTGCGACTGGCGACCGACCATGCCGACTATCAGCCTTGGATGGCGCGCATTGCCCTGGCGCACCCAAAATTCCGCTGGACCGCCCAATGCGCAGACGATTGGCGGCGGCGGGCGCAGGACTGGCCCCAGACCCGCTATGAGGCTAAAGCAGTGCGGGAAGGACGCAGACCGCTGTATTTAAGTCTTGAGCGCGTGTCCGATTGAGCCTATGTAGGCGGTGTTGGCCCGTGAATGTCTCGTTGAGCTTCATGCGACGCCCTTGGAAACAAGCGGGCCGCCGGCTCGCTTTTTTGTTTTCTACACCCAACCCACCCTTTTTAACTGCTGAAGCTGCTGCTGAATGATGGAACGCCTTGAGCGCCCTGTTGGTCCTTTGGCCCAGATAGATGACGACATTGTTTCCATGCTGGAAGCCATGGGTTTCGATCTGGTGCGTCTGTTGCTGATCGGGTCGCAGAACCCGCGCCTGCAACTGATGGCTGAGCCGTCCAATGGCGACCTGATGACCGTTGAACACTGCGAGGAAATCTCGCGGGCGCTGTCAGCGCTGCTGGATGTTGAAGACCCAATCTCGGAAGCGTTCACGTTGGAAGTCAGCTCGGCCGGCGTGGACCGTCCGCTGACGCGTCTGTTGGATTTCGAGCGGTTCAAGGGGTTCAAGGCCAAAGTGGAAACCCGCTTTCTGGTCGACGGCCGCCGCCGGTTTTCCGGTACGCTGGGCGGGGTTGAAGACGGCAATAAAGTGCGGATCACCACCGAAGAGGGCGACGCCGTTCTGGCCTTCAGCGACATGGCCAAGGCCAAGCTGGTTGCCACCGATGACCTCTTTGAAGCCGCCAAAGCGGGCACTCTGCCCAAGCCAGTAAGCCTGGCTGACTTAAAGACTTCTGATTCAACGGCCGGGTCAACACCGGCAAGCTGAGGAATAAATCCATGGACAACGTGGTTCAAACAACCGCAACCCCACGATTGGAACTGATCCAGATGGCCGACATGGTCGCGCGCGAAAAAGGCATCGAGCGCGATGAAGTGTTGGAAGCCATGGAAAAGGCGATTCAGCGCGCCGGTCGTCAGAAGTACGGCGTTGACCACGACATCCGCGCGGCCATCGACCGCAAGAATGGTCAAATCACCCTTCACCGCTACCGCGAAGTTTTTGAAACCCGCGAAGAAGTCGAAGACGACATGACCCAAATCACCCTGCGTGACGCGCATCTGTTCGATGATACGCTGGTCGTGGGCGACTTCCTCACCGAAGAATTGCCGCCCATCGACTTGGGCCGGATCGCAGCGCAGTCGGCCAAGCAAGTGATCGTGCAGGAAGTGCGCTTTGCCGAACGCAAGAAGCAGTACGACGAATTCAAGGACCGCAAGGGCGAGATCATCACTGGTCTGGTCAAGCGCGTCGAATACGGCAACGTCTACGTGGACCTGGGCCGTTCAGAAGCCGTACTACGCCGCGATGAGCTGATCCAGCGGGAAAAGCCTAAGGTGGGTGACCGGGTTCGTGCCTACATCTACGACGTCCGCGAAGAAACCCGCGGCCCCCAGATTTTCCTGTCCCGCACGCACCCAATCTTCATGGCGAAGCTGTTCTCCATGGAAGTGCCCGAAATCTACGACGGTCTGATCGAAATCAAGTCCGTCGCCCGCGACCCCGGCTCCCGCGCGAAAATCGCGGTGCTGAGTCACGAGGTCAACATTGACCCCGTCGGCGCCTGTGTGGGTATGCGCGGCAGCCGGGTTCAGGCGGTTGTTGGTGAGCTACAGGGCGAAAAGATCGATATCATTCCCTGGTCCGAAGACATCGCGACCTACGTGGTGAACGCGCTGGCGCCCGCTGAGGTGACTAAAGTGGTTCTGGACGAAGAGGCGGGACGGATCGAGGTGGTGGTGCCGGATGATCAGCTGTCGCTGGCCATCGGCCGCCGTGGTCAGAATGTGCGGCTGGCGTCTATGCTAACCGGGCTGGAAATCGACATCCTGACCGATGAAGAAGAATCCGGCCGCCGGCAGGAAGAATTCAACCAGCGTTCCGGCCTGTTCGTACAGGCACTGGATGTCGAGGACGTCATCGCCCACCTGCTGGTGGCAGAAGGCTTCACAGCGGTTGATGAAATTGCTTACGTACCGGTCGAGGAACTGGCGACGATCGAGGGCTTTGACGAGGAAATCGGCGAAGAATTGCGCAACCGTGCGCGCGATTGGCTCTCTCAGGAAGAAGACCGCCGGGACGAGGAACGCAAGCAGATCGGCGTCGGCGACGACGTTGCCGCGCTCGAAGGCCTGACGCCATCGATGATGGTCATCCTGGGCAATAACAACATCAAGACCCTTGATGACGTGGGCGACCTGGCAGGCGACGAGCTGGCCGAGCTGCTCCAAGCACACGACATGACCGAAGAGAAAGCCAACGAAATCGTCATGGCTGCGCGCGCGCACTGGTTTGACGAGTAGCGGCAATCGGGACAACGGAGAGGACAGGCCCATTCTGACGAAACCCATGAACCAGAAGAACCCGCTGCGCACCTGCGCTGTGACAGGTGAGAGCGTGGATCGCAGCGCGCTGCTGCGATTTGTGCTCGACCCGGCGGGTCAGGTGACCTTTGACATGGGCAAGCGGCTGCCGGGGCGTGGAATCTGGTTAATTCCTCGGCGGGATGTGCTAGAGACTGCCATTAAGAGGAATGCTTTCGCCCGTTCTGCCAAGTCAGATGCCGTTGTACCGGTGGATTTGGCGGCCCGTGTGGAAGCCCAGATCCGGCAGGCTTTGCTGGATCGGCTGGGGTTGGCGCGCCGTTCAGGCGTGCTGATTACGGGGACTGAAAAGACCAAGGACAAGCTGCGGCAGGGCAAACTGCGGCTGCTGGTTCTGGCGTCTGACGGCAGCCCGAATACTCTCGATCCGCTCATCCGGATTGCAGAGCTGGGCGGCACCGCGGTTCTTCGCAGTGAAACGGCGCAGACCCTGGCTCAGGCCCTGGGTCGCGCGACAGCGGTCTGTTCGGGCATCACGGATTCCCGGCTGGCTAAGACAATTATGGCGGACCATGCCCTGCTAAGCACCATGGCCCCGCCCCCGACACCGGTCGCCGAGGCGGCTTCATAGAAACGGTTTCCTTCGGGAACCAAACAACACGGGTATGAACGCAATGTGCTGACAACCCCCCATGCAAGAAGCGGCTCCGGCTGCGCTGAGAAAGCGACGAAAGACTAAATGTCCAACGATAACGAAAACAACAACCAGGAATCCAAGCAACCGCTTCGGTTATCTAAACCAGGCAAGCTTGAACTCCGCAAAACGGTTGATGCCGGTCAGGTAAAACAGTCCTTTAGCCATGGACGCTCGAAGACGGTCGTGGTGGAGAAACGCACCAAGCGTACCTTCGAGCGCGGCAGCACGGGGAAAATGGCGGCGGTTCCCAATCAGGAACTGGCCGAGGGCCTTGCCAACCTGAATAAATCCACGGCGAGTGGTGAAGCGGCTGAACCGCCAGCAACCCCACGTCGCACCGTCCAGCCTGCGCCTGCCAGCAAAGCCACTGACAACCTGACCGCTTCTGAACGGGTCAAGCGTATGGCGGTGCTGGAGCAGGCAAAGGCCCGCGAAGCTGAGCGCGCCGTGCAGGCCGCCGAAGAAGCTGAACGCCGTGAGGCTGAACGCAAGGCGCGCGAAGCGTCTGAGCGGACCCGGCAGGAAGAACAGCGCCAACTCGCCGCAGCCGAAGAGGCACGCCGTGCCGCTGAACGCGAAGCTGCGAATCCGGGAACGAAGCCGGCCGATGCCAAGGGCGACGCCGCAACTGCAAAACCTGCTGCTCGACCTGAGTCTGCACCCAAGCCTGCGCCTTCCGGTGCAGAAGCCGCCGCGCCAGCCCCAGAGCGAGCGCGCACCAAAAAGGGTGAAGCCCCGCCGCGTCCGCAGCGAGGTCCAGAAGAAGCCCCTGTATTTGGTCGCGTGAAAAAGACCAAAGCCCAAGAAGAGCAAGCTAAGAAAACCACCCTGCGAGCGAAAAACGACTCTGGTCGTCGGCGCAGCTCCAAGTTGTCGGTGGCCGATGCGCTCGAGGGTGACGAAGATCGCATGCGGTCCCTGTCCTCGATCCGCCGTCAGCGGGAGCGGGAGAAGCAGCGCGCCAAGGAAGCCCTGGCAACACAGCAGAAAATCGTGCGCGAAGTCATCGTGCCGGAAACCATCACTGTTGGTGAGCTGGCAAACCGTATGGCCGAAAGGTCCGGCGACGTGATCCGCGTGCTGATGAAAATGGGCGTGATGGTAACGGTTAACCAATCCATCGACGCTGACACCGCCGAACTGGTGGTCGAAGAACTGGGCCACGAGATCCGTCGTGTTGCCGCAGCTGACGTGCTGGAAGGCCTGACCTCGCCAATCGATGACGACGGTACCAAGGCTCCTCGCCCGCCGGTTGTGACAGTTATGGGCCACGTGGACCACGGCAAAACGTCGATCCTCGATTACTACCGCAAGGCCAACGTGGTTTCCGGTGAAGCCGGGGGCATCACCCAGCATATCGGCGCCTACCAGATCGCCTCGCCCACGGGCAAGGTCATCACCTTCCTCGATACCCCAGGCCACGCCGCCTTCACCGAGATGCGAGCGCGCGGCGCAAACGTCACGGATATGGTGATCCTCGTGGTTGCCGCCGACGACGGCATCATGCCGCAAACCCAGGAAGCCATCGCCCACGCCAAAGCGGCTGGGGTCCCGATGATTGTCGCCGTCAACAAGTGTGACAAGCCGGATTCTGACCCAGCGAAGGTCGAGCAGGAACTGCTGCAATACGAAGTGCAAGTGGAATCCATGGGCGGTGAAGTTCAGGTAGCCCACGTTTCGGCGCTCAAAGGCACCGGCATGGACGCGCTGCTCGAATCCATCGAGCTGCAGTCCGAGGTTCTGGACCTGTCTGCCAACCCTGACAGCCGAGCGTCTGGCGCTGTGGTTGAATCCAAAATGGAAAAAGGGCGTGGTTCGGTCGCGACTGTGCTGATCCAGCGCGGTACGCTGGACATTGGCGATATCTTCGTTGCGGGTTCGGAGTGGGGTAAGGTCCGTGCGCTGATCAACGATCAGGGTAAGCAGGTCAAACAAGCCACACCGTCTACGCCCATCGAAGTGTTGGGCCTGAACGGAACACCTGTCGCTGGTGACGAGTTCGTCGTGGTCGAGTCTGAGGCTCGCGCGCGTGAAGTCGCGGAATTCCGGCAGGCCAAGACCAAGGAAGCCGCGTCTCTGGCATCCAAAGGCAGCCTGGAGTCGATGTTCTCAGCGCTCAAGGAAGGCTCCGCAGAAGAGCTGCCCGTGGTGATCAAGGGCGACGTGCACGGCTCGATTGAAGCCATCATTGGTACCCTGCAAAAGCTGTCCACCGAGGAAGTCAAAGTCAACGTTCTGCACCAGGGCGTGGGCGGTATCACCGAGTCCGATATCACCTTGGCCCGCGCGTCCAACGCCATGGTCGTAGGCTTTAACGTCCGGGCTAACGCTCAGGCTCGCGAAAGCGCGAAGCGTGATGGCATCGATATCCGCTACTACTCGATCATTTACGAGCTGGTGGATGACGTGAAGGCAATGATGAGCGGCCTGCTCAAGCCCGAGCAGCGTGAAAACTTCCTCGGCTACGCATCCATTCTCGAGACGTTCAACGTCACCAAGGTTGGTCGTGTTGCCGGTTGCCGGATCACCGAAGGCGTGGTCAAGCGCGGCGCGAAAGTGCGTCTGCTGCGCGACGACACAGTCATTCACGAAGGCACGCTCAAGACCCTGCGTCGCTTCAAGGACGAAGTCCGCGAAGTCGCCAACGGTCTCGAGTGTGGTATGGCCTTCGAGAACTACCAGGACGTACAAGTTGGCGATCAGATCGAGTGCTTCGAAATCGAAGAAATCGCGCGCCAGCTTTAGTGACTCGACATCCTGCCTGCAGGAACAAGGCAAAAGGCTCCCTCGGGGGCCTTTTGCTGTTGAGCCCACTGCTTTTTGGCCTCCTGCTTCTGGTCGCGGCCAGGCCAGCGGCCGCTCAGGAGACGTTATCCCTCGTCGCAACCCCCCTGCCGCAGCCCTATGAGCTGCCCGACAATCTCAGGTGGGCCGGCGGTTTGGCGCTGACTTCATCAGACTCAAGGCTGGGCGGGATCAGCGGTATGGGCGCGGGTCTTGCCCCACCGATATCGGACGCGGGCCTGAGCATGATTGCTGTCACAGACAGTGGCACCCTGCTTCGCGGGGATCTGGTGTTTGAAACAGAGCCGCAGATCATGCTCACCGACGTGTATCAGCGCAAGCTGACCGTTGAATGGCTAACCGATGCCCGCACGGGGCTGCGCGCGCGGCAGGCAGAATCGCTTACCAGCTGGAACGAGCGTCTGGCTTTTGGCTTTGAGGTCAACCACCGCGTCGGCGTCATGCGCCGCGGGACCCAAATTTCGAATTTGCCGGTCCCGACCGCCTTACGCGGCCTGAAAGTTCAAAACCATGGCATTGAGGCGCTGGCAACCCTGCCCGACGGCAGCCTGCTTGCGATTTCTGAAGGGGTCGAACGCGAGGGTGGTCTGCGGGCGTGGATCTATGATGGACGGGGCGACGACTGGCGGGTTCTGGTCTACGAATGGGATCAGAGCTTTGCGCCCACCGGGGCCGACATCACACCGGACGGCCGCTTTCTGGTGGTCAGCGAGCGTAAATTCGTGTCCATGCGGGAACCGCTTAGCAACCGGCTGATGGTTATTCCGGTTGAAGACATCTCGGCAGACAGCCGCCTATCGCCTGTACAAATAATCGACCTCGACCCGGTTCTGGGTGCTGTTGCCAATGTCGAAGCCGTCACCATCCTGCCCACCGCCGACCCCGAAGAATTCCTGATCTTGATCGCCACTGACAATAACTACATCACCCTGCTTCCCACCATGATTGCTGCCCTACTGTGGCGTCCTTGAACGAATTGGGTTAAGACGCGTCCGTACCCCGACCCGGTGCGTTGAACCCGCAGGCCTCCTGCCCGTAGGGTCGTAACCGGGGAACAACTGGAGAAGACAAGAATGTCTCAGCAGCAGAACGCCATTCTGCCTGCGCTGGTGATTGCCGGCGCGCTCATGGCCTTTATCGTTTACATTTCCAACGTCCTCGTCGGCATGCCGGTCACCTGGCTGAATGCAAACTGGTTCAACTATGGCCAGTTCACCTTTCCCGTCGCTTTTCTGATCACTGACGTCATCAACCGCCTGTTCGGCGCGCGGCGGGCGTTTTGGGTGATTGCCATCGGTTTTCTTGGCGGTGTCGCGTATTTCCTTCTCAGCGGTGGTAACGTCGGCGACGGTTTTGCCGAGCCATGGTCAGTAGGCCGGATCGCACTGGGGTCGCTCAGCGCCTTTGTAATCGGCCAGTTCCTCGACGTGTCCGTGTTCAACGCCCTGCGCCAGCGCGCCTGGTGGTTTGGCCCGTTGGTCAGCTCGCTGGTCGCCAGCCTGATCGACACAGTCATTTTCTACGCCATCGCAGCCAGCGGTTCAGGCAATTGGATGAACTTTGCCTCGGTCGATTTCGGCGTGAAAGTCATTGTTGCCATGGTTGCGCTGGTGCCCTTCCGCATCCTGATTGCCGGTGTGTTCGCCAAGTCCGAGTCCACGAATGCGGCTTAGCGACTTTGACTTCGATCTGCCCGAAGAGCTGATCGCCCAACGCCCGCTCTACCCGCGCTCAGCAGCGAAACTGCTGCACGTTGGGCCGGGCGGGCAGTTGGTGGACCGGACCTTTGCCACGCTCGACGCCTGCCTGCGTCGTGGCGACTTGCTGGTGTTCAACAACTCGCAAGTCTTCGCCAGTCGCCTCATTGGTCGGCGGCAGCGGGCGGACGTGGTCTATGAGGGAAAAATCGAAGTCACGCTTGTCGCTGAAACGGACACCCGCGATACTTGGATTTGCTACGCCAAGCCGGGCAAGAAGCTCGAACCCGGCGACCGCCTGCTTTTCGGCGATACCCTTTCCGCCACGGTGCAAGCCAAGGACGGCGCGGACATCCGCCTTGCCTTTGACGCCGCCACGGGCGGGGATGTGCTCGATACCATTGACGCGCTTGGCCACATGCCGCTGCCACCCTATATCCAGCGGCCCAAGGGCGGGCAGGCGCAGGACCGCGAGGACTACCGCACCTTTTGCGGTCGCCAGAAAGGCTCCCTTGCCGCACCGACGGCCAGTCTGCACTTCGACGAAGACACCCTCGCGGCACTGGTCGCCGCCAAGGATCTGCACACCGCCGAAGTCCGCCTCGACGTCGGCCTGGGCACCTTTGCCCCCATCCGCGACGACGACATCAGCGCCCACCAGATGCACAGCGAGTCCTGCGCGCTGGATGCCGAAAACGCCGCCAAAATCGCCGCGGCCAAGGCGGAGGGCCGACGCGTTCTCGCCGTGGGCACCACGGTTTTGCGGGCGCTGGAAAGCCTGCGCGGGCAAGAAGGCGCGATGAGCACGGATATCTTCCTCAAGCCCGGCGACCGCTTTGCCGTGGTGGATGCTTTGATCACCAACTTCCACTTGCCGCAATCGACCCTGTTCATGCTCGTGTGCGCCTTCAGCGGGACCGACGCCATACAAGCCGCCTACGCCCACGCTATCACCAGCCGCTACCGCTTCTTCAGCTACGGCGACGGCTGCTTTCTGGAGGCTCAAAACGCACCATGACGACGCCCTTTTCCTTTGACGTGCTGGCCACAGACGGCGCGGCCCGGCGCGGGCGGATCCATACCGCCCACGGCACCGTTGAGACCCCTGCTTTCATGCCCGTGGGCACGGCGGCGACGGTCAAGGCCATGATGCCGGAAAGCGTGCGCGCGACCGGCGCCGAGATCATCCTTGGCAACACCTACCACCTGATGATCCGCCCCACAGCCCAGCGCATCCACGATCTGGGCGGCCTGCATCGGTTCATGAACTGGCCGGGGCCAATTTTGACGGATTCGGGCGGTTTTCAGATCATGTCACTGGCCGATCTGCGCAAGCTGACCGAAGACGGCGTGACCTTCCGCAGCCACATCGATGGCTCCAAGCACCGCCTGACGCCTGAAGATTCCATGGACATCCAGCGCTTGCTGGATGCGACCATCACCATGGCGCTGGACGAATGCACCCCCTACCCCATCGACAAAGCCGGCGCGCACAACTCCATGCAGCTGTCGATGCGCTGGGCCAAGCGGTCGCGGCAGGCGTGGGTCGAGAGGCCGGGTTATGGGGTTTACGGCATCGCGCAGGGGTCGGTTTTTGCCGACTTGCGCGAAGAATCAATCAAGGCACTCGACCCCCTGGACTTCCACGGCATAGCCATCGGCGGACTGGCTGTGGGTGAGGGGCAGCAGCTGATGTTCGATACGCTGGACCTGTGTGAACCCTTCCTGCCGCCCCAGAAGCCGCGCTACCTGATGGGCGTGGGCAAGCCGTTGGACCTGATCGGCGGGGTTAAGCGCGGGATCGACCAGTTCGACTGCGTGCTGCCAACCCGGTCCGGGCGGACGGGACAGGCCTTTACCTGGCGGGGTCCAATCAACATGCGAAATGCCCGGCACCAGGACGATCCGCGCCCGATTGACGAGACGTGCAGCTGTCCTGCATGCCGCAATTACTCGCGCGCCTACATCCGCCATTTGCAACGCGCAGACGAAATGCTCGGCGCGATGCTGCTGACGTGGCACAATATCCAACACTATCAGGACCTGATGGCGCGCATGCGCTCGGCGATTGAAGCCGGCGCGTTCGCTGACTTTGAAGCAGGAGTGCTCGCCGGTTATGCCCAAGGCGACATCGAACCCCTTTAACGAAGCCGCACCCACCGAGCTGCGCGCTCAAATCCACGCTCAGGCCATTGCGCTGGGGTTTGACGCTTGCGGGTTTGGACCTGCGCAAATCCCGGAACGCAACCGCGAGCGCTATCTTGAGTTTGTCGCCACGGGTCAGCACGGCACCATGGATTGGATGCAGACGCGGCTGGACCAGCGCTCTGATCCACAAACCCTATGGCCTGAGGCGCGGTCCGTTGTTGTGGTCGGGCTGAATTACGGCCCCGAGGACAACCCGTTGGACCGCCTCGACCAACCCCAGCGCGCCAATTTCTCCGTCTACGCCGAAAACCGTGATTACCACGATATCCTGAAACGGCGGCTTAAGCGTCTGGGGCGATGGATTGCGGAGCACACGGACGGGCAACCGCTCAAGGTCTTTGTCGATACCGCCCCGGTGCCGGAAAAGGCATTGGCCGCGCAGACGTCTGTGGGCTGGCAGGGCAAGCACAGCAATCTGGTCTCGCCGGAATTTGGGTCGTGGCTGTTTCTGGGTGTGATCTACCTAAGCATCGATCTGCCTGCGGATACCCCTACGCCAGACCAGTGCGGCAGCTGCACACGCTGCATCGATATATGCCCCACAGCAGCGATTCCCGCGCCCTACACGCTCGACGCGACCCGGTGCCTGGCCTACCTGAGCATCGAGCACCGCGGCGCGATTCCGGTTGAGTTTCGCAAAGCCATGGGGAATCGCATTTACGGCTGTGATGACTGCCTGGCCGCGTGTCCGTGGAACAAGTTTGCCAAAGCCACCGCCGAAGCCGGGTTTAAGCCGCGCGATGTGGTGGATCAGGCGCAATTGCTGGACTTTGCCGGCTTTGACGACGCCGCCTTTCGCGCAGCCTTTTCCGGCTCACCGATCAAACGCATTGGCATCGAGCGATTCTTGCGGAACTTGGCGATTTGTCTGGGCAATTCAGGGCAACAAAAAGCGCGCGAGCCGCTTAGGCAACTCGCACGCTCAGAAAACCCTATTGTGGCTGAGAGCGCGCAATGGGCGCTCGGTCAACTGCCGACCTGAGAGGTCTTAAGCCGCCGCCACTTGAGCTTTCTCAAGACGCTTCTTGATCTCAAGCGCGTCGGGGCCAAGCTTCCGGTTCGGGGTGCCCATCAGGAAGCTGTCCAGACCACCGTTCTTTTCGATGGTGCGGATCGCACGGGTGGACAGACGAACGCGTACGCCTTCCTGCAAAATCTCAGAATGCAGGGTCGCGTTTTGCAGGTTTGGCAGCCACCGACGGCGACGCTTATTCATAGCGTGCGAAACGGTGTTACCAGCTTGTGGCTTACGGCCAACAAAATCACAGCGGCGGGACATGAGCCTCGCTCCTAAACTTAGTCGTGGTCAAACGGATGCAGCTTTCTACGCAAAGAACTGTGGAAAAGCCAGTGTTAAGCCTTGCGGCAGTTACTCATCAGCTTCCTGTTGCGAGTGCCACATGTGTGCATAGACGCCATTGCGCTCCAAAAGCGCGTGATGAGCGCCTTTTTCAACGATTTTTCCCTTGTCGAGGACAATAATCTCGTCGGCATCGACCACCGTGGAAAGACGGTGGGCAATGACCAGCGTGGTTCGATCCCGCGAAACAGCCGCCAAAGACGCCTGAATCGCCGACTCGGTGTCAGTATCAAGGGCCGAGGTCGCTTCATCGAACAGCAGGATTGCCGGGTCCTTGAGGATCGTCCGCGCGATCGACACGCGCTGACGCTCGCCACCCGACAACTTTAGTCCACGCTCGCCCACACGGGTGTCATAGCCCTCGGGCAGCTCCATGATGAACTGGTGGATCTGCGCCAACTCGGCTGCCTTAATAACCTCTTCCTGGCTGGCATTGGGCCGACCATAAGCGATGTTGTAGGCGATGGTATCGTTGAACAGCACGGTATCCTGCGGCACGATTCCAATGGCCCCGCGCAGGGAGGACTGGGTGACGTCGCGCAGGTCCTGCCCGTCGATTTCGATCCCGCCGGCCCAGACATCGTAGAACCGGAACAGCATACGCCCGATGGTGGACTTGCCCGAACCGCTGGGACCGACAATGGCCAGTGTTTTACCCGGCTCGACGGTGAAATCGAGCTGGTGGAGGATTTGTCGGTCGTCGTTGTAGCCGAAATCAACGGTGCGGAACGCCAGCTGCGCGCCATCAACCATAACCGGCACCGCGCCTTCGCGGTCTGGCACTTCGCGTTCGACCTCTAGCAGGTTGAACATATACTCCATGTCCACCAGCCCTTGCTTGATTTCGCGGTAGGCGAAACCGAGGAAGTTGAGCGGCAGGTAGAGCTGGATCAAATAGGCCTGAATCGCGACAAAGTCGCCAACCGTCATCTCCCCGCTGACCACTTGCGGCACCGCCATACCAAGCAACAAGACCAGACCGCCCGCGATGATCACGCCCTGGCCGAGGTTAAGCAGGGACAGCGAAAGCTGGCTGTTCACCGCTGCGGACTCGTATCCCTTGAGCGCACCATCGTAGCGGACGGCTTCGTGATCTTCGTTTGAGAAGTATTTGACGGTTTCGTAGTTGAGCAGGGAATCGACGGCCTTGGTCGTGGCTTCGGAGTCGGTCTCGTTCATCATCCGGCGGTACTTCAGCCGCCACTCAGTCACAGCAATCGTGTAAATGATGTAACCCACCACGGTTACAAAGGTGATGATGGCATAGATCGCGCCGAAGTTGAGCAGCAGAATAGCGCTGACAATGAAGATCGCGAACGTCGTTGGGATGAGGTTAAAGGTCATCATCCGCAGCACGAATTCGATGCCCTTGGTGCCGCGCTCAATCGCCCGCGACAGCCCGCCAGTTTGCCGGTCGAGATGGAAGCGGAGGCTGAGTTGGTGCAGGTGGCGGAAGGTCTCCAGCGCGACAGTACGGATACCGTTCTGGCCGACGAAAATGAACAGCGCGGAGCTGAGTTCCTGGCTGGCTTGCGATAGCAGACGCGCCAGACCAAAGGCTGTGACCAAGCCGATAATCAGAGCAATCGAGGCGGAGGGAAACCAGCCTTCGCCGCCAACAGAATCGACCGCCGTTGCAAACACCAGAGGCGTCACGGCGAGAAAGAGCTGGCCCATCAGGATCGCCAGACCGGTCAGGACAAACAGCAGACGCAAACGCGGTCGTTGCGCAGGCCACAGATAGCGCAGCAGCTTCAGCGCCGTGATGAGCTGATTGCCATCGCGCTCGTAGGAGGCCTTGGGTGTTTCGGGCGACCCTCCAGACTGTCCGGACTTTGCCGTGCCGGTTTGGCTATTTTTTGGAACGGCAGAGGACGCCGAGGCGTTCGTTTGACCCGGCGTCGAGGTTGTGTCTGTCATCAGAGCGTGCTCATAGCTAAAAACGAATGTTGCAGATGTGCGAGCTATGACCCCAAAGAACAAGAGTTGACCGGCTATGCAGACCCTTTTTTTGACACCAGCCGAATGAATGCCTCCACTATAAATGTTGTGGGCGCAGGCGCCTTTGGTTCGGCGCTGGCCCATGTCTGGTGCAGCAGCTCAGCCGGCGAGGGTCACCGCGTGCGCCTGTGGTGCCGAGATGCAGCGCAGGTGGCCGCTTTGCAGGCGCGAGGGGACAACATCAGGGTTCCTGGATGCCCGCCGCTGCGAGGGATCGAAGCCGGCCACTGGGACGATTTTGCCGGCACGAATGACCCCAACGATCCGGCCGCCATCGTGGTTCTCGCGGTCAAAGCGCGGGCCCAGGCGGCGGTGTTTGCGTCCCTGCGTCCGCACCTGCACCCTGACTGCACTGTCGTGACCGTGTCCAAGGGCTTTGCCGATGATCAGGGGCGTCTTTTAAGTGAAGCGGTGACGCCGTCCAGCGGTCTGGCCGTGCTCAGCGGCCCATCCTTTGCCGCTGACCTGTTTGCCGACCGTCCAGCGGCGCTGACATTGGCACACTGCAGCGCCTCAAAGCTGGCCGAAGCCTTGAGTGCGCCATTGCTGCGTCTCTACCCAAGCGCTGACCCCGTGGGTGCGCAAGTCTGTGGCGCGCTGAAAAACGTGATTGCTATCGCGTGCGGCTGTGCTGACGGCATGGACCTGGGCGCCAGCGCGCGGTCAGCCTTAATGACCCGGGGCCTGCGGGAAATCGAGCGTGTCATCGAGGCCTATGGCGGCGATCAGCGCACCGCGACGGGGCTGGCTGGATTTGGCGATCTGGCGCTGACCTGCCAGGATGCGCAGTCGCGGAACCACTGGTTTGGCGTCCAGTTAGGGCAAGGTCACCAGGCCTCTGACCTGCTCGCCCAAGGCATCACCGTGGAGGGCGCACTGGCCGCGCAGGGCGTGCTCTCCGGACCTCGAACCCAAGCCTTGGACCTTCCAATTTGTCATGCCGTGGCCCATTTGGTCAGCGGTCACCTAACGCCCAAAGACCTGATGTCCCGCCTGTTGGCGCGCCGCCAAGCGCAGGATGTCGGCTGAGCCTTTAGAAGCGCATAACGTTGGGAGTGACTTTCTTTATGCGTGTGTTGGACCACCGTGAGGTGATTTAGGGCGAATTTAGCGCAAATATAGTGAATTGCAATTTGGTATCGCGCTTGCGGCGCAGAATCACACGAATTCTGTTACTGATCCATGCCATAGGAAAAGCCGATGTCTCGACTTCTCAAGCTTGTGGGCTTCAGCGCTCTGTTGCTTGCCTCCACCGCCAGCGCTCAATATCAAGCGCCGCTGGTCTACAGCAAAACGGGTTACGCGCCAGTCGCCGCCCCGAACGTTGTCGCCTACTCCGTCAACGGCCAGCCCTATTATCAGCGGGCCGCAGCACCTACGCCGCAGGGCTCTTACAACAAGGCAGCTCACTACCCTGTCTACGCCCCCGGCCCCGTGACTTACCACCGCTATCAAGCCCCCGCGCAGGTCCAGTACCGCACGCAACAGGTCGTCCGCACGCCTGCGCAGATTCCGGTTCAGTACCAGCAACAGCAGGTCATCGCCACAGAGCGGCCGGTGGTTTACGAAGCTGCCGTTCTGCCGGTCGTCAAGAACGTTGATGGCGCACAGCAGCAGTATTACGCGCAATCGCAAACCATGGCGCAGCAACAAATGATGCAGCCGAGCCAGCACGCGCAAACCGCTCAGTCCGCAGCCAGCTACTACGCTCAATAGCCGAAGTTTCCCGCGCGCTAGCCGGTGTCGGGACCCGCGTGGGTCCTTGCCGCCTGCAAGTTGCGACGGACGCTGTCTTATTCCGACCCTGACGATCGAAGATTTCATCAGAGGACCAACAAAACGCACGCACATTTCCGCGTTTTGCCTTTCGCTCGCTCGTCGGGTCGGAATAACCCTTGCTTATGCGCCCCGCCTCATTTTTTCCGCCTTGTGGCCCCTGAGTTGCTCCAGCTGACGTTGCACAGTCGGAATGGGTCAGGCAGCCGGGTTATGGAACCGGTGTCTGGTCTCGTCCTTTGCTGAAGCGTTTCAGTTGTAAGAATGAAGAGCGGAAACTCATGCAGCACACTAAATTTCTGATGATCCTAGCGGCGACCGTGAGCGGGATTTTTGCGGTCCAGTCCGTCCAGGCTCAAACCATCTATTCTCAGCCCTATGCGGCGGCGCCGACGTATTACGCCAAGCCCGGCTGGGCGCCGATGCCGATGGGGACCACGGTCCATTTCACCAACTATGGGCAGCGCTACAGTGTGCTCGCCGGTGACTCGAGCTTCTATCTCAACAACCTGACAGGCTTGCCACAAGCGGTCCCTTTCGCGGCATGGACACCTCAAACCGTGAGCACAGCGGGGCCGACTTTCATCGCGCCCAGCGGCTTTGTCTCACCCTAT
The DNA here is from genome assembly GCA_002705565.1 of Geminicoccus sp. Classification (GTDB taxonomy): domain Bacteria; phylum Pseudomonadota; class Alphaproteobacteria; order UBA7985; family UBA7985; genus UBA7985. Next base: position 23,657 of record PAHJ01000147.1, on the reverse strand, counting down.
ATCGTGGGTCAGCCCCGAGTGATTGTGGTGCGGGATGTTTCGAACTTGCCGGGCTACGGCTTGATTACGCCCAAGCCGCAGGTTGGGGGCGCCAAGCCCTTTAACGCCGAGGACTTCCCACCAGTGTTCACATCGTCTGGGATGGGTCAGGGGCTGTCGGAATAGACCACGACCGCCCCCAACAGCCAAACTGAAGCTGCGCCCTACTCCGCCGCCTGCATGACACCGATGGACCGTGCAAGGAAGACATAGAGCTTACCAATGTCGGCGGTCAGGAAGGTGGTATGGAGCAGCTTGGACTTGTCCACGCGGTTGGCTTGCGAGAGCAAGCTGTCGAAGGTCTCCAGATAGCGATCAACGCGCTCGGTAAAGGCCCGGTCCCGGGCGTAGAGATCCGCCATGGCCGCAGCGCCGGTTGGCGTGTAGCGACTCAGTAGCCGGCGAACGGANACCCCGCGATCACCGGCGTCAATCGCCATGATCACTTCCGAAGGCAGATTACCGTCCAAAATCGTNTCNACGTCGATNGCGGCCTGGTGCAGGGCTTCGACCATCGATGAAGCCTCGTTGAGGAAGGCGTCGCGCTCGGAAGTCTTGACCGTGTCCAACAGCCGCTCAGACTGCGTCCGCGCCTCTTCGGTCACGCGGACCAGCTTGTGCTGATGGTGCTCAGCCGCGACCCCAATCTGGTTCAGAATTTCGCGCAACTCTTCAGCCTGGTCGGTGACCCGTCGCAGGTTGTTTGCGCTTTCGGTATTGGTGGTCATGTCGCGCAGCATCTCAACCTGATCCCCCACCAGCCGCGAGGTGTCCATCAAGCGCCCTGCTGCGGTATGAGCGGACTCAGCGGCCTGGTGCGTGGTGTCGTCGAAGGCCGAAGCCGCGTCCCGCAGCGCCAACTGCCCCAGCTCGATGGCTTCAGCCAGACGCAGCAGGCGCTCATCGACCTGATCATCATTAACGCCACGATGGAACTGCTCGGTCAGGCGCACCATGCGGTTTCGACTGTCCAGCAACAGGAGATTGAGCGATTCGGTCTGCTGTCGCAGGTCATCGACTGCGACGGTCGAAGCCTCCTTGAGCGCCGTCACCGACCTGTTGAGTCGTTCAGGGCTTTCCGAAATGCCGTCGAATAGGCTTTGCGTGCTGGCCAGTGCATCGGTGGTTGCGTGGCGCACCTCGTCCGTGCGTGCCAGCAGTGCCTTGGTCTTTTCGTCCATCAGATGCACCACCTCAGCGGCGGTTTCACGCAGATGCTCAGCAGCACGCGGGATTTCCTGACCCCAGGTCATCAGGCATTCCATCTCCGCCCCAGCCTTTTTGGTCAGGTCATCCACGAAGCTGCCCACCAGTCGATGGTAGTTGTTCACGGTCCGCTGTGCGGCAGAGTCAATCTGGCGCTGTGCCGTGTTGAAGGCACCGTTTTCGTCCTCGAAGCGCTCCTGCAAGGCATGGTCGAGCCGCTCGGCAAGGTGAATGACGGAGTTTTCTGCGCGGGCAAAGGAGCTGTCTTCGGCTGCTGTTGCCATTTCTTGCAGACTCTCCACCCGACCGGCCTGCTCCTCCAGTGTGTCCGACCAGGATTCACTCAACTCGACAAAGCGAGCCTCCGCACCCTTGGTCGAACCATCCATGATGGTGACCACGTCCTTGGCGCTGTCCTGCAGCGACTCTCGTGCGGACTGCGTGGTTTCCTTGATCACTGACGCGCCCGAGGTCAGCGCCTCGGTCAACTCTTCAACGCGTTCGGAGACAAAACTGATGTTGCCAGTGAGCTTGTCGCCATTGTCGGAAAGCTCCTCGATCACTTTTCGCGTGGCCTGCGCCGTGTGATCGCCCACCATGTCGGCGGCGTCCTTGGCGGAGGTCATGAGCTTCTCGATTTTCTTCTCGAATTCCTCAGAGATCGCGCTGCCGTAGCCGTCAACAGAGGTTTGCAGCGTGGACAGATGGCTGGCCTGGTCCTGAATGGCCTGCTGCAGCTCCCCCGCATGGGCGGACAGATCATGCCCTGCTTGCCGGAGCGCTTTAGATTGTTCATCCAGCCGGACTTGCATCTGTTCGCCGACGTCATTGGCGTCGGTGGAAACCGTTTTGAGCATATCGATTTGCCCGGTCAGCTTGGTGGACATAGCCTCGACGCTGTTCAGCGCAGCATCAGCGGTCAGGCGAAGGTTCTCAGACTCGGCTTCCAACGCGTCCCGGGTGCGCGCGGTGGCGTCTTCGGTCTCGGCCTGGGCCGCGTCCAGCAACTCCAGCCTGGACCAGATTTCATCAATTTGCCCGTGTAGCGACTGGGCCGCTTCGGCAAGCGTGTCTTTCACTTCAACAATCGGCTTGGTTAGGTTATCGCGGAAGCCCTCTCCGGCTTCGCGGACATCTTCCATGGTGTGCTTCATGCGGTTGACCATGCGGTCAATGCGGCCTTCGGCGCCGGTCAGCTGATTGCCCTGAATGCTCAGCGCGGTGGAGATGGTCGTCGCCTGCTCATCCACCCGCAGCGATAGGGCGTCCAGCATATCGGTCTGGTACTCAAATTGATGTGTCGCAGTTTCCAGCGACGTCAGGATGCCGCTGGTCACGCCTTGCAGATGGCCAACGCGATCCTCAAAAGCACGCGTGATCGACTTGATGTGGGCCTGGGTTTCTTCGGGCATGATGTTGACGGTCCGCAGCGTGCCGAGCTCGGCCATCATCGCATTGCGCATGCGGGTGCCAACGATCAACATGCCGCACAGGATCCATATGGTCATCAACGGTAACAGCCCGCCACAGATCACCAAACCCACTTCCGCCGGGCTGAGACTGGCAAAGGCCGTCGGGCCGCCATAGTACCCAAACAGCGACCAACCCGCGACCAGCCAGGCACCGGTCATGATCAGCGCGAACACAAAGGTCGGGGTATAGGATTCAAACCGTGAATTGAGGCCTGAAGGAAGGCGTGGCTTGGCCGTAAACTGCGCCGTCATGGGCACTGCTCCTGAACATCAAATGCGCGCCCCTGGAACAAAGGCGGGGCTGAAAATCGATGGTCACGCCCTGAAAATAAATCGGCGAGACCGCATAATGTATGTAGAAATATATCTTTTTTACAACGGGTTCAATGACTTTTTTCGCGTAATGTGGAATCGAGAGACTTCTGTCACGCTGACCGTTGAGCCATTCAGGACCGCAGGCAATCCGCCGCAAAAGTCGGACGCACGCCCTTTTCAGCCGACAGCCGGTCCACGCCAGCCATCAAATCACCGTCCAGATCGCTCTGATGAATACCCGTGTTGACCAGCAGCACGTCGATCCCCGCGCCAAGCGCGCCAGCAACATCGGTGGTGAAGCTGTCACCGATGGCCAGCACCTCGTGACGGCACAGGCCCATGGACGCACGGGCGGTGCGGTAGACGGAGGCATGGGGCTTGCCGTGCCAGCGGACCGTGCCGCCCTGGTCCTCGTACCACTCAGCCAATGCCCCGGCGCACAATTCCTTGGCCGTGCCGCGCATGACCACGCGGTCAGGGTTGGCACAGACCATGGGCAGGCCTGCGCTCAGCCCGGTTTTCAACAGCGGCAGCCATTCGCCCAGGTCCGTGCTGCTCGCAGGGCCCGTGTTCAGGATCCAGTCCGCACCGTCGATCTCGTCCTGAAAGGCAAAATCCAGCCCCTCACGCATGTTCGCGTCCTTCGCGCCTGCGCCCAGGTGAAAGCAGCGTGGTCCCAGCGCCGCAAAGAATGGCTCGCTGCGATCGTTCAGGGCCTGCCAGCTCTCTTCACCGCTGGAAACAATGCCATCATAGGCCTCCGCCTGCAGACCCATGGCATCGAGCAAGGTTGCCACCGACGCGGACCGGCGCGGCGCGTTGGAGAGGAACTGCACCTGCAAACCCCGTTGCCGCGCCCGACGCAGCGCCTCGACAGCGTCAGGGAAGAGCGCCTTGCCGTTGTGCATCACGCCCCACAAATCGACGATCAGGCCGCGATAGCCATGGTGATCGATCAGGTGGTTGAGGCCCGTCACTGCTTCAGTGCGCGCGGGCTTTGAAACCGCGTGAATCAGCGGTTTGACCAGTGCCGGACCGCCGTAGATCAGCCCGGTATAGAGCTGCACCAGATCCGCCCCGCGCCGCACCTTTTCCTGCGCCTGCGCCGGGGATGAGACCCCTCCCGTGCCAAACACGACCAGCCGGTCGTCAGCCTGCTCCCGGATCGCGGTCAGAACATCCGTTGCGCGTTCGAACAGGGGTTGGCCAGACAAGCCGCCGCTTTCCTCCAACGCTGGACCCGTGCTGCGCAAATCAGCTGGGCGGCCAATGGTCGTGTTGGTCGCGATCAGTCCTTCAATCCCACGATCCAAGGCCAGATCGACAATCTCCGCGACATCGCCGTCCGCGAGATCGGGTGCGATTTTCAGCAGAAGGGGCGTTGCCATGGTCTGTGCGCGGGCGTCGAGTGCCAGGTCCAGGATCCGGCCCAGCGCGTCGATGGTTTGGTGATCCCGCAGACCCGGCGTGTTGGGGCTGGAGACGTTGATCACCAGATAGTCGGCAATGTCAGCAAACTGCTGCACCCCCAACGCAAAGTCCGCAGGCACGTTTTCCGAAGTCTTGTTCGCCCCCAAGTTGACACCCAGCAGCGGCGGACGCTGGTTGGGTCGCAGGCGATCGAGGTTACGGCGGGCCAGATCATGGCCGCCGGAGTTGAAGCCATATCGGTTGATCACGGCCCCGTCAGCAGGCAGGCGGAATACGCGGGGGCGCGGGTTGCCCGGCTGAGGCTTGGGTGTGACCGAGCCAATTTCGACCGCACCAAAACCCAGCGCCGCCAGCGCAGCGACCGCTTCGGCATCCTTGTCAAACCCAGCGGCGAGCCCCAGTCGGTTGGGAATATCCTTGCCAAACAACCGCGCGACAGGCTCTGCGCGGCGCTGGCGAAAGCGCGGATGCAGGCCCAGCGAGAGCCCGCGAAGGGTCAATCGATGCGCGGTTTCAGGGTCAAGGGCGCGCAGCAATGCGGGGGAAAGGGACCACATGGATCAGGATAAATCCTCTGGAAAGACGTGAACGCCCCGGTCATCCAGAGGCAGCGGAACCGACCACAGCGCTTCCGCCGGATCGAGGGGACGGTACAGATGCGGGAAGTCGATCCCGTTACGGGACCGCTCCCACTTGAGCGCATCGCCCAGCGCATCTGCACGACAGCAGATCAGCCGCAAGTCAGCCTGCCCGGCGCGGTGCTTGGTCGCCGATTCAGCGATCAGCGCGCCACTAGAGAAATGGATAAAGCCATCGCGCAAATCGTCCGCTGAGCCGCGGTATTCGCCAGAGGCGTGCGCCGCGTCCCAGTCGGCCTGGTGCGCCATATGGTAAATCAGACCGCTCACGACGACGCCAGTTCACCGGTAATGCCCTGCATCAGCAAAGCCCGCGTTTCCGCAACACCGTAGAGCGCGATGAAGGAGCCAAAGCGCGGCCCCTGATCCTGTCCCAATAGCACCTGATAAAGCGCCTGGAACCATTCGCGCAAGTTCTCATAGTTCGCACCCTTGCCCACGGTAAAGACCGCCGTCTGTAGGTCTTCTGCTGCAACATCGTCCTGCCCGTCAAAAGCCGCCAAGGCTTCGTGCAAGGCGGTGAAGGCGGCGACTTCAGCCTCGGTCGGTGCGCGATAAGACTTAGTCGGCGCAACCCGGTCGCGGTAGTAGCGCACAGCATGATCGACCAGCTTAGCCAGAAACGGGGTGGTTTCCGGGCTGGCCGCAGGGCGGTAGCGCTGGATAAAGGCCCAGAGCACGCTTGGCTCCGACGCATTCACCACAGAGGCAAGATTGAGCAGCATACCAAAGGATACGCCATCTTCGCCCGCCGGAACGCGATCGGTACCATGGATGTGCCAAGCGGGGTTCTCAAGCTGCTTTTCACCAGCCTCGTTGGGGTACTTCTCTACGAAGGTCACGTAGTCATCGACCGCCTTTGGAATGACGTCAAAATGCAACTTTTTCGCCGCGCGCGGCCGCTGGAACATGTACAGCGAAAGCGATTCGGCCGGACCGTATTCAAGCCATTCTTCGATAGAAAGACCGTTGCCCTTGGACTTGGATATCTTCTGTCCCTGCTCGTCCAAAAACAGCTCGTAAGAAAAGCCCTCAGGCGCGGGACCACCCAGCGCCTTGGTCAGACGCGCGGCGATCTTGGCGCTGTCGATCAGGTCCTTGCCGTACATCTCATAATCGACCTGGAGCGCGTACCAGCGCAGTGCCCAATCAGGCTTCCATTGGACCTTGCAGGAACCGCCGGTGACCGGCTGGGTGATTTCCTCGCCCGTATCAGGCTCGATATAGGTGACGGTCCCGGCCTTGGCATCGACATGGACCATCGGCACCTGCAGCACCTTACCGCTGACCGGGGAGATCGGCAGAAATGGCGAATAGGTGGCGCGGCGTTCGGCCCCCAGCGTCGGCAGCATGATCCCCATGACGTCTTCATAGACCTCCGCCATCCGGATCAGCGCTTCATCAAATTCACCCGACTGGTAGGTCTCGGTCGAAGACTTGAACTCGTATTCAAAGCCAAAGCCATCGAGAAAGGTCCGCAAGCGACGGTTGTTCTGCGCGGCAAAGGAGCTTTCTTCCCCAAACGGATCGGGCACCTGCGTCAGCGGCCGGTGCAGCGCGCTCGCCAATAGGTCTTGATTGGGCACGTTCGTGGGCACTTTGCGGAAGCCGTCTAAATCGTCAGAGAAGGCGACCAGCTTGGTCGGAATATCTGGACACAGGGCCTCGAATGCGCGCTTGACCATGGTCGTCCGGGCAACCTCACCAAAGGTGCCCAAGTGCGGCAGTCCGGAGGGTCCATAGCCGGTTTCAAACAGCACATAGCCCTTCGCCGGCACTTTGCCGCCCAAGCGTTTTTTGAGTTTCTTCGCTTCTTCAAACGGCCAAGCACGGGCGGCGTCAGCAAGAGCAGATAACTCGGTCATAGGATCTCATTTCCGATCGATTTCATGGTCGTCGGCACCTTAAGCTGTTTGCGACGTGGACAAAACGCCTCAAACTCGCATGGCGGCTTAAACTACGACTGTCCAAACAGGAAATCTGCGCATAAAACGAACTTTATGCTTGATTTGTTCGATCGTTCAGAAGGCCTGTCTGTTGATACAGCGCCCGTGCTGGTGTGGCACGGTGGCGGGCTGTGGTGGTGCAGCGCGGGGCAAGCGCCCAAGCAGCTGTCCTCGCAGGCCCTGAGTGCTGCCTTGACGAAGGACGCACCGCTGGTTTGTCACATGCCAGCGCTGGCGCGACGTGGGGGTATGGCGCGGTTTCGGGCGTTGGACGTTCTAGAGCTGTTCGCCTTTGTCCGGCCCTCACGCACCGTCACTCCCACAATCAAATCCCTGTCCTGCGCCGCAGGTCTCGAAGAACCCGACGACAGCGCCAGTCCCGCCGACCTCGCCGCCGCCCTGCGCGCGCTGGCACGAACGCTGCTGGCCGAGCTGGGCGGCTTTGGCGCGACTGACCGGGTGATGCTCTCCGGCGTTTGGATCGCCGCTCGTGCGCACTGGCCCTGGGCGCAGCCTATCGTCCGCAGCCTCGCGGCCACCGCAGGCGACGCCGCGCTCGATCCCGGCGCGGACCAATCCCGCGCCCTGCGGGTGTGGGAGCGGATGGATACCTGGGAGGATGAAGCAGCGCAGGGAAGACCGGGCACCGATCCCGTTACCGAAGCCGAAGCGCGCAAGCAGCTTTCCACTCTGCTGGGCCTGGGTCGTGGCGATGTCGAAGAACGCCCCTCGCAGTCCGACTACGCCTCAGCCGTCAGCCAGGCCTTCCATCCGCGCGAGGAACGCTCCTCCCCGCACATGGTCCTTGCCGAAGCGGGAACCGGGGTCGGTAAGACACTGGGCTATCTGGCACCCGCAACTGTATGGGCTGGCAAGAACAAGGGCTCGGTCTGGGTCTCCACCTACACCCGCGCGTTGCAGCGTCAGATTGATCAGGAGATGGACCGCCTGTTCGAAGAACCCGGCTCCAAGAACCGCTCCGTTGTGGTGCGCAAAGGGCGGGAGAACTACCTCTGCCTGCTCAATCTGCAAGAAGCCGGACAAGCAGGCGGGTTGTCTGACCGGGATCGGATCGGGCTGGTGATCACGGCGCGCTGGGCCGAGCGCAGCCGCAGCGGGGACATGGTGGGGGGCGACTTCCCAGCGTGGCTAATCGACCTGTTCAGCACCAAAGTCACCACCGACCTGACCGACCAGCGCGGCGAATGCCTGTATTCCGGCTGCCCGCACTACGGCAAGTGTGGGATCGAGAAAAACATCCGCAACGCGCGCAACGCCCGGCTGGTAATCGCCAACCATGCTCTGGTACTCAATCAGGCTGGTCAGGGGCCGGAAAGCGACTTGTCGGAGCACGTGGTTTTCGACGAAGGCCACCACCTGTTCGACGCCTCGGATTCCTTCTTCAGCGCCTCGCTGTCGGGCATGGAAACCGCTGAGTTGCGCCGCTGGCTACTGGGGCCGGAAAGTGACCGCCGCGGGCGGGGCCGGGGCTTGCGGGTGCGGATGGAAGAGGTCGTGACCCTCGACCCACGCCTGCCAGATTTACTCAAAGAGGTTGAACAGGGGGCCTACACCCTGCCCGGTCCAGGCTGGTATCAGCGCCTGCGCGATGGCACGCCAGACGGTGCGGGCGAGTATTTTCTAAGCTTTGTGGGGGAGCAGGTTTACGCCCGCGCGGACAAGCCGGGCGACCCCTTTTCCATCGAATGCACTCCACGCCCACCCATCGCTGGCCTGCTGGCGGCCAGTCGCGAGTTTCAGGACGCACTGGGCCGCTTGCTCAAGCCAGTGCAGGACCTCCGCGCCTGCTTGATCGACGTGCTGGAACAGCCCACCGGCAGGGACGATGACGACCAGGAAGACAGCGACACAGACGCAACCGAAGACAACGCGCCGGTCAAGTGGAAGTCACAAGCCGACGCCCGACGCCGGGCTGAGGCCATGGTTCGTTCGCTGGAACGCCGCGCCATTGACCCGCTGACCGCCTGGTCCGCCATGCTGCGTGATCTGGAAAGCGACCCACCGGCGGACTTCGTCGATTGGTTCTCAGTCGAGCGCGTCGATGGCCGGGATCGGGATCTGGGCTATTACCGTCACTTCATCGACCCGATGAAACCCTTCAGCCAGGTTATGGCAGCCCAGGTTCAGGGCTTTGTCGTGACCTCAGCCACCCTGACCGATCCAGTTGCCGATGCCGAAACCGCTTGGAAAGTCGCCGAAGAGCGCACCGGCGCGCACCACCTGAAAAGCGGTGCGTTCCGCGCGCGGGTCGAAAGTCCCTATGACTACGCCAGTCAGGCCGAAGTGCTGATCGTCGGGGACGTCCCCAAAAACCAGCCTGGCGCGCTGGCGGCGGCTTTCGAGAGTCTGTTCCTGGCGTCCAACGGTGGTGGAATCGGGCTGTTTACCGCCATCCGCCGCCTACGGGCCGTCTATGAGCGCATCCGAACACCCTTGGAGCAACAAGGGATGCCGCTGTTTGCGCAGCACGTCGATGCCATGGATACCGGCACGCTGGTTGATATTTTCCGCGACGATACAAATGCCTGCCTGCTGGGCACCGACGCGGTGCGCGACGGCGTGGATGTACCCGGGGAGAGTCTGCGCCTGCTGGCCTTCGAACGCGTGCCATGGCCGCGTCCGGACATCCTGCACCGCGCGCGCCGGGATGCCTTTGGCGGGCGCGGGCTGGACGATATGCTTGCCCGTGCCAAGCTGCGGCAGGCCTTCGGGCGCCTGATCCGGCGCCAGACCGACAAGGGCGTGTTTGTCCTGCTTGACCCGATGATGCCCAGCCGCCTGGAAAGCGCCTTTCCCACTGGTGTCCCCATCCACCGTGTTGGCCTGGACGAGGCCTGTCAGCGCATCCGAGACTTTCTGGATTGAGGCGGGGTTTTTAACGCGGCGGCTGTTGACCCTTCTCCAAGCGTCGCCATGTGTAGACTTAGAGCTAAAAAGCAACCGTATTTTGTAACGCAGGGGAAGCCACGATGGCCACGCACCACGACTCACTCATCGCCATTATGGTTCTGGTCTCCGCCGCCGATAACGACATCGCGGATCAGGAGCTGAAAAAGATGGCAGACGTCGTGCGAAGCTGGCCGGTGTTCAACACCTTCGACATCGAAACTCTGCCAGAAACCGCCCGCCGCATTGCCACAGCGCTGGAGGGTGAGGACGGTCTAGAAGTGCTGTTCGGCGATATGCAGAGCGCGCTCTCGTCCCAGCTGTGCGAAACCGGCTACGCGCTGGCCTGTGAAATGGCCGCTGCGGATGGGGTTCTGACCGATGAAGAAATGCAGGTGCTGGAACTGGTACGCCACCGCCTGAACATCGACCGCCTGATCGCGGCTGGCATCGAGCGGGGCGCACGCGCCCGTTATGCCGTCGCCTAAACATGAGCCTTGACCCCCTGGCCGGATCCGGCTGGCTGATTACCCTTCACGCCAGCACGGCGCTGCTGTCGCTCGTGATGGGTGTGCTGATTTTCGCGCGGCCCAAGGGCACGCTGATTCATCGCGCGCTGGGTTATACATGGATCGCCGCGATGGCCATGGTTGTCATCTCGTTGCTGTTCATTAACGAGATCCGCACCTGGGGGCCCTTTAGCCCGATCCATCTGCTGACGGTCATTACGGCTTGTGCGCTGTTCGTCGGCTGGCGCGCGGCGCGCACGCACCAGGTCAAATCCCACCGCCTCACGATGATAATCCTGTGGTTTGGCGCGCTGGGGCTCAACATTGGGTTCACGCTTCTGCCCGGACGGGTTATGCACGAAGTCGTATTTGGACCTTCCTGACGAACTCTTGGTTTTGATGCTCTGATGAAATCTCCGGTAACCGGTGCCCACGCCGCAGCGCGGGCTAACAATTCCCCTCACGTTTCTACCGCCAAGCGCGGCCCGGCGCGCACGCCGCGTCCTGCCATGCCCGAAACCCGTCTGACCCGCTTGGTCGAGGCGCGCTGGTTCCGGGGGCTGGTGATCGCGATGATCATCGCAAACGCGATCATTTTGGGCCTGCTGACCAGCAAGAACATCCGCGCCGCCGGTGACGGCATGGTGGGACAGGTGCTGCTGATCCTCGACACCATCGCGCTGGCATTTTTCGTTGGCGAAATCACGCTCAAGGCAGCGGCCTATCGCCTGCGGTTTTTCCGTGATCCGTGGAACTGGTTCGATCTGGCCGTGGTTGCGGTTGCTTTTGTCCCTGCAACGGACTCGCTCAAAGTGCTGCGTGCGCTACGGGTGTTGCGGGTCTTGCGGCTGGTGGCGGCGATTCCAGCGATGCGGCTGGTGGTCTCCGGCCTGTTCCGCGCTCTGCCTGGCATGGGTTCAGCGGCGCTGCTGCTGCTGCTCATCCACTACGTATTCGCCGTGATCGGGGTGCAACTCTACAGCGGTACGCAATACGGCGGTTATGGGACTGACGGCTACGATTATTTCGGTGACCTGGGACGGGCGTTTTACACGCTTTTCCAGATTATGACGCTGGAAAGCTGGTCGCACGGGATCGTTCGACCGATCATGGAAGTGCACCCCAGCTCATGGGTCTACTTCACCCTGTTTGTCGTGATTTCAGCCTTTGCCGCGCTCAACCTGTTCATCGGCATTCTGGTCAATGCCATGGACTCAGCCAAGGATGAGCAAGAAAGCCAGATGTCGGCCGAAGAGGTCGCCGACCCCGCCCAACTGGCGATCTTGGAGGAGCTGCACGCCATCCGTTCGGAACTGGCAGAACTGAAACAGGCTACCAGCGCGACACCAACCGATTCGGCGCCCTAAGCGGCGCTTTTTCCGCGGCCCCGCAAACCCAGCGCTGCCAAGCCTGCCCCGCCGACGATCAGCACCGTCGCGGCCAACAACGCCCATGAGGGCGTAGCGCGGCCTGTTAACACCAGCAACACTGTGGAAAGCAGCGGCGCAAAGTAGCTCAGCGCGCCCAGCAGCGTGACATTGCCGTGCTTGGTCCCGAAGTCCCAGACAAAGAACGCCAGCCCCATCGGCCCGAGTGCCAACCCGACCAACCCCAGCCATTCCAGTGACGTTGGCGTCACCCACGGCTCGAATAGCAGCGACAGCGCGAGCGCGCCTAGGGCGGCAACGGCGCAGTACACCACGACGGCCACCGTCGGAACCTGACTAAACCGGCGGTTCAGGACTGAATAGCTCGACCATGTCAGCGCACAGGCGAGGGCGAAGCCGTAACCCAGAGCGTATTCCCACCGAAACCCGCCTTCGCGCGGGTCCATCACCAGCAGCCCCGCTCCGATCAGCCCCAGCGCACCGCCAGCCAAAGGCAGAAGCCATCGCCCGGCCGGCTGACCAACCATCGAAAATAGCACGATCAACAGCGGCCAGAGGTAGGCGATCAGCCCCGCCTGCGCGGTTGGCGCGTTCTTGAGGGCGAGCATGTAGAGGGCGTGATAACCAAACAACCCGACAATCCCCAGCGCCCATCCAGCCGTGGGCACCGCCCGAAGCGACGCCAGCGCTCCGTGCCGTAGCAGCATCGGCAGGCTGAACAACGTCGCAAGGCCAAAGGTCAGAGCCAACCACTCAAACAGCGGCAGGCGGGTTGTCAGCGAGGTCAGCAGCGCCAGCGCCGACCACAATAGAATGGCGCCAAAACCGAGCAGCGTTGGCATGAAATAGCGGTCCTTTACTCTGTCCTGACCCTGTAAGCCGCGCGATTGATCAAACGGCCGCGAGTTGAATCACCGCCCAGCCGATCAACGCAATGCCAAAGGTGGAAATAAACCAGCTCGCGGTGCGCAAGTATGGCACAGAAAGCGTAAAACAAACGAAATGTGCAACCCGGAAAATCAGATAAATCCATCCGCCCAGCACGGCCAACCGCATGAGGTCGTTCACGCCGACCCGATCGCCCAGAAAAACCGCCAGCACCGCCAGCCCCATAAAGCTGACGTAGGTTTCCAAATGGTTCTCAAACCCCCGCTGCCCAAACCGCCCCCAGCCCTGCAGCTCCTGCAGGTTGGCCTCGGTCTTCAGCTTCTCTCCCAACCCGGAATTGAACAACTTATAAGCCCCGGCCACCAAACTCATGGCGAGGGTCATCAACGTAGCGAGGATAATGATGGTGATCATGGCTTTTGTTCTTCCGTCTCTGAGTTCATCACAAAGTCTCCCATCCCAAAGATGGGTTTTCGGTCCAAAGCGTGTGTCAGACGCTCCTCATGGTCGAGCCCGTTCAAGGTTGCCGAACATCGATATCCGACGACCCGTCTTATGCTTCGCAAATCCGTCACCAGATCTCGCTGAAAAATTAGGTCATGGTGTGCAATCCAGTTTCGCAACCTCAGCACCAATTCGACCTCCTTCCGCAACACCTCGCTGTTGGACCCAAGGGGTATATGGGGGAAGTAGGTCTCAACCCCATTTTTCCAAACGGATTGCCGAAAGCCTTTGCTCAGCTTGTTTTACCAAGACAAAACGGCCCGCGCGCCTGGAGAATGTTCTCGGACGCGGGGGCCGTTTTATTGGAGTCATCGGCGCCGCGCCCGTTTGGGCTGCGGCGCTCTGAGATGGGTTTAGGCTGTGGCGTCTACCATGGCGTCTGCGACGGCAAACTTGCGCTCGGCGGCGTTCTTTTCGCCTTCGGAGGTTGCCGTTTCCAGCGCTGCCTTGGCTTCAGTCATTGCCGCCTGAGCCGCCTCAGCGGTCAGATCGCTCAGCGGGGTCGCGCTTTCAGCAAGGATCACGCACCGTTCGGCGGTGATCTCGGCAAAACCGCCAGCCACGAAAAAGCCGGTGTCGCCATCGCTGCCCGAAACCGACACAACGCCGGGGCGCAGGCTGGTTACGGTCGGTGCGTGGTCTTCGAGAACACCCATATCGCCTTCGGCGCCAGGAACAACGATCATGGTTGCTTCAATCTGCGCTTCGGAGGCTTCTGGGGTCACCAGTTCAAACTGCATCGTCATGGGTCTTTGGTCCAATCCGCGTGATGCGAAAAACCGGGAGCGCCTCTGGCGGCCTGTGACCCGCCAGCAACCGCTCCCGCGTTTTGCGCGTTAGGCCGCTTCCGCAGCCATCTTTTCAGCCTTGGCGATGGCTTCATCCATGGTGCCAACCATGTAGAAGGCAGCCTCTGGCAGGTGGTCGTACTCACCGTCCAGAATGCCCTTGAAGCCCTTGATCGTCTCATCGAGTGGAACGAACACGCCCGGGGAGCCGGTGAAGACTTCAGCCACGTGGAAAGGCTGCGAGAGGAAGCGCTCGAGCTTACGTGCGCGGGCTACCGTCATTTTGTCTTCTTCGGACAGCTCATCCATACCCAGAATGGCGATGATGTCCTGCAGGTTCTTGTAGCCCTGCAGCGTCTGCTGCACGCCACGGGCGACCGCGTAGTGGTCTTCGCCGATGACGCGTGGGTCAAGAATACGGGACGTGGAATCCAGAGGATCCACCGCTGGGTAAATGCCCTTCTCGGCGATCGAACGGTTCAGTACCGTGGTAGCGTCAAGGTGGGCAAAGGTCGTGGCTGGGGCCGGGTCGGTCAAGTCATCGGCTGGCACGTAAACGGCCTGTACCGAGGTAATTGAACCCTTGTTGGTGGTCGTAATCCGCTCCTGCATCGCGCCCATGTCGGTGGACAATGTTGGCTGGTAACCCACGGCAGAAGGAATACGGCCCAGAAGTGCAGACACCTCTGCGCCCGCCTGGGTAAAGCGGAAGATGTTATCAACGAAGAACAGGACGTCCTGGCCTTCTTCATCACGGAAGTACTCTGCCTGGGTCAGGCCGGTCAGAGCCACACGCGCACGCGCACCTGGAGGCTCGTTCATCTGGCCGTAGACCAGCCCCACTTTGGAGTTATCGCCTTCAAGGTCGATAACGCCCGATTCGATCATCTCGTGGTACAGGTCATTACCTTCACGGGTCCGCTCGCCAACACCCGCGAACACAGAGTAACCACCGTGGCCTTTTGCGATGTTGTTGATCAGTTCCATGATCAGAACCGTCTTGCCCACACCGGCACCGCCGAACAGGCCAATCTTACCGCCCTTTGCGTAGGGCTCGAGCAGGTCGATCACCTTAATACCGGTAACCAGAACCTCAGTCTCGGTGGACTGCTCAGTGAACTCGGGCGCAGCACGGTGGATCGGCCACATGGCAGCGGCATTGACCTCGCCCCGCTCATCGATCGGGCGACCAATCACGTCCATGATACGACCCAGGGTCTGCTTGCCCACGGGAACGGAAATCGCGTCTCCGGAATCAGCCACTTCCTGGCCGCGGGTTAGACCGTCCGTGGTATCCATAGCGATACACCGCACGGTGTTTTCACCCAGATGCTGTGCGACTTCGAGAACCAACTCCTGTCCATTGAAGGTCGCAGACAGCGCGTTCAGGATCGACGGAAGTTCGCCATCAAATTGGACGTCTACAACGGCACCCAGTACCTGCGAGACGCGGCCTACATTGTTGTCAGCCATTTTTCTTTCCTATCTCATATCCCTGTCGGCCAAGGCCGGAGGGGAAGGTTGCTTGCTTACAGCGCTTCTGCGCCGGATACGATTTCGATCAGTTCTTTAGTGATCGATGCCTGGCGCGAGCGGTTGTAGAGCAGCGTCAGTTTATCGATCATTTCGCCTGCGTTACGGGTGGCGTTGTCCATCGCTGTCATCCGTGCACCCTGCTCAGAGGCTGCGTTTTCCAGCAGCGCCTTAAACACCTGCACACCCACGTTTCGGGGCAACAGTTCGGCCAGTATGGCGTCTTCCGACGGCTCAAAGTCGTACGCGCTGTCATCAGCTTCGTCGGCATCAGCCCCACCATTTTCGTCATCGAAGGCGAAGGGAATGAGCTGCTGCCGGGTCACAACCTGCGAAATCGCAGACTGGAACCGAGCGTAGATGAGTGTTGCGGCATCGAATGCGCCGTCGTCGAACATCGCCAGGATATCGTCCGCGATTGCGCCGGCTTTGCTGTAAGACAGCGCTGGCTTATCGAGGTCTTCCACCCGCTTGACGATCAGATCACCGAATTCACGGCCCAGCGCCTGCGCGCCTTTCTTGCCGATACAGTAGATCTTCACTTGCTTACCGGCACTTTGGAGTTCGGCCGTCATCCGGCGGGTTTCTTTCACCAAGTTGGTGTTGAAACCCCCACAGAGACCGCGATCCGCCGTACCGAGAATGATCATGTGCGTGTCGGTCTTACCCGTTCCTGCGATCAAGGGCAGGTCCGAGGAAGAACGAGCGGCCAGGTCATTGAGCATCCGCTCCATACGCTCAGCGTAGGGGCGTGAGGCTTCGGCCTGGTCCTGCGCACGACGCAGCTTCGCCGCTGCCACCATTTTCATGGCAGACGTAATCTTCCGCGTGTTCTTCACGCTTCCGATGCGGTCCCGCAGATCCTTTAGGCTCGCCATGCTTTTCTAATCCTTCTCTTATCGGGGAGCCGCAGAGGGCTCCCCCGATGGATTGATGGGCTTAAGCGAAGGACTTCGAGAAGTCTTCGATAAAGGACTTCAGATCGGCTTCGTTATCGAGCTTTTCCGAAGAAGCGATGGCGTCCAGGATACTGGAACCCTTGTCGTTCAGCGCGCTGAGCAGGCCAGCTTCGTAGCGCCGGACGTCAGAGACCTTGAGACCGTCGAGGTAACCGTTCACACCCGCGTAAAGAACAGCAACCTGCTCCTCCATGCGGAGTGGCGAGTACTGGTCCTGCTTGAGCAGCTCGGTCAGACGCTGACCGCGTGCAAGCAGGGCCTGGCTCGATGCATCCAGATCGGAGGCGAACTGGGCAAAGGCTTCCATTTCACGGTACTGGGCCAAGTCGCCCTTAATGCCGCCCGATACCTTCTTCATCGCCTTGGTCTGCGCAGCAGAGCCCACACGCGATACCGAGATACCCACGTTCAACGCCGGACGAATGCCGCGGTAGAACAGAGAGGTTTCCAGGAACATCTGACCGTCGGTGATCGAAATCACGTTGGTTGGAATAAAGGCCGATACGTCGTTTGCCTGGGTCTCAACAACCGGCAGTGCGGTCATGGAACCTGCGCCCGCAGCATCAGACATTTTACAAGCGCGCTCCAGCAGACGGGAGTGCAGGTAGAAGACGTCACCCGGGTACGCTTCACGGCCCGGAGGACGGCGCAGCAGCAAGGACATTTGACGGTAGGCAACCGCTTGCTTGGACAGATCATCATAAACGATCAGCGAGTGCATGCTGTTGTCGCGGAAGTACTCGCCCATGGCAGCGCCGGTGTAAGGCGCGAGGAACTGCAGCGGCGCCGGGTCGGACGCGGTTGCAGCTACGACGATGGAGTATTCCATGGCGCCGTATTCTTCGAGCGTCTTTACGATCTGCGCCACGGTGGAACGCTTCTGACCGACAGCAACGTATACACAGTAGAGCTTCTTGCTCTCGTCTGTGGATTCGTTCACGGACTTCTGGTTCAGGATGGTGTCAATCGCCACAGCGGTTTTGCCGGTCTGACGGTCACCAATGATCAGCTCGCGCTGACCACGACCAACCGGGATCAGAGCGTCAATCGCCTTGATGCCGGTCTGCATGGGCTCGTGAACAGACTTCCGTGGAATGATCCCTGGCGCCTTGACTTCAACGCGGTTCATCGTGACATCGGTCAGCGGACCCTTGCCATCGATCGGGTTACCAAGACCGTCAACGACGCGGCCCAGCATGCCACGGCCGGAAGGAACCTCCACGATCGCGCCTGTACGCTTTACCGTGTCGCCTTCTTTAATGCCGCGGTCATCACCGAAGATAACCACACCAACGTTGTCAATTTCCAGGTTCAGGGCCATGCCCTTTACACCATTTGCGAACTCGACCATCTCGCCCGCCTGGACGTTGTCGAGACCGTAGATGCGCGCCACGCCGTCCGATACGGACAGAACCTGACCAACCTCTGCCACATCGGCCTCAGCGCCGAAGTTTGCGATCTGATCCTTGAGGATCGCAGAGATTTCAGAAGCACGAATATCCATCATTCTTCCTTTGGGTTAAGCCATCACCCCAACACGGGGTGAAGGGTGATGTTAAGCAGCCGCGCCCGTAACGCCGGATTTCAGCGCCAGGGACAGCTTGTTCAGTTTGGTCGCGAGCGAGCTGTCGATTTGGACAGAACCCACGCGGATGGTCATGCCGCCAATGATCGAACCGTCGATCTGCACGTCCAGGCGAACGCCCTTGCCGTGCTTGGCCTGAAGGGTTTTCAGAAGCCGGGCTTCCTGCTCTGCGGAAAGCGGAGCGGCAACGCGGACTTCAGCGACAATCTCACCGCGGCGGCGGGAAAGCTCATCGTTAAAAGCCTTGATGATTTGGGGCAGCGCAAACAGGCGGCCGTTTTTGGCCACAACTTGCGAGAAGTTTGAAACCAGCGCGGAAACGCCAGCCTTTTCCATCACCGCACCAAAGGCACGGGCACGGTCGTCGGCTTTGACCAGCGGGCTGCGCGCGAGTTGACCCAGTTCAGGGCTCTCGTCGAACAGACCTCGAATGGTCGCGAGGTCGGTAGATACCTGGTCGAGCGCCTTGTTTTCATCTGCGAGGTCAAACAGCGCAGACGCGTAGCGGGCGGCCAGTTCTTGGTTAACAGAGGCCATGATGTCCTCATCCATCTGTCGTCGGTGGTTTAGGAACGTGGGTTTAACTGAGCGGGGCTTGTCTCGCAAGCGAGGCTGGAGCATACTTGGTCCACTTTTCGGACTAAGTAGAGCGACCATGAGCGACGTTATCAATCTGCACGACGCAAAAACCCATTTTTCCAAGCTGGTGGACCAGGTTTCCGCGACCGGAAAACCCGTGCTGATCGGCAAGCGCGGGCAGGCGATGGTGCAGCTCGTGCCCCTGCCTGCGGACCGTACCGCGCCGCGTCCACTGGGGCTGTTCCGGGCGTCGGTGAAGCTGTCGTGAGCGACTTTCTGCTCGACGGCGCCACCCTGCTGGCCGCACTGGGTGCGCCGTTTCGGCTGCGTGCTGAGGCGCATGCGATCCTGACGGAGCGAGCCAATACCATCTATGTATCCGCTGCGACCTTTCTCGATGCCTACGAGCTTGAGCAGGACGCGCGTGCCGAGTTTCCGACGCTGCGCGGACGCCTGCAATCGGCAGCGACGCAAATGGGTTTCATCGCGCTGGAGACCTCACCAGCCCACGTGGACCGAGCCGCAACCCTCGCCGCCGCCCTCCCCTGGCCCCGCCGCATCTTGCGCGCGCAAGCGGAAATGCATCCTGCGACTTTGCTGACGCTGGAATAAGCCCTACCCGTTTTCCATCGCATAATGCTATAATGACCCCATGAATGCTGCATCCGAAACCAATCCGCAAACCGATTTGCCATCGATCCGACGCTTGCCCGACACGCTGGTCAACCAGATCGCGGCGGGTGAGGTTGTGGATCGGCCGGCCAGCGTGGTGAAGGAGCTGGTGGAGAACGCCATTGACGCCGGCGCACAGCGGATTTCTGTCACTCTGCGCGAGGGCGGGAAAGCACTGATCCGGGTCGAGGACGACGGCCACGGCATGGCGGCCGAAGGCATGCGGCTGGCGCTGGAACGGCATGCAACCTCCAAGCTGCCCGAAAGCGATCTGGTGCGTATCGAAAAGCTGGGGTTTCGCGGTGAGGCTCTGCCGTCAATTGCCTCCGTCGCCCGCCTGAGCCTGACTTCGCGCGCTGCGGGCGCTTCCGACGGCTGGCGGATCGCCGTGGAAGGCGGCGAAGCTGTGTTTGACGGACCAGCAGCGGGCAACACCGGCACGACCATTGACGTCACCGATCTGTTCTACGCCGTGCCGGCCCGGTTGAAGTTCATGAAGGGCGAACAGGCTGAGGCCGGCGCGTGCTTGGATGTCATCCGGCGGCTGGCGCTGGCGCATCCGGCGATCAGCTTTGATGTCCAGCACAACACGCGCCGGGCCCTCGCCCTGCCAGCCTGCCCCGACGCAGCCGACCGGGTGCGCGACGTCTTGGGGCTCGAATTTGCAGCCAACAGCCGCGAGATCCAAAGCCACCGCGATGGCATGATCCTGCGCGGCTGGGCGGGCTTGCCGACCTATAACCGCGCCAACAGCCTGCAACAGTATCTGTTCGTCAACGGCCGCCCGGTGCGCGACAAGCAACTGACCGGCGTCATCCGCGCGGCCTATCGCCCCGTGCTCGCGCCTGACCGGCATCCGGTGGTGGTCCTGTGGCTGGACGTGCCACCCGAAGCGGTGGACGTGAACGTTCACCCGGCCAAGTCCGAGGTTCGCTTCCGCCACGCGGCCGAGGTTCGCGCCCTGCTGATTGACGGTCTGCGCCGGGGTATTGTCGAGGCCGGCTTCAGCGCCTCCACCCACCTGACCGGCGGGGCTCTCGACCGCATGGCAGCGGGTGTGGAGCCGTTTGCTGCGCCCGGCACCGATCCGAACCAGGCCCGTCCCGCCCTGCAAGGCGATTACAGTTACCGGGCGAACCACCCTTCTGCTGCGCAGCAGAACAGCTGGAACGATGCCTTTGCCCCCGGCGCGCGGGTCGCAGACGCGCCTGCGTCGTTTGAACCCGAGGCCACCCCCGAAGACCTGAGCGCCTTTCCTCTGGGTGCCGCCAAGGCCCAGATGCACGCCAACTACATCATTGCAGAGACTGAAGCGGGTCTGGTGATCGTCGACCAGCACGCCGCGCATGAGCGCCTTGTCCTGGAAAAGATGAAGGCCCAGCGCGAGCAAACCGGTGTCGAGCGACAGGCCATGCTGATCCCTGAAGTCGTCCACCTCGACCCTGCCAGCGCCGAACTTCTGGCCGAGGCTGAGGGCGTATTGGCCGAAGCCGGTCTGGTGATCGAGCCCTTTGGCGACGGAACCGTCGTTGTCCAGGAAACCCCCGCCGCGCTGGGCCAGCCGGACTGTCAGAAGCTGGTCAAGGACCTCGCCGAAGAGCTGGCGGGTTGGGAGCAGGCGTTTTCGCTCCAGGAACGCCTCGACCGCGTCCTTTCNACCGCNGCCTGCCACGGATCNGTGCGCTCNGGCCGCCGNCTCAACGCCNACGAAATGAACCAGCTCCTGCGCGATATGGAGCAGACGCCGCTGGCTGGGCAGTGCAACCATGGCCGGCCAACATACGTGCAACTTTCGCTAGCCGACCTCGAATCCCTGTTCGAGCGCCGCTGAAAGACTGGCCTAGGGCGCTCTCACGTGCCTTGCGTGAAAAAACTGAAAGCGGTCTTGCCAGACAGGGTCTGATGAACCGGTTCCCAGCCGTCAAAACCAGCTTCCGTACCGCCCCCACGAGGGTGTTCCCAGACCAGTAGCGTGTCGGCGTGCCAAAGCGCGCTTTGCCGTGCCAGCAAAGCCGTGAGCAGCGCTTGGCCTTGCTCGTAGGGTGGGTCGGCGATGATGATGTCAATGCTCCGGTCGGTGGTCTTCAAACCCTCATGGTTCCGGAGCGCGGTTCCCGCGTCGGTGGGCAGCTTTGCTGCGCGCAGGTTGTCGCAAAGAGTGGCAAAGTGCGTGCTCTGCGCTTCGACAAAGGCCACAAAATCAGCCCCCCGCGACCACGCTTCCAGCCCCATGGCCCCTGTCCCCGCAAAGGCGTCCAAAACCCGCGCCCCTGCGAGAACACTGCTGCCACCCGGCTTGCGGAACCGGTTGGTGAGAACGTTGAACAGCGTCTCCCGTGCGCGGTCGGTGGTCGGGCGCACACCGTCGCCGGCTGGCACATCGAGCTTGCGCCCTTTGATGGTGCCGCCGGTGATGCGGACGGTTCCCGGCGCGCGGTTGAAAGACCTAGCGGTCGCCACGAGGAGGCCGTCGGGTGTTGCGGGTCGAATTCGGCGCCCGGCCCACGCCCATGCGTCGCCCATCCTTGGCCGCGCGTTTCTTCTCAGCCGCTTTGCGGTGGCCGGGTTTGGTCGCTTTGGGCTTGGCTTTGGCCCAGGTGGATTTGCGTTCAGTGCCCACGCCAAACAGCTCGAACATGCGCGCACGCGACACTTCCTTGAGCTCCATCCGCGCCAGCGATCCCAGTGTCAAACCACCGTAGGATACCCGGATCAGCCGATTGACCTGCAATCCCAAGTGTTGGGCCAGCTTTCGGATCTCACGGTTCTTACCCTCGGTCAGCGTGAAGCGATACCATCGGTTCAAGCCGCTTTCCTTTTGCGTCTCACGCTCGACCGTGACCGGTCCGTATGTCACGCCTTCGATGGTCACGCCGTCCTCGAGCGCAGCCAGCTGACGGTCTGTCACAATCCCGTGCGCACGCACTCGATAAATCCGGGCCAGACCGCTGTCGGGCAGCTCCAGTTTCCGCTTGAGAAAGGGGCTTGTTGTGAACAGCAGTAGACCTTCTGAGTTGATATCCAGTCGCCCCACGGCCAGCAAACGAGGCGCGCCGGGTCCCATTTTGGGCAGCAGGTCATAAACCGTCTTGCGACCCTCCGGATCCCGGTCGGTGACCAGCGCCCCCAGAGGCTTGTAAAACCGGTATAACTGCACGTCAGGCGGCGCGGAGAGAGGGGTGCCGTCCACGGCAACGCCCTGCCAGTCCGCCAAGCTGGTGGCCGGGTCTGTCACCACGGTCCCGTGAACGCTGACCCGACCTTCTAAAATCATCTTCTCGGCATCCCGCCGGGAGCACAGACCGGAGTGGGCAATGATTTTAGCAAGACGGTTGAGTCCGGTCTTTGAGTCGTCTGATTCCACCAATCCGGTCACGACGTTTAATCCTTCAAATGGTCGTCAAAAAGCACTACAAAGACTCAAGACTGCGACAGGTCGTCGCTGCCTTTTTTTGCACTGACGAGGTCATCGACTTTTTATGGGACAGGTTCTAATCCGAAATCTAGATGATGACGTGATTGAAACGTACCGCCTGCGCGCCAAACGCAAGCGGCACAGCCTGGAGCAGGAATTACGTACTGTTTTGACAGAGCACGCCATTCCGTCCGGCTCTGACCTCGAAGCCGAAGCGGAGTCTTTGCGCGGTCAGGCGCCAATGGTCAATGATGCTTTAGCCGATGCCATGCTGGAGGCAGGCATTTCCGGGGGCAGCGTTGCGCTGCCGGACGGACGCTAGCGTGGCATTGCAAGAACCCCAAACGCGCTTCGTGATCGATGCCTCGGTGGTCATCCCCTGGTATCTCGAACAAAACCTGACGCCGATCAGCATGCTGTTTCTGCAGCGGCTGGAGCATTGTCAGGCGCCCGGCGTGATATCCGCCCATGTCAGTCAGGTCCTCTGGTCCTACTGTCAGGAGGATCTGCTCTCCGGCACCGTCGGCGCCGCGGCCCTGCGCCACTTTCGCCGGGCGATGAAACACAAGATCACACCGACCGAAGAACTGGCTGACCGGGCGCTGGAGATCTCGATGGACCTCCGACTGGCGCCGCCCCTGTGCCTTTATTTTGCGCTCGCCGAGCGGCAGGAAGCCGACCTGGTGACGGCCTTCCAGCCCTTCCATGAAGCTGTGCGCGGAACGCCCTACGCGCAAATGGTGACGGATCTGCGCACCTTCCTGTAGCATTTTACGATGAGAACGAGGTCTTAATCCTTCTCAGGGTCAAAGGCCGGTGAGCCGGGCGTCTTGCGCAGTTGGATCAGGCACTTGATCGGCTTGGCTGGGTCCACGACCTCGCC
>PAHJ01000146.1 GCA_002705565.1 Geminicoccus sp. | reverse complement strand
TCAGGATCATCGGCGGGATCGCGTAGATGATTGTCGCCACCGCTGCGGCGGTTGGCCCGACTTTAAAGAAGATGACTGCGGGCAAAAGGTAGGTGAAGAAAGGCAGGGTCTGCAACACGCTGAGGATTGGTTTAACGGCGTTATCGACCCACCGCCACTGCCAGGCGGCAATCCCCACGAGCAACCCAATGAAGAATGCGATCGGTGCCGCGACGATCAGCACGGACATCGTCTGCATCGCAATGTCCCACTGCCCGATCATGGCCGTCCACACAAAGGTTCCGCCAGCAAACAGCGCCATGCGCCAGCCCCCCAGCCAGTACCCGAGGATCGCCATCCCAGCCGCAACCGCAGACCAAGGGATCGGCCCCAGGCTCTCGATGAACAGGAACGACATACGGTTCAAATAGGGGAAGCGGTTCTTGCCATAAAGAATGTTAGCGGTGCCATCGAGCAGATATTCCAACCCCGCAGCAATCGACCGCGTAACATGGATCAGCCCCAGGTCGTTCTGGACAAAGGCAAAAACCACATCGAGGATTTCGGCAGTTGGCGGGATTACGGCTTCGGGGAGGCGTACGAGCCAGGACGGCAACACGCCGAGCGAGTGCGCGACCATGAGTAAGCCGGAAACAACCAGAAGCACGATGGAAAAATGCAGTGAGCCTAGACGTGACAGAGCGGAGTCAGGGTTATCAGCCTGGGCGACCATCAGCCCTCAGCTCCCAGCAGAAGATCCAGCGCATCTTTCCGCTTAAGCACTCCCGTGGGGGCGCCGTCTGTACCCTTAACGGGCATAAATTCGCGCGTGTCGTTCATTATAAAGCGCGCCAGCGACTGGATGGAGGCTTCGCCATCGACCGCCTGCCCTTCAGCAGAAATGCCGGCGCTAAGGCTCTGTGAAAGCGCTGCGGCGGTGACCACACGGGCCTTATCAATGTCTTCTGTGAACTTACGCACGTATTCGGTCGCCGGGTTCATGACGATCTCGCCCGGCGTCGCGCATTGCTCGACCGCGCCGTCTTTCATGATGGCAATCCGGTCGGCAAGGCGTAGGGCTTCGTCGAAATCGTGCGTGATGAAAACTACCGTCTTGCCCAGGATTGCCTGCAGTCGCAGGAACTCGTCCTGCATTTCACGCCGGATCAAGGGGTCGAGGGCGGAAAACGGCTCATCCAAGAACCAGATGTCGGGCTCGATCACCAGCGAGCGGGCAATGCCGACGCGCTGCTGCTGACCACCTGAAAGCTCGCGCGGGAAGTAATCTTCGCGCCCGGAAAGCCCAACCAATTCAATAACTTCCAGCGCGCGTTCGCGACGCGCATGGCGATCCTGTCCGCGCATTTCCAAAGGAAAGGCGACATTCTCCAAAACGGTGCGGTGCGGCAGCAGACCAAAGGACTGGAACACCATTCCCATTTTGTTGCGACGCAGATCAATGAGTTGTTTCTGACCAAGCGACATGATGTCGTCGCCCTCAACTTCGATTGTCCCGCCGGTGATTTCGTGCAAGCGGCAGAAGCACCGCACTAGGGTCGATTTGCCTGATCCTGACAACCCCATGATAACCAACATCTCGCCGCGTCCGACATCAATGGAAACGTCTTTAACCCCAGCGATGTATCCGTCTTGTCGAATATCTTCGAAACTTCTTCCAGCCTCGATGGACTGAAGGTAGCTTTTTGGATTGGATCCAAAAAGTTTCCAGACGTTTTTCGCAGATATGACAGGACCGGGTTGGTTCATTTTCTTGCTTTCTTCCAGAGAAATACACCGCTCCAGCCATGAGGGCCAGAGCGGTGTCTCGGCTTAACCAATTATTGGCTTAGCTTTTACAACCGTCAATCCATGGCTGAACCTCAGCACCGTTTGCTGCCAACCACTCTTCAGCGGCTTCAACTGGCTCAAGGTCGTCAGTATCAACGAGCTTGGCCATTTCAGCGATCTGTGGGTTGGTGAAGGAGATGTTGCTGAGAACACAGTAAGCGGAAGGCCACTTGTCCTTCATGCCGTCCCATGCAGCCTTTTTCAGGTAACCGTTTGCGGGGTTACCACAGTCGTACAGCTCATCCTTGTTCGGGCCTTTGGCTGGGTCGGTGTCACAGCCGTCTTCCCACGCTGGGAATTCAACAAATTCACCAGGCCAGACAGCCTCTGCGAAGTTTGGCGTCCAGTTGAACACCAGAACCGGCTTGCGGTCTGCTTCAGCCGCGCCGATTTCAGCCCATAGAGCCGCAGCGGAGCCTGCGTTAATCACGGTGAAGTTCAGGCCCAGAGCCGCAGCGCGCTCCTGACCGTGCTTCAGCCAGTCTACCGGACCGTCAAGGTAACGACCCTTGTCACCGGTCTCAGCCGTAGCGAAGACAGCGGCACAATCGTTCAGCGCTTCCCAGCTTGGCAGGCCCGGGCAGGACTCTTTGGTCCACATGGGGTACCACCAGTCCTCGCGGGTTACAGCATCGTGGTCACCAACATCGTGCAGGCCACCCTTGGCCAGAGCTGCACGGAAGGACGCACCAAATGCGCCTTCCCAAACTTCCAGCTCCAGCGCGACATCGCCCAAACGGACTGATTCGTAAACTGCCTGGGAGTCAGTGGTCACGAATTCAACGTTCAGACCCATGCTCTCGTACATTTGGCCAACAACATTGGACATCACAATCTGGCTGGACCAGTTGTGGATTGGAATAATGATTGGGTCGCTGGAATCTTCAGCGAAAGCCACACCGGGCGCGAGGACAACCGCAGCTGCAGCCATCGTCTTCAACAAGGTTTTCATTCTCTCTTCTCCTGTAATCGCCGCTGAAAACCACATCAGCAGCCCCTTGCGCGAAAACAGAAACAGACCGGCTTATGGCCTCGACTCAAGGTCTCTCGCCCCCTGAGCATCTCAAGACAGATGATAACCAGCACCAAGCCTTGGGGAAACTTTTTTCACGCTTGTGAAACTTTATCCAAGTTTTTTACTCCATGGCAACAATTTTTCTTCTGAATGTGACTCTCTTATTCAGTTTCCCGTATGCGTTTTCGAGCATTGGACGGGGTTTCATCGAAATGTTTGCGGAACAAGGTCGTGAAATGAGCTGATGATGAAAAGTCCAGAGCATAGGCGATTTCAGTGACAGACAAACTGCTCGATCCCAGTAGATAGCGTCCAGTTTCAAGCCGCAGCACCATCGCTAACTTCATCGGCGTGGTGCCAATATCATCCTGAAATCGGCGGGTGAGTTGGCGCTTGGACAGGTTGCAGTTCCGGGCCACGTCTTCGAGCGCAAAAGAGTCGCCCAAACTGTCCTGCATGAATTGGATAGCCGACTGCACGTTTTTATCGCGGGAGCCGAAGCGAGCCGCGATGCTGCCGCGTTGGGGTCGGGTGGAGGCGCGGATGTCAGTGTGCAAGAACCAGTCGCTGACTTGCTGGGCGAAATCAGCGCCATGATCGCTGGATATCAGCGCGTGCATCATGTCGGTCGGCGCAATGCCGCCCGCGCAGGTCAACCGGCGTCGGTCGCGGACATAAAGCGCGCGTGAAACCATCAGGCTGCGGAACTGGGCCACAAGCCGCTCGCGGTGCTCCCAATGCACCGTCATCCGGTATCCTGCCATAACCCCAGCCCGCGCCAAAATCACCGGCCCACCGGAAACGCCGCACAGCGTGGCCTCAGCTTCATCATGCTCCCGCAGCCAGTCGAACAGGTTACGGTCGTTGACAGCGAAGGGATCACCGCCTGCGACGACAATGACAAACTCCTGCTTCCCCGCCCCGCGCAAAGGGACGGCGCCAGGGATCTGGAGGCCGACCGACGACCGACCGCTGGCCTGCGTGGACAGGAAATCGAGCTCATAGAGGGTTTCGCCGGCAATGATATTGGCGGCGCGCAGGGGCTCGATGGTCGACGCCATCGACATGAGCGGAAACCCGCCAATTCCAACAATGCCAACCCGGCGTGTCGTCGTCATCCCCTGTTGCTCCTCTGAACCAAAACCTGCTTGTCTCTTTTCTTAAAAGAAATTGCACTTTTTTGGAATACTTGCGCGCGAAGGCTCGGTTAGCTCACGTCTTGATGGTGGAAGCAAACTCTGGAGCGCGTTTGTGCGTTATTCGGCTTTACGAATTCTTTGGGAAGGTCTGACGGGCAACAAAGGTTGGACCCCGACTTGGCGGGATGCCGAGCCTAAGGCAGACTATGACGTGATCATCGTCGGCGGTGGTGGGCATGGACTGGCGACAGCCTATTACCTTGCGACCGTCTACGGCATCACCAATGTCGCTGTCCTGGAAAAGGGCTGGATCGGTGGCGGCAACGTCGGTCGGAACACGACAATCATTCGGTCCAACTACATGCTGCCGGGCAACGAGCCCTTCTACGAGTTCTCGATGAAGTTGTGGGAGAACCTGGAACAGGACTTTAACTACAACGCGATGGTGTCCCAGCGCGGCGTTTTGAACCTCTACCATTCGGACGCCCAACGCGATGCCTATGCTCGCCGGGGCAATGCCATGCGGATGTATGGTGTCGATGCTGACTTGCTCGATCAAGATGGGGTTCGCGCGCTTTATCCTGGGCTCAACTATGATGATGCGCGTTTCCCGATCCAAGGGGGGCTCTACCAGCGCCGCGGCGGTACGGTTCGTCACGACGCCGTGGCTTGGGGCTATGCGCGCGGTGCCAGCGAGCGCGGCGTGGACATCATTCAGAATTGCGAAGTCACGGGCATGGACATCAGCGGCGGAAGGATCACCGGCGTGCAAACCTCGCGCGGTCCCATCCGCGCCCGCAAAGTTGCCGCGTGCGTCGCCGGGTCGTCGAGCAAGGTCATGTCATTGGCGGGCATGCGTCTGCCAATCGAAAGCCACGTCCTCCAGGCCTTTGTCTCCGAAGCCATGAAGCCCATCATTCCTGGTGTTATCACCTACGGCGCGGGACACTTCTATCTGAGCCAGTCCGACAAGGGCGGTCTGGTGTTTGGCGGCGATATCGACGGCTACAACTCCTACGCCCAACGCGGCAATCTACCGGTCATCGAGGACGTGTGCGAAGGCGGTATGTCGCTGATGCCATCACTGGGTCGGGCCAAGGTGGTGCGGTCTTGGGGCGGGATCATGGACATGTCCATGGACGGCTCGCCGTTCATCGACCAGACGGGCGTTGACGGGCTCTACTTCAACGGTGGTTGGTGCTACGGCGGGTTCAAGGCAACCCCGGCTTCTGGCTACTGCTATGCCCACCTGCTCGCGCGGGATGAACCCCATGCTGTCGCGACGGAGTATCGGTTGGACAGGTTCCAGCGCGGCGCCATGATTGACGAAAAAGGGGTCGGCGCGCAGCCGAACCTCCACTAAGCACACCAGAAGGCAAGCACGATGATCATCAATCACCCCCTGCTCGGCCCGCGCGATGCGGCTGAATTTGTCTACCTCGGTGATGCCTCACTGATCGACCGGCCTGACGGTGAACAGGACGGTGCGGGGGAGGCCTTTTACGAATACCAGTACCTGCGCGGCAATCCAGCAGGCGCGCACGAGGAGTTGTGGTTTCATGAACAGGGCGACCGCTCCTGGCTGGTCGTTACCCGCGACACCACAACCCACGAAATCACGCAAGTTCGGCTGGCACGCGACGTAGCTCAAGAACGGGGGCGCGGCCAATGACACAGCCCAATCGGTTTGAAACAGGCGGTTTGATCGACCGCTCGGAAACCCTCAGCTTCACCTTCAACGGCACCGCCTACAACGCCCACCCCGGCGATACGCTTGCCTCGGCGCTGATCGCCAACGACGTGAAATTGGTGGCGCGCTCATTCAAGTATCACCGACCACGCGGCATATTTACTGCGGGTCCAGAAGAACCCTCAGCGCTGTTCACGCTGGGCCATGGCAGCACCCAGGAGCCCAACGCTCGCGGACCGGTGACGGAGATTTTCCATGGCCTCGAAGCCCGTTCACAGAACCACATTGGCAGCCTCGAAAACGATCTCATGGCAGTCAATGACTGGTTTGCTGCGTTTCTGGGTGCTGGCTTTTATTACAAAACCTTCATGTGGCCCCGCGCCTTTTGGGAACGCGTATACGAACCACTGATCCGCCGTGCAGCGGGTCTGGGTGCGCTCAGTGGGGAACACGACAGCGGCTCCTATGACAAGGGTTTCTTGCATTGCGACGTGTTGGTCATCGGCGGCGGCCCAACCGGTTTGATCGCGGCTCTAACGGCTGGCCGTGCCGGGCTGCAAGTGCTGCTGGCTGAGCAGGATTTTGTCTTTGGTGGATCGCTGTCAGGGCGAGATGATCAAAGCTGGATCGCAAGCACGCTAGCCGAACTGGAAAGCCTGCCCAACGTACGCCTGATGTCGCGTTCCTCTGTATTCGGCACCTATGATCACGGCATCTACGGAATGCTGGAGCGCAAAACCGACCACCTCGCACACCACAGTGACAAGCCGCGTCAAGTGCTGTGGCGCGTCTATTCCAAGCAAGCAATCATCGCGACCGGCGCCACCGAGCGGCCCATTGCCTTTGCCAACAACGACCGGCCCGGCATCATGCTAGCGGGCGCAGTTGAGACCTACATGCGCCGCTTTGGCGTGACCCCAGGGAAGCAGATTGTCGCCTTTGGCGGTGATCAGGCTCAGCTTCACAGCCTCGCCGCTGCCGCAGACGCGCAAGGTGTGGAGGTTCGGGTTCTGAAGGCTGGAGAACAGGTGATCGACACGGCCGGCGGTAAAGCGCTTTCATCGGTCCGGCTGAACACAGGCGAGCGCATCCACTGTGATGCGTTGGCAGTATCCGGCGGCTGGAGCCCGAACGTTCACCTGACCTCACACCACCGTTCCCGCCCTCAGTGGGATCCGGCGATCGAAGCCTTTGTCCCCGCAGACACCNTGCCCGCCGGNCAAATCCCCGCCGGNGCTGCACAGGGGCATTTCGNGCTTGANCGCTGCCTTTCCAGCGGTGAGGACGCCGCGGTTGCAGCCGCCCAGGCGCTGGGCACCACCGCCGCNCGTGCCACCCTGCCCAAGGGGGNCGGCGNGCAAAGCGATCAAANCAGTTCACNNGCGAAGGCGATTTGGACCGTTCCGGGCGGCAAGGGTCGTGCGTGGATTGATATGCAGAACGACGTCACCGCCAAAGACATCAAACTAGCCTTCCAGGAAGGCTTCCGTTCGGTCGAGCACCTGAAGCGTTACACCACCTTGGGCATGGCAACCGATCAGGGAAAAACGTCCAACGTTCTGGGCTTGGCGATCATGGCAGAGATGACCGGCCACACCATCGCCGACACGGGCACCACCATGTTCCGCCCGCCCTACCAACCCGTCGCCATGGGCGCGCTGGCGGGCCGGTCGCGGGGCAAATACTTCAAGCCCACGCGGATAACCCCTTCCCATCGCTGGGCCGAAGAGCAAGGCGCGGTATTTGTCGAAACCGGCAACTGGCTGCGGGCACAATGGTATCCGCAAGCCGGGGAAACCCACTGGCGGGAAAGCGTGGATCGCGAGGTTCTGGCAACCCGCAGCGCCGTCGGGATCTGTGATGTCACCACGCTGGGTAAGATTGATATTCAAGGCCGCGACGCCGCGACCTTCCTCAACCGCGTATACGCCAACGCCTTTGCGAAGCTGCCCGTGGGCAAGGTCCGCTATGGCCTGATGCTGCGCGAAGACGGCATTGTTAAGGACGACGGCACCACCGCGCGCCTGTCGGAAACACACTTTGTCATGACAACGACAACGGCCAACGCTGTCTCCGTTTTCCGGCATCTGGAATTTTGCCGACAGTGCCTGTGGCCGGGTCTGGACGTGCAGTTGATATCGGCGACAGAGCAATGGGCTCAGTTTGCCGTTGCTGGTCCAAACTCACGCGCCTTGCTGGAGCGGGTCGTCGATGCGCCGTTTGACGTATCCAACGAAGCCTTTCCATTCATGGCTTGTGCTGAGTTGACCGTTTGCGACGGGACGCCGGCACGGCTGTTCAGGATCTCGTTTTCAGGCGAAATGGCCTATGAGCTGGCCGTACCAACCCGCTACGGCGACGCCCTGATCCGCCACTTGATGGAGGTTGGCGAGGATCTTGGCGTGACCCCTTACGGCACCGAAGCCTTGGGCGTCATGCGGATCGAGAAGGGCCATGCTGCTGGCAATGAGTTGAACGGCCAGACCACGGCCCGAGATTTGTCGCTGGGCGGCTTGGTATCGAAGAAGAAAGACAGCGTGGGCCGCATCCTTTCCGAGCGCCCTGCCCTGAACGTCGACAACGGTTATCGGTTGGTCGGCTTCCAACCCCTGAACCCGGCGGACATGCTCACCGCCGGCGCGCACTTTGTGGATGTTGGCCAGGATGCCATCGCGACTAATGATCAGGGTTATATGACCTCCGTGGCCTATTCACCCATTCTCGGTCACTCTATTGGGATTGGCCTGCTGCGTCGGGGTGATGAGCGCAAGGGCGAGCGCTTGCGGGCGGTGGACCTTGTCCGCGGAAAAGACATCGAAGTCGAAGTTGTCTCCGCACACTTTGTTGATCCAGAGGGGGAACGCCTGCGTGCCTAAAGCTCTTCAAGCCATCACACCGCTGGACGGTCGTTCGATCACCCATGGCGGGACAGCGCTCTGGGTCGTTCGGGATCGACCGCTTTATTCTCTCAGCGTGCCGCTGGGTGGTGACCAGGCATTTGACCAGGCGTTGATGAACCGGTTCGCCTTGCCGCGTCCCGAGCCGGGCCAATTCCTAGACGCTGGCGCCTTTCGCCTGTGCGGGTTGGCGCAGGATCAGGTGTTTGTCATGGGGCTGGAGCCAACACGGCCAGCGGCGACGTCGTTGGCACAGGAACTAGGCGGTGCAGCCTACGTGACCGATCAATCCGATGCCTGGGTATCGTTACACCTCAACGGCGACCTAAGCCTCGCAGCTTTGGAGCGGATATGCCCGATCAATCTGAACCCGTCAGCCTTTCCCACCGGTAGTCTGGCACGCACGTCGATGGAGCATCTTTCGGCCATTGTGATGGCGGATAGTGACCAAGGATTTATCCTGATCTCAGCCATTTCGAGCGCGGAATCGTTCTGGCATGCCGTGGAGACCTCTCTAACAAACGTGTCTTAGAGACAGAGCGACCGGCGACACCGAAGCGAACGGAGGCACGTGTGCAGCATACTTTGAACCGCTGGTGGTTCCGGCGGTGGATGCTTGTTGGTCTGGCACCGCTGTTGTCCCTTACCATGCCCAGCACTGCAGCTGCACAGTTCGACTTTGGAGTCATAACTCCAGCCTATGCCGACCACGAGAACCGCCATAACCCGTCTATCGCCTTTGGTGAGAACGGATGCTTGCCATCCTCTGCCGTCAACGCGCATGGCGACCTCAATCAAGGTATGGGTGACGACCGGTCGGTCAGCCGAGGGTGTCGTGGTGATGGATCCCCCAACCTGGCCAACGCCTACGTTCGATCGTGTTGTGCAAGAATAAGCGGCAGGGACATGTGTGCCTATGTCTACGGCTTCTACTTCGTCAAAGACTTCATCAGCAACCTCTGGCCTGGCGGGCACGTGCACGACTGGGAACACGTGATCGTTTACGCCACAGACGGGAAAGTCACCCATGGTGGTGCCAGCGCTCACGGCACTGTCAAGATGAAAGCCTGGTCGGAGATCCTGGCAAAAAGCGAGGACCAGAGCAGTTTCAAGGTCGTTTATCACAAGGACGGCCTCTTAACTCATGCCATGCGTTTCGCCACCGTTCGAGACCTGAAAACTGCCGAATTCCATTCCATGAACCTTCTCAGCTGGCGCCGAATGTCCCCTACGGTTCAGGACGCGTTGGGCAACAAAACGCACTTCGGAAAAGCCTCCCTTAAGTTGCGCAATGATCGGTTCTGGCGCCTGATAAACAACTCTGAGATCCGGCCAGAAGGCTACCCAAGCCTGACGGTGGCAGAGGGGCACCCGTATTCCACAGATACATGCACTCTGGCTCCCGGAAAACAGGGTGATCGCCTGCCTCAAGAGGGCTGAAAGAAGCTCAGTTCAACCGCTTACAGACCCCTTTCTTGATAGAATCGCACCTGCAAGCCATCAAAGTTTTTCAATTACACGTGTCATTATGCCAACACATAATTCTCATTATGACCATTTATGCCGCCTTTTTTTCACATAGAGAAACTTTTTTTCTTCGCATTGTGGGCTTGAGTGGTAAAGTTGTGACCTCATCGACGCATGAGGACCTGACGCTCTTTGTCGGGTTCATTCGCCATCAACCCAAGGTTTGAAGAGGAGAGTGACAATGGAAGAACAAATCGCCGCACTCACAGAGCAGGTTGCAGCTCTACAAGGAAGCGCAGCGGTGACAAACACCATGGTCGCCGAAATGTTCTACTATTTGACCATTCCATTAATGGTAATCATTCACGCTGGATTTCTGGCCTACGAAATGGGTGCATCGCGCGCCAAAAACGTACTGGCGTCCGGCATCAAAAACATTCTGGCTTTTGCCTACGTACTGCCCGCCTTCTTCTTTGTCGGTTGGTGGATATACTGGGCCTTCCCAAGCGGGCTTCCAACTACCGATGCAAGCTTCGCCTTGCCTTGGTCTGAGTCCATGGGGCCGTTCCTGGGCGATAACTCCTCTGGCGTGTTCTGGGGCGCCTTTGCCCTCTTTGCCGCGACCACAGCCTCCATTTTCTCCGGTGCCGTGATCGAGCGGATCCAAACCACGGGCTTCATTATTCTTGCCGTTGTTCTGGGCGCAGTTGCCTGGGTCGTCGCGGCGGCTTGGGGCTGGCACGCGGACGGCTGGTTGGTCACTAACTTCGGCTACCATGACTTTGGTGCCGCGGGCGTTGTTCACACGGTCGCAGGCTTCTTTGCGCTGGGTGTTCTGATCAACCTCGGACCTCGTATTGGCAAGTTCAACGCAGACGGCTCAGCCAACCATATTGGTGGCCACAACATGCCGTTTACCATCACGGGCCTGATGCTGATTATCGTCGGCTTCTGGGGCTTCCTGATGGCCTGTGCGATCTTCCCGGGCGAAGGCTGGTCCTGGTTCGGCAATAACTTTGCAACCATCTACGGCACGCCAACCAACCTTTCTGCGCTGGCCTTCAACATTCTTATGGCCTTTGCCGGTGGTATCATTGGGGCGTGGTTCATCACCCGTGATCCGTTCTGGATGATGTCTGGCGCGCTGGCTGGTATTATTGCCGCAGCGGCGGGTCTGGATGTCTACTGGCCACCACTGGCGTTCCTCGTTGCCATGGCCGGCGGTATGCTGCTCAAGCCAGCTGCAAACATGCTTGAGCGCTTTGGCATCGATGATGCTGTTGGTGCCGTCACTGTCCACGGGACGGTAGGTGTCTTTGGCCTATTGATGTTTGGCATTTGGGGCGCGGGCTACCCTGCGCTGCAAGGCGAAGGCGTGGCGACCGTGAATTTGCTGGGTCAGGCCATTGGCGCTGTTGTCTGCATCTTGCTGGGTCTGGTTCCGGGTTACGTGATTTCCCTGATTCTCAAGATGATGGGCATGCTGCGTATTGGCGAAGCGGCCGAGTTGGCCGGTCTGGATCCAACCAAGGTTCCGGCACAAGCCTACCCCGAAGGCATCACTCCATCCGAGCCTGCAAGCTCTTAATCTCTCACCGAAAGGATTTTCGCTATGGGTACTTCCATCGAAAACTGGGAAGGCGTCACCGGCGCTATCTTCATGGGCGCAGGCGGCAGTATGCCGGGCGTTTGGGTCTGGATTGCCATCGCTGCGTGCGTGGTGCCGCTGATTTTTGGTGCTATTGCGGACCGCAAGTCGCGCTAGTTCACGCCCCTCGGCATCTGCTCGCACCGCGCCGCGCAGTCCGACCGAGACAATAAAAAGGGGGGAGCCACATCCGGCTCCCCCCTTTTTTGTCGCTTTACCGTCGGTCTGCCCGTCTAGAAGAAGCCTGAAAACCTCGCTACATCGCCCTAAAGCAGGCGAGAACAGCGTCCCGCGACGTTTGGGCGATGGCGGGGTCATAACCGGCTTTGCTCGGCATGGAAAAGTTGTGCTTTCCGCCGGCGTGAACCACCACGTCAACATTGGCCTTCCCGCTTAGCGCCTCGATGATCGGACCAACCTGCTCCATGGGAACATTCGGGTCATCGTCGCCGTAGTGAAGGCTGGTTGGCACGGTCAGCCGGTCGGCCTCGTCCAGATAGCTGTGGATGCGGGTGCCGTGATAGGCCGCAACCGCGTCCGCCCCCAAACGCGTCCCTCCCAGATAGGCGAAGAGCCCGCCAAAGCAGAACCCCAGCACCGCCACCTTGCCACTGCAACGCTCATGCTCCCGCAGCGTATCCAGCGCGTCAGACATATCCACCAGGCCTTGCTCA
Source organism: Geminicoccus sp. (assembly GCA_002705565.1). GTDB lineage: Bacteria > Pseudomonadota > Alphaproteobacteria > UBA7985 > UBA7985 > UBA7985. The sequence goes on along the minus strand of PAHJ01000146.1, from coordinate 2,893 downwards.
ATATCGTGCTGCTTCATCCGGCCAAAGGCGACCTCGATCTCGGCGGTTGGGCCAGGGACCGTGCGGAAGAAATAGTCGGGCGCAGCAGTCAGAAAGCCGTCTTGAGCGAAAGCCTCAATCAGGCCTTCCATTTCCGCATCTGTTCCGAAAATTGCGGGCATGATCAGAATAGCGGGAAAGGTGCCCTCGCCCGCCGGAACCGAGAGGCGCCCGTCATAGTCCTCGCCCTCCCGAGTGGTAAAGGTGATGTTTGAGCTTTGAACGACGTTGTCCATGGCTGTGATCCTTGCTGCTCTTCCCGGTGGATGGGTGAATGGGTGACCCAATCCGTGTCCTATGTATCGGGTTTTTCAGCCCAGCCCGCGAAAATTTTCTCCAAAAGCACCACGGCATAAAACAGCACGATACCCAAAAACGCCAAAGCGAGCAGAACCGCAAACATCAGCGGGTAATCCGCGTTGATCTTTCCGCTGTCAAACAGATGGCCTAGGCCCATACCATGCGGCTCGATGATTTCCACCAGATTGGTACCAATGAAGGCCAGCGTCACAGCAACTTTCAGCGCGCCAAAGAACTCAGGTAGCGTTTTGGGTAGCGCAATCTTCCAGAAAACCGTCAATCGACTGGCCCCTAAGGCCCGCAGAATGTCCCGATATTCGGTTTCGAGCGTATTCAGGCCCACCGATACAGAAACGGCGATGGGGAAAAAGCTGATCATGACCGCCATCAGCACGGTATTGGTATTGTCAGCACCAATAAACAGCAGTGCAATCACGGGCACGACAGTGGCCTTAGGAACCGCGTTGAAGCCCACCAGCAATGGATAGAGCGCGTCGCGGGCGATCCGGGAAAAGCCCATGACCATTCCCAACGCCGTCCCCACCAACACGGATATCAGCAGGCCCAAAACAGTCCGCCACAGCGTTTGCCAGCCGTAGATGAGGAACAGCTTCCAGTACTTTTGATAGGCGCTCGTCAGGTCACTGGGGGAGGCCATTTTATAATTTGGCCAATCGCGCCACCAGACCAGCAATTCCCATAGGATGAGGAATACAATGATCGAGAACAACGGCACCAGCACCTGGCTGACGACTTTATTTTTTGCATTGAACATCAGGCTGCCTCCTCAGTCGCGGACCGTCGACCTTGCGCGATTTGGATCTGTCGGCGCAATTCGGCGAGGCATTCGACGATTTCGGGCTTATAGAGGTCTTCGATGGTGCGGTCTTGTCCCAGCGGTACGGTCAGCCTGTGCTGGATGCCTGCAGGACGGTCGGACAGAACGATGACTTCGTCAGCGAGAAACATGCTCTCGCGCAAGTCGTGTGTGATCAGCATGCACGTCACGCCCTGCTCGATCCGCAGCTTGAACATGATCTGCCAGAGGTCTTCGCGGGTAAAAGCGTCCAGCGCGCCGAAAGGCTCATCAAGGATCAGCACGCTGGGGCGGTGGATCAGGGCACGGCACAGCGAGGCGCGCTGGCGCATACCGCCGGACAACTCGGAGGGACGCTTGTGTTCAAAGCCGGAAAGGCCCACCAGCGTCAATAATTCATGCGCGCGCGCTTCGGCCTGCTCCCGGCTCAGCCCATGTCCACGAACGATTTCCAGCGGCAACAGCACGTTGCGCAGGATCGAGCGCCATTCGAGCAGCACGGGGTTCTGGAAGGCCATGCCGACAGTCGGGCGCGGCGAGGTGACGGGCTTGCCGTCGAGGATCACGCGGCCTGAATCCGGCTTCAGCAGGCCGGAAACCAGCTTGGTCAGGGTGGACTTGCCACAGCCCGACGGTCCAACAACGGCCGTAAAACCGCCCGGTGCGATGTCGAAACTGATGTCGTGTAGAACGGGAAGAGGCCCCGTGTCTGTCTGGTAGGCGTGGGTGATGCCTTCAATCGCGATGACGGGCTGGGTGGTCATGAATTTCAACTACGATACTGCTTGATGAAAAGAAAAGAATGGCCGAGGCTTTGAAACCTCGACCATGGATACGATAATCGGCGCAGAACGCGCCGGTCATTCGCCGGTTACTTCAGCATCCGCGCTTCTGCCGCGGGCAGGTACGCATCCGTGTAGAACAGGCTGGCGTCTGCGGCGTTCTGGAACTCGTAGGTTTCAGCGATTTGCATCAACGCCTTGGCCATGCGGTCAGCGTCAACACCACCCATACCGTTGGCCATGGTGTAGTCCGTGACCACGTTGCCATCGATAGCCAGCTGCAAGCGGCGGGTTTCCAGAGCGACATCTGCCGCAGGGTTACGCTTAGCAACCGCCTTGGCACCCATTTCCGGATCAGCAATCACGTCCTGCCAGCCCGCAACGACAGCACCAAGGAAGTCCGTAACCATGCCGGCATTCTCTGCGGCAAAGTCCGTGTTGACGATAACCGCGTTGCCATACAGCGCCAGACCGTAGTCTGCCATCAGGATGGTAGAGATATCGTCCTCAGCCACGCCCAAGCGCACCAGGTTCAGGTAACTCGAGAACGAGAAACCGGTAATGGCGTCAACCTTACCCTCGGCAAGCATCGGCTCACGGGTTGGGAAGCCAACCGGCTCCACGGTAATGGCGCTCAAGTCCAGTCCGTTGGCGGAGGCAAAGGCTGGGAACTGCGCCCAGGCACCATCTGGTGGCGGTGCACCCAGTACGCGGCCTTCAAGATCAGCAGGGCTAGACACCCCTTGGGACTTGCGACCGATAACGGCGAAAGCTGGCTTATCATAGACCATCATGACGGCGATTACGGGCGCTTCGGGGTTCTGGTCTTTGAATTTGATGAGTGAATTGATGTCGGCAAAGCCGATCGGGAAAGCGCCGGTGGCGACCTTCGGAATGGCATCCAGCGAGCCAGAGCCTGCGGAAATATCAACGTCGAGACCGGCTGCACCGAAGT
>PAHJ01000145.1 GCA_002705565.1 Geminicoccus sp. | reverse complement strand
GATTGACCTCAGGATGCCACAGTGGGTGCAGGTGATGGTGCCATTCCCTCGCGCCGTAGCGCGCCAAGCTCTTGTCATCTATACGAAATCCACGATCGACCAGCCCTTGAAATAGCGCTTCAGCCTGCGTCCCAGGCAACCAGAGATCGAGGTCGCCCACCACCCTGCTGCGATTGATTGCGTCACGGGGGGACACAATATCGATCCCGCCTTTCAGCACAGTTGGCTTGACCCCCACGCTGGTTGCGACGGTGATGACGTCTTGAAACACGACACTCAAGTCTTTGTGCAGAAACTCATTGAGGAGCACAGTATCCTGAAGGAGTTGCTGGCCATCCGCGGAGATCAGGTCGAGCGCGTTGAACCTCCGCAGATGAAAGAACAGCTCGGGGGCCACAAGTTCAGAAACCGATGCCGTGATGATCCCCTGCCCCGCTGGTGTCGCACACAGCGCCGCGGCATCCCGCACGCGCTCTTCTCGTTCCGAAAACAGCGCTCCCAAAAGGCTCCAATCCAACCCGCGTTCCATCGACCCAGCGCCCCTACCCGAGAACCATCAGCAGGCGCAGCGCCAAGGCGTCGCGACGTAATGAGGGCTGGCGCCGGCCAAGCACGTTAGATCCAGTCATCGATCAGCTTTGCCGCAAGCGAGAAATCATGATAGCGCAGCTCGGCAACGCGTGAGCCTGCGACAAGATCAAAGATCTGCTTAACATTCTGAAAACAAACATTTTTCATGACAACCTCTGAAGCAAAAACCCTCTGGAATGCGTCCAGACTATCAACGCTTTCCAGCGCATTGACCTCTGAATCATATTGCACGAACAGAAACCGGGTGTTCGACAGAGTACGGGGCGCGCAGGTTTGCGGTAGGGAGAGGTATTTGATCCGCTTCCCAAAGCGCAAAAAGTGCTGCTCCTCCAATGGCACTTTGGCGGTTTCGAGAACCGCCCACGAGCCTTCCTTGATAGTCGAAGGTGACCTGACCTGCTCGCAGGATTTGTCAGGGAAAACGGGGAGCACGTCGTCATGGAAGAGCGTCCAACCGGCCTGATGCAACAGCCAGGCCAGCGTTGTCTTGCCGCTGCCACTTGGGTTACACAGCACCAGCTCGACCCCATTTCTGGTCACCAAAGCCGCGTGCAGTGCACCAATGGCGTTCTGGTAGTCGATAGACAGCTCGGTGATCTCGTTGAACAGGTCCACCACCAGCGCGTCCAGGCTCTCATAAGTCATCCGGCTGATTAGTTTATGACCCCAAACCGACTTGATAATGCCATCAGGATTTCCATCGATCACGATGTCTGCGGCAGCGGGTTCTGGGTGGCCGTCAGTGATATCAAAACACCGGCTTAGGTCTCGCAAAAGCTGATCGCTGTATACAGGCGCGATGTGCAAGCGAATGGGTTTTCGACCGACGCAAAGACTGACCCTTATCAAACCAGTTTCGCCTGAAGGATCTGGCCATGCAGACACCGACGCATCGTGATTGAGCGGGTTTGTTTGAGTTTCAAGCGGAAGTCTTTGGTCTGCTTCCCAGAGACTATCCCAAACACCCGCCAGAGCACTTGGGCGGGGAAGCTCGTCAGGGGGATGTGCAACCGACGTCAGCGGATCAATGGAGCTGTTATACAACTCCAGGACCTCACTGCCAAAACTGTCTAAATATAAAACTTGGCCAGAGTTATCGGAAAAAACGGCTGTTTTTCCTAAACTCTGGCCAAGAATCTTATATGGCACTACTTAGCATTCCACCATTGGTGGTATTCAAGTGTTGTTGTCCCAAATATCACCGTCAGCACTTACAGCATGTGCCCGAGTGGCAGTGAATACCGCCACCACGCCAGCGCCAACACCCGCAGCAGCAAGGCGCTTCATCGCTTCACGGCGATTGTTAGTCTGGGACACTTCAGTGTCGGTGGTTTCCACGGCGTCGTTCGTCATCTCAATGCGATCGTTCATTTTCATCTCCTTTATTTCACCAATTTCCAGGACGCTTTACTAGAAAGACAAGGTCGCTCCGATGGAGCCACCCTCGTCACCAGCGTCGTAATTGGCGTAAAGATTCAAACCGCTGAGGTTGTACGAAATGCCAATGTCAGGTTGGAGATCCTGGTCAAATCCAATGGCCAAACTGTAACCATTGAGGTTTGTGGAGGCAGAAACAGAGTACGTGATGCCTGCCTTTTCATGGTCATCAGCACTTGATGATCCGAAGGTTGTTGAAACGGCAAACTCGGCCAAATCCATGGAAGCCCGCAGACCCCAGTCAGTGGAGGAATCTGTTGCCGCTGCTAGAGATAGTCGGCCCATCGCGTAGCTCAGGCCCAAGTCCCAATCGGAAATGCCGAAAGCGTCAGTCGGGTTATCCAGCGCAACATCTATCGATGCAGCCAACCCACCTAGCGTAATCGTACCGCCGGTGATCACCTCTAGCTCTCCAAGTGAGTCGAGGGCATTGAGGTCCAGGGCGATATAGGGGTTAGCGCCCAGTGGGCCAATGCCTTGGGCGATAACAACGAGGCCGTCCGCTGAGATATCAGCCTGATCCCCTGCGCCAGCAATTGCGGATACGCCACCAGCGTAATCACTCGATTGCATGGTCAAACGACCAAAGCCGCCGTCAATGAAAATTGACGCATTCGATACGGTCGCGACTTTTGAGCTGTTATTCATGTAGTAGGCGGTCGAAGAGCCCTTTACGCCTGTCAAACACGCTGCACCGACAACCATCTTGGTCTCGGAAGACGCCATTTGCACTTCCATGAACGGGCCAACGTAAATCAGCGCATCTGTGATCGCCGCAAGCGAACCCCCAGCACCGTCAAAATCGACCTGGCCCTTAGACGCGAAGTCAATGTGAGTAGCCGACTGTGTCGAGGTGTTTTCCCAGGCTGACTGTTCAATCTTCAGCGACGCGGTCATTTTGGCCGTTACGCCACGGGTGGTCGAAACAGGAGCGCCGACGGGCACGCGCGTTTTGTCCGTGGTCGGAATAAATGCCCCAGGAGACACGCTTTTCTCAAGGTACCACATCAGCATTTGGCCTGCTGGCAGGTAGGAACCCGCTACGCTCTCGGCAAGATGGTCCTGCAACTCGGTCATACCTGCAATTGTACTTGCAGGTCGATCACCGCCCCAAATGCCAAAGTTGCCGCCTGTCGGCTTGGTGCCTCGCCCTGCTATCTTGCACAGATTGGAGGAAGCAAATTGACCTAAGTCCACTTGATAGAGCGTCTGCGTCCCTTCCAGGCCGCGCCATGACGAGTTGATCTTCACTGAAACCACATCGCCAGAATCGACTGCGCCACCGCCGGAAACGTTCCAAAGCTGGTTTGCAATGTTGGTCTGACCGGTCACAGTGGCCTTAACCAACCGCTTTCCGTTGCCCGTCACGTAGGGATCAAACTCGATCTCGGCAGCGGTACCGACGGTGAAATTGCCTCCAAAGGCCAAGCCGCCATCTGTTGTATGGCCCGCCGCGATCGATAGAGAGACCTCATTTATCGAGCCAGCAAAGGTAAGGTCGCTGTTGCTCTTCCCGAGCCCATATTCGACGCCCATGTCGATTGACCCACCAAGGGTCACGTCAACTGCACCAGCATTATAGGCAAATGCGGCTGCAACAAGGCTTGAGCCCGCGCACACAAACTTCTTCATCTCTTCGCTCCTCATGGGAGTTCTCTTAGACGGAACTCCTCGTGCTCAAACGGTAATGTCGAATGCTGAGCCGAGATACATTAGAAAAACTCATCATTTTTCATGGGTATTTTTCTTCATCTATCTGGAAATATTGCAATTTTCTTCAGAGACGGTTGTCTCAATACATTATCTTTAGGCACTGTGTATAATCATGTGGATAATTTTTACTCAGTGCAAATATCCATTTTCGCAATCAAAACCCCAGCTTTCGAGTGATTACTTCCCCCTTAGGTTGGAACGGAAGGTCCTTCGTGGGAGGAAGAGTAATAAAATTCAGTGATCACTTACCGCAACGCGGCCAGTGCCTCTCACGTTCAAGTGTCACAAGATCGAACGTTCGAGCAGTCTTCAGATCTCAAGAGCGTCTTGGATTATCCTCGGGGCCAAGATCTAGCCGCGAGACTGCCTCGGAAATGTCCAGGAAACGCGGCATTAGTGGTATAATGATTCTTCACTATTTAAACCCGGCAGTGACACCATGACAAAGGACGACCGCGTTATCCTGAACTATCCATCTGGACAGACACGCTAAACGGAACATTTGCACTCACTTTTTAGCGCTAAAGACTAATCTTTAATGGCGTCAACCAGATCGATATTAAAGGATCAATAATGCAATAAGTTATTGATTATGCGAAATTTTTTATCAATGCACACCCTGTTTAAGGTGGTCTCCAGCGCGCTCCTTGCGACAGCAGTTTTTGTTGCCAAGCCGACGCTTGCAGCCAGTCCTTCTGACTCGCAACTAGAGCAACTCATTGGCGCCTGTCTGACCAATGCCCAGAAACCCTGCGCCAAGCACGCGGAAATCTTCATGCGCAAATCAAACGTGCAGACGAGCACGCGGATGGAGCAGCTTACTCAGGCGCTGGGTGCAGACCTATGCGCCGGGATTGTAAATCAACCCCAGGCCCGGAGCATCATGCTCGAAGCCATGAGCCCAGTCCGCCTTGCAAGCGCAATCAGTGGCACTTATGGCTTTTCATCCTCATGCCGCAGCGCGCAGCAAGTTGCGATCGGTGTGATGGAGACCTTCACGCCAACGAAAATCCGCAACCAGGCACTTTCCGCAATGCTGCGGGCCCAGCCGACCTGTGACCAAACCTGCATAGCGCGCGCCGAAAAGTTCTATTCGCTCGAGCAAATGGCAAAAGACGATCCTGTCGCCTTTGCGGACATGGTTTTGTCGACAACCCAACCGTATGAGCCGGCCTTTGCACAGGCCAAGATGCTGCTCGAACAAGCATATCCGCGCGCTTCAATGGCGACACGTTCTGAGATCCGGCTCGCGATGATTCCTTTTCACGTGGCCTTTGGACAAACCGACGAACTGATTGAGTTGCTCGAAATTCTGCCGGGTCAGCTGCAAATCAACGGGGATTTCTCATCGGGTTTGTCGTCCGCCATTTCTGCCTACCAGCAGTTGTTTGCGGAACCTCAACATGAAATGGCCCTCGCGCTGTTAGAGGCTTTCCCGCGCGCTCGAAAGCAGCATATTCTCAGAGCTGAGATACTCGCCAACATGGTCACCTGCTCTGAGGCCTGCGCCCTCGATGCAATTTCCAAGATTAATCGGGTCGTCGGCATCGATAGCGTGGCAACCGTGGCGATGCTGGGATTGGTGCGGAAATTTGAGCGCCCGCCGGAAGATCTGTATCAGCGAGCCTTGCAAGCGAGTGCTGATTTACAGCAGGTTTTGCGCAAAAAAATCACGCGAGCTACGTCAATAACCTCCCTAAGCGTAGACGAAACACCGAGAATTATTGAGCTCCGGCAAGATCTTGCTGGCGTATCGGCGGCGCGCGCTAAACTGCTACTGTCCAACGCCCGCGGCTGTGACGCCCGATGCTACGAAAGCGCTCTGGCTGAATTGCGCCCTTTCATCGGTCAGGAATCAAACGCGACCATGGCGCTTGCTGGCCTGATTCAACAGGATTACCCCGCTCGACGGGCGCAAAAACCGCTTGCCGTGAAAGGGCTGCAACAGCTTTTAGAAGGCTTCAACAGTCTTGAACAACGCGCCTCGCTGCTGCTGGCGATTGCGCAGCTTAATCTCAACGACCCCGATGGTTGCTCGGACCTCTGCCGCCAGCAAGCACTGGGGAGCCTATCCTCGCAAGTTGGGCGCAACCTGAACATCACCTTAGCGATGGCCAGTTATGTTGCCATAGACCCCGTGCGCTATCAGCCTTGGAAGAGGCAAGCCATCCAAGGGCTCGAAACAATCCTTTCTCTGCCGCTAAATGCCGAAGAGAAGAGTGCGATTGCTTCTGCGCGGTCCAGTCTGTCTTTCTCGGACCTGGAGGGCTGTGATCCTGCTTGCCAACAAGAAGCCTTCGCGCGCCTCATCCCCTTTGTTGGTACCGATCTGGATGCCACTCGGGATTTTGCTGATTTGGTGCGCTCCAATATCTTCGACTTTGAGGAGCAGATCGTGGTGGCGCTGCGGGGCCTGGGCCAGATCGATCCGCGCAGCCTCAGCACGGCTGAACAGGGACAGCTTGCGCTCAGCCGCGCAGAGTTGCTGCTAAAACGCCCCCAAGGGTGTGATGAGGCCTGTGAACGCGACCTCTTTGACGGCCTGCGTCAATGGGTCGGAAAGGATATGGTCGTAACGCTGGCCTTCGCCAATCTGGTTGAGTCCGATGCGGTGGCCCGCCGAAGCCTGAGAGCTGCAGCTTTGGATGGCCTCAACCGGCTCGACCGCCGACAGTACCTGCCAAGCCAGCAAGCCACGATCGAAGGCGCCACGGTTTCTTTCTTACTCGGAGATCCCCAAGGCTGTCCGGCCGCCTGCCGCGATCAAGCCATGAAACCGCTGATGGCCTTACTGGACGACAGCGATGAAGCCATTTCAACTTTTGCCAACCTGATTGTTGCTAATAGCGAGGTGTTCGAAACGTACCTTCCCCGCGCCCGCGCGGAATTGGACAGACTGGCCCAACGCCCGCAAACAACGGCTACGAACATTAGCCTAGCCAACCGGCGCTTCAGCATGATGGTTGCCGACAGCGAGCGTTGCGATGCACCCTGCGTCGAAGCGGCTACCGGGTTAATCAAGCCCTATGTCGGCCAAGACCTCAGCAGCACCCTCGAACTGGCCAAAATGGTGACCAAAAACCACACCAAGGAAAACCCGAACAGCCTGTGGGCGGAGCATCGTGGGTGGGCTCTGGCGAGTTTGCGGACGCTGGATAGGCCCGAAGCCCGCAGCTCTTCAGAATTGGTGTCTATCCGCCTGGCGATCTCCCAACTCGTACTGGGTGATCCAAAGGGCTGCGACGCGGCCTGCGCAGACGCGGCCTTTAATGGCATTCGCCCCTTCCTTGGTATCAATTTATCGGCGACCATGGGTTTTGCGAGGGGCGTGTTGGCGGCACTGGACGCCGAGCCACTCACCTCGGGCGGCCGTTTCATTGTCCGAGGTCAGAAACAATCGCTGGATCTGGTTCTCGCCCCCACCAAGCAAGAGAGCATCGCCCTAAGCGCCTTACGCAGTTCTGCTCAGGTGATACGCCTAAACGAGGCAATCAGCGCGCTGGAAGATCTCAACTCATTTCGGCTAACCTTCGAAGAACGCGCCTTGCGGGCGAACTTGCTGGCAAATCTCAAAATCCGTGACATTCAGGGTTGCGATGAGGCCTGTCGGGAGGAGACTATTGAATTGTGGCTTCCTTACATCGGCAAGAATAAGGAATCCACGCTCTCCTTTGCTTCTCTGGTCGCAAATGATTTGAGCCGCATCCGCACTGCAGAACGCGGCCTGTTGGATGAATTGCAGTTGTTCAACTGGGACTATTCCAATCCGGAGAGCATTCAGGCTGATTTGCGCGCAATTTTTGAGCGCGAAATCGGCGATCCGCTGCCTCAAGCTTCAGTCCTGCGGGACCAGGCCCTTGCCGGCTTGCAGCGACTGGCGCTGCCACGACTGACCTTTGAAGAAAAGGTTCGTGCCCTGTTAAGCAAGCTGACACTGCTGGAAGCCGATCCTTCGGCGTGCACAGAGTCCTGTCTGCAAGATGCCTTTAATGCGTTGACCCCATACCTGGGCAAATCGTCGATCACCACGTTGGAAATCATCCAAACAGTCTTTGGAAACCAGCGGTTGGAGCAGGCCTTTGGTACAGCGCTACAAGACGATCTGGAATCGCTGATAAAGCGCGAGTGGAACCTCCTGACCCCGTCGCAACGGGCGCAAGTGGTCTCGCTGCAGTTTCTGCAGACCCAGGGGTGTGAGGCCGCTTGTCGTTTGAGCGCGCTTGAGCGGATGAGTAATGATTTGGGCACCGAGATCAGCTCTACATTTCTTTACGTCAGCCTTGTCGGCCGGCACGCGCCGCTGCTTCTGGGGTCGGTCGCGTCCCAGGCCCTGGATGACCTGCGTGGATCCAGCCTGACCGACGACGTTTTAGTCGAATTGGCGCGCGCTGAAGACCAACTGAATCTTGCTCGGACCTGCTCAGCAACCTGCATCAACGAGCGGCTCGACCGGTGGGCAGGACTGGCGCCCAACAACCCGAATGCCGCACTGGAATACGGCAATCTGGTCGTAGGTCGATTGGATATCGAGATCGATCACGTGCGTGAGGCGCTGTCGCTCATCACGCGCTTTGCTGAATCGGACGGGGATAACAATGCCACTGCAACCTTGCAGTATCGGGCGCTGATCAACAAACTTAGGTGGCATTTTGGGCAGGCTCCGGAAGTCAATCCGCTGTTGATGCTATGGCCGCCTCAATTCGATAGTACTGGCAAGCCTTTACTCAAGACGCCGGCGTCACGAGCTCCTGAAGCAGCGGTCGCTTCCACGCCATCAAACGTGAAGAGCAGCCTTACAGGTTGTGCGCTGCAGGCGTACGAAGCCGCCATCACGCCCCCTGCAGAGTTCACCGAGACCATGCCTGCTTTCGATGTGCTTCCCGCTCGGTGCAAAATTGCCGCGATGCAGGCGCTATTCGTGGCGCTGGGTTATGGTATTGAAATTGACGGCGCCTTCGGCCCTCGCTCGCGTCAGAGTGCAATTGAGGTGTTGGCCAAAGCTGGTAGTGACCGCGTTGTTGTCGCGACTTTTGAAGACTGGATGTTGATCGAGGGTATGCGCGGAAATACGAGCGTCATCCGACCGATCATGGCCGCGTTGAAAGAGGATTAAACCATGACCCACTCTCGCTTCGATATGTCTTCGTCTTCTGTCGAAAGAAAACACTCCCCTGCCCCATCAAGGCTCGCTGGTGCGAAACGGCTCGGCCTCGTAGTGCTGTTCCTCTCGCACGGCCTGCTCCTCGCAGCCAACCCAAGCACTGCGCAAACCGCGGAAAATTCCGCTGGCGATCCGCGCAATCGGACCTTCGACACGCTGCTCAAGCACTTCATCACACGGAACCCGGATTTCATCCTAAGTGAAGACTTGAACCCCGCACAAACGAGCGCCAGCGCAGAAACTCCGATGCCTGAGACTGACGCAGAGGTCATTGTCGAAAGCGCAACGCAGGATGACACGCCCGCCCCCGTCACCAGCCTGTCCGGTGACGATCAGGACGTGTCCAGCACAAACGCAGTGACGGCGACCCTGCAGGAAGAGCAAAGCCTCAACCAGCCTGCGGCAGAGTCCTCGACGGCGGAGACGGCAGCAACGGCGCTGGTCGCCAGCGCTCTCGTCACCCTGCCGCCGCTCGACCCGCCAGCTGAACAGGAAGACACCGGCGAACCCCAGACCATGCTGGAAATGGTGCAGACCATCGAACCCGTCGCAGAAACGGCACCTGCGACCGATTTAGCCACCGATGACACAGTCGATACCTTCGCGGACGAGGTCCCAGAAACAGGGATCGCGGAGACAATCGTAGTAGACGGAGACGAAATCGCAGATACAATTTCTTCCCCAGCACAAACGGAGTCCGAACTGGTAAGCAGCACCTTCGCCGAGCTTGGCGGTGACCCCTTAAGCCAGTCCCCACCTATTCCGATATTACGACCGGACGACCGTATAACTGGACCCTCGGTTGCCCCAGAAAGTGCTGTGCTATCGCCGAGTGGTTTAGAAGTGATCTCGGGTTCAGAGGCCCTGGAAATTTANGACCAGCTCAACCTCACTGGAACATCACGGCGGTCAGTTCGCTATTCAACAACCTTCAGCGAAACCGAAACCGAAACCGATACCGCTCCCCTGAGCTTGTCGGAGACTCAATCCTACAGCGCCGAAGAGCTGGAAGCCATGTCGCCCGAAGAGCGGTGGGACGCGATCATGATGAACAATTCCCAATGATCGCTGGCCATCGCCGGACCTAGAGACGGCTACTGGCGGCAGTGGTTAGCACTGCCGATCTTCCTCGCTCAACCGCTTGGAAATCAAATCAGCGAAGGACGGCGTATCGCCTTTCTCAACCGCTTTGCAAACCCAAAGGTGCGCTTGCAGCAGGTCCGCATCGCCTGTTAACCCGCTGAGTTCGATCATGCTCAGAACGGAAAAGGCAGGTACATAGCCTTGCTCAGCCGCTTGTTGAATCAGCTCTTTTCCCGCTTCGTACTGAACCCCTTGAGACGTTTTGCCTTCCAGATACAGCATTGCCAGCGTGAATTGGGCTTGTGGCAAGTTCTGGCTTTCAGCCAGTTGGTACAACGTGAACGCCTGCTCATAGTCAACGGACTGGCCCAGACCAAATTCAGCCATCAGGCCCAGGTTATAGGCGGCGACTGCGTCCCCCTCCCCGGCTAAACGCTCCAGCAGCGGCTGTGCCTGTTGGTACTGTTCCGCTTCCAGATGCTTGAGGGCCTGCTGCAGGACGGCGTTGCTTTGGGCGAAAGCCATTGTGGGCGTCGACACTATGAACCCTGAGACAGCGCAGATTAGACCCAGTTGGCCAACCAGCTCACGACAAAGGCGAAAGAAGGGAGAGATCATGGGTTTAGATCCTTTCTAGGGGCAGACGATGCCGCCGAGGGGGTGAAACGCACAGCCTTACCCGCCACGGGGCCAAGACCGGACGGGTTCATGCGCAACGGTGTTAAAGGCGCAATGTCAGCCGATGAATCTCGCTGATTAATTCCCGTGCTCAGTGCAAGCACCATCGTCAGCAAAGACATCACCGCGTATATTTCAAGGCTGAAATCGAGCGTCGCATGCAGGCCAACCACGGTAAGTGCTCCCACGCCAACCAGCCCCATCAGGGAATGCTGATTGAGCAGCGCTTTGACCTGCTCAATCAGCAACCAGATAAACACAGCCGATAGAAATAAGCTTCCAATAATACCAAGTTCAACCAGGACAGTAAGGTAACTGTTGTGCGCTCTAGTCCACATCCGATCCGTATAAAGTCGGGTGTCTTTCACCGCGCTGAACGCGGTCTCGAAACTGCCTGCACCAAATCCGGTCCAAGGGCGCAAGAGCCAAAGCTCGATGGCTTGGCGATAGATTTCAAAGCGGACTCCAAAATCAAGCTCGGAGCGCACGAAGCGCTCTAAAACATCCAACGCAACATAGGTGGCGACGATAACCCCAAAGGCATAGAGGCCCAGAAAGACGCAAAGGGTGACCCAGGCCCGGTGCCGCACGCCGTGAACAACAATCACAATGAACAAGCCAACTGACGTGGCAATCAGACCCATTCGAGACTGCAGCAAAAGCAAGGCAAACACGACGAGCGTGAGCCCGAAGACAGCAATGGCAAGCCGCGGCACGGCTGTCGCCCTTTCGCCAAAGACGGACAGCCCTCGCGCTGCGTCCATGGCCAGTGAAAGCGCGACGATCGCACCGATGCCGAGATACGTTGTGAAGTGATTTCGATTGATAAAGGCCAGTTCCGTAGACCCTGCATCGGAACCGCGCGCAAGCTGCGTGGGCAGTACGAAGATCGGATCGAAGTATGCGTTGGCGATGGCGACAACCGCGTATGCGCACACAACCCCAAAGATGCACCACAAAACCAAAGCCGCCCATTGGTCACGCGCCAGTTGAACACAGGTCCACCACAGCAAAGCGTGACTGATCAAAGCGATCAGGATCAGGAACGAGTCCGATGGCGAAAAACTGGCCAGCGGTTCAAGCGCCCTGAAAGATGTGGGAACAGATTGCGCAGGCATCACATCACTGGGGCCAAAGACGAACGCCATGCCAATCGAGCCCATTATCCAAAGCACCAAGGCAACAAAAGCCAGCCCCCCAAACCGGCCCAAATCAGAAGCCACAAAGGCCCGCGGGACGAACGGAAGCAGGAACAGCACCAACCCACTCAAAGCGAGCCCGTTGATGGCCCAGAGAAATGGACGGTTTGAACCAAAGACAAAGGGTGACCACAGGCTGAATGCCAGTACTGCCAAAACGACCACGACTTTGGACACGCGGGGCATGCTCACCGAATTGTTCATGATCCACTACCCGCTAGCAGAAGATCCACTTGGACGAAAAAGGCACGCTGGTGTGACCTTTGAGCACGTTTAAGAATCTCATCGAATTGGCTGCGAAATTGCGGATATTTCAGGTAAGCCCCCGAAAGCCAGCGCCGAGAGGAACGAAACTTCAGCCCTTCCTCTACATCTGACCAAAACCTTGGTGACCCGCTGACATTCTCGAAACCTACCAGATCAAGATAGACCCGAACGCGACGAGCCGCTAACCACCCCTCATGCTGGGAGACTGCCTGACTTCGAAATGTTGAGGCCTCGGCCTCAGCCCTTTGGCCGGCAAATCCCAAGCTAAGCGCCTTGACGTACCAAGCATAACCCTGTGTGGGTCGTGATCTTAAGATAGCTTCAGCTTCCGCCAGACAGGCATCACGTTCTTGGGCAAAGCGTCCCTTGATAAAGTACTGATACAGACGACCATTCATCAGGCGATCACAGTCAAGCATTGTCGCGTGAGCCGCGTGGGTGCTCTGTGCCATCAGCCGCCCGGAACCAAGCAAATTCGCTATGGAATTGCGGTTAAACTCAACGTCCATCGCAATAAGGCAACAGGCAGCATAGATGAGAACAGGAATTGGCAGGAGCAGCTTGGCGATCATTACAAAGGATCCGAGTGTCTATTTGAATATTCCAAAACAACATGTTCGGTGGGGGGGAAGGCAGAGAGACCTTCATTTTTCAGCAACTTAGCCGAAAAGCACTATCGCCTTAAGTTCAAATATCAGCTTGTGCTCAAATAGAATGATATCGGCGCGGCAATATTCGCCGCATCATGAGACTCAGGGTTCAAAAGCCCAAACCATTCGGCCGTTCGCGATAAAAAGGCCTGAATAAACAGAAACGTCTCCGACCGATAATCGGCCAGAGACGTCTAAAATATACTACAGCGAAGTCCGCTTAGCTTGGGGAACTGCTCGCAGGCTCTGTAAACGCAACGGTATCTACGATAACAGCAGTGATCGAGCTGATATCTTCGTCAGAAAGGTCTTCCCTGCTAGCAATTGCACCTTCGACGGCGACATCGATGGACGTGAGTACGGCGCCATCAAGGCCAGCGCTCTCGACTGCGCTCAACACGCTTACAATGGTATTGGCATCAGCCGTCTCAGCAACTGCCACGATCATGGCCGACGCCGAGGCGCCCAACTGCAAGACAGCAGCCTCTACGACTTCAGGATTTGTACCGATAATGTTAATCACTGTGCTAGCCGCCAAATCTGCGTCGATTACTGCAAGCTCAGCCAAAATCGCTACCGCACAATCGCCACCAGCTTCGATGGCTGCAGCTGCAGCAGCGGTGTCACCTGCGACAGCTCCAACTTCGGTTGAGCAATCGACGGCAGCCTGAGCTTGCGCGCCAAATGTTAGCATCGCAACAATCGCAAAAATAACACTTGAACCAATAGTCTTCAGCATGACTAATTTCCTCTGTCTGACTGTCTCAACCGTATCTCACGGCAAAGATGCAAATAAAACCCCGTATAAACTGTCTGTTTTCTAGACATATTTATCAATTTTGCTGACCTACAATAAGGAGCTTTGATCTGAATTTAAAGTGTTTTCAGCCTTGCAATACCAAATTTAGTGTATTTATAGCTTTCCTCCCCTATTCCGGCAGATAACCTGGGATCTTGGGCGCGTTTGTCTCGGTAATTTCGAAAGCAGGCGCCGCGGTATGACTTGGATCTGCGACTCAACGCTGGTGCATCTAAGCCCCATGGTGCTCGCAGAGAATGTCATTAACCCCAGTCTTTTTCTGGTAAACTTTGCAAAGTGAGGGTTACCTCAAATGCTGAGCCGTTTATTTATACCGGCAAGGGCGGTCGTTTAGCCGCTCAATCAGATGGGCAAGCAAGGGTTTTCAATGTTCGGCCAGAACAAACTCACCATTAGGCATATCGATAGAGCTGATGCTGATTGGGCTTTGGTCGTTGGTGATGTCCACGGCAAAATCAACCAGTTGGAGCAGCTCTATGCCCTCTATCGGGAGCACACTCCAGCAGACGCAAAGCGATGCGTGATCTCAGTGGGCGATCTCATTGACCGAGGCGAAAATTCTGCTGCCGTCATCGATTGGTTCCTGAACTCAACTTCGAACGAGGAACGCTTGTGTGTTCGTGGAAATCACGAAGTGATGTTCAAAAGCTTCCTCGAAAGGCCGAACGGGGCCGATCGCTGGTTCCAGGATTTTGGCGGTAGAGAGACCCTTCGCTCTTACGCCCCCGACCTTCCCAATGACGCGGCTATCAAAGACATCAGGCGAGCGGTACGGCAAGTCCCGGATAATCACCGTGCTTTTCTCAAAGAGATGGCTGACGTGGTCATTTTTGATGATTTCTGCGTGGTGCACGCCGCTATCGACCCACGCCGTCCACTCGAAAAACAAAGCCGTGAAAAGTTGCACTGGGGGCCTTGCCTTGATTGGAACCTGGCGCACCTGGTGGATTTATCGCCTTTCCCCTTCAGCCACGTCGTTCATGGTCACGAACCCCACGGCAGGCCGATCGATCCCAAGAGTCCCGCCATCAATCTTGACACAGGGTGCTACAAGACCGGCACCCTCACCGGCCTAATCCTCAACGCGAACGGATCGTCTGTGATCTCAACCACCTTGTAGAGCCGCGTTTACGCGCCAAAGGCGCAGGCGACGGAGGGCGCCCAAATTGTCGCCCCCGTCTTTGACCCTCACAGGTCGGTTCGAGGCCCGCTATGCATTGGAAGCGTAAGATCGGTAGGCGTAGTAGTATTTGTTGCGCCCACCACGGCTGAAGGTCATGGCGATCGTTGGGTGACCGCGAGCGTACACGGCGGACAGCAAGCTATCGTAGGCCTGCTTTATCGATCGACGAGCGGCGTAGTTCTCCCGCGCGCAGAACACGGTCGCATCGCAATACCGTGCGATGGCCTGCGTCTCCGCCACCGCCAACACGGGTGCGGTATCGATGATCACCATGTCGTATTCATCCCGCAGCTCTGTGATCAGAGACTGAATCCGACCGGACGCCAGTGCTTGGTCGGCAAAGGACTGTCCCGTCGGCGCACCTGTAACCACATCCAAGCGGCCATTCGTGTTCTCAACTTCAAGGTTCTGGACCATGAACCCGTCTGTTTTTTCCATTAAGTACGCCGGTAGATCGGCATTCGGTTCCAGCCCGGTGTAGGCGCTGAGCGACGGCCTACGAAAGTCGAAATCGATTAGGCACGTTTTGTGTCCGGACATAGCCGACAGAACAGCAAGCCCAATCGAGGTGGTACTTTTGCCTTCCTTGGGGACGGCGGAGGTCACACAGATGATCTTGGGCGAAGACAGTGTATCGGGAACAGCATCAATACCGCTCATGCCCCCCCGTTCGCTATCCGTAGCGCCCTTTTCAATTTCAGAGCGCAGCATCCGCAAACTCTCGGCAAAAGGACCGAAGGGATCCATCAGAACAGTTTTAACGGTGCCTGTATCCAAGCCCGCCTTTTTCGGGATAATCGCGTAGCGGCGTGAACCGAGCAAAGCGCGCAAGTCATCACTCCCGGACAAGCCACCCCAAACAAAGTCCGCAAGTAAGGCAAGGCCCATACCCAGCAGGAGCCCGAGACCAACAGCAATGGCGATAATCTGCTCGCGTTTGGGACCAGCAGGCGCGCCAGGAATTGTCGCGCGCGCCACGATCCTTGAATCTGCCACCTGCGTGCGTGCGGTAACAGCCAGTTCGTCAGCTCTGTCTACAAGGTTGGTGTACTGGTCGCGCGCCGACGTGGCGTCCGACTGGAGTTTGAACAGGTCCGAAGCAATTTCTGCAGGCAGATCTGCGGAAAAGATCTCGATTTCGAGTTCGCTCTTGATGGTGGACTGACGTTCTTGTTGGACCGCTGCTTCAGCGGCGAGTTGTTCGAGGCGTTCATTAGCAAGTGCCGCGATTTCTTCCTCAAGGCTGGCCAGCTTGTTTTCAATCTCAGTGCTGGAACCTTGAGACTCCCGCCGGTCCAACAGATCTTTTCGCTGAGCGGCAAGGTCGAAGTAAACCTGCGCTTGCAACTCCAAGAGAATGTCGTCAGACGAAGAAACCGTGAATTCGCCCTCAAGCGCTTCAAACTGCCTTTGGGCAAGGATATCATTGAGACGCTCACGGTCCTTTACGACCTGAGCCACCGTGGCCTTGGTCGCTTCATAGTCATCGGCAAGCAACGCGATATCAATGTTTCCGGCCTCGTAAGAGATATCTTGCGCGTTGTCGATCAGATAGGCGCTCAAATTACGCTGTGAGATTTCCAGATTTTCGCCGGCTTCGACCACCGCAGCATTCACAACGCGCAACGATTCAAAAGCAGAGTTCACCTTCGATTGAATTTGTGCGGCGATATAGTTCTGAGCAAAGGAGTTGCTGAGCGCTGCTGTCAAATCAGGATAGGGCGTTTCGGCCGTAAAATTGAGGAGGGTGGAACGGGTCACGTCCGTGACGGTGATCAGCCGCTCGACTTGCTTCCGGATGCGCTGGAGGCTCCGAATGGCGTCTTCTTCAGAGACCCCTTCGCCCGTAAGGCCGTCCCCAATGGCATCGAGGCTTCGGCCCCGACGGTCAAAACGACTATCCGTAGCCAAGCCAAGGTCTTTGATTACTGCAATCGTGATTTCTTCGGATCGTGCGATTTGAATCTCAGATTCCATACGCCTTAATGCGTTGGTGGCCTGAGATAAGTCACCCCTCAACCCCGAACCACTGGGTTCGAATAGCACCTTCGCCGTCGTCCGATAGTACGGCGTAGCGGTTAATGCGTAACCAATTCCCAGTGCAATGACCGGCAAAGCGATGCCGATGATCAGGAACTTCCTGCGCCAGAAAACCGAGATTAACCGCAGAAGATCGAGTTCGTCGTTGTCGGTAGACATACTTTTATTGATCCTACACAAGAAGCCGCGTGCTCAGCACAATCCGGTATGAACTCCGAGGCCACAATAATTCTAATTAAACCGCTTCTGTACGTGAAATAGATGCACGTTAGCCGGATGATCCACCGTCACCTGTTTGGTAGACTTGACCGCGAAATTCCTGAGAAAACACCACCTGTACGCCGTGCAGGAGCCGATTTTTAAGTGCCACATCGATAATATTTTACTTTATTTATATTTACATTTTCGTGAAAACAAAACTGGGAATAACCTTATTACAAGCGCCAAAATTTTCAAACC
>PAHJ01000144.1 GCA_002705565.1 Geminicoccus sp. | reverse complement strand
CGCTCCCGACGATTCCTGCGCGGCACAATCGTTGATCTGCGGTTGGTTGAGTATGTTGACGTCTACGTAGGCCTCAAGAAACGGGTACTTATTAAGCTCCGCGCGAATTGGCAGCGTGATCAAGGTTCTTGTGACCACTTGGCCGCTGTCTCGATCTTTTTCATCGCCCAATCGAACAGGCTGCGATATCTGATTTCTAATCGATGAAACGCCGACAGAATTTTCTTCTGCAAGGCTCACTAAAAAAGTGACACTCATGGACGTTAAGCTAATTTCTTTAACGTACTCAATTGCGAATGAGTTATCGCTGTTACAGTCTTTAATTGATTGCGCCTCAGCCGTTGGGGCGTAAGTACTCAGCATTGACGCGAGGCAAATCGAAAGAACGCAGAGCGAGCCAGATAACCACTGCCTGATTAATGAAAACGTGCTGATGAATACGTTTTTGTGAGGAACCACGTCTTCTCTACCTGCATCTTCTAAGCTCTTTTGAATAAGCAT
The DNA here is from genome assembly GCA_002705565.1 of Geminicoccus sp. Taxonomy (GTDB): domain Bacteria; phylum Pseudomonadota; class Alphaproteobacteria; order UBA7985; family UBA7985; genus UBA7985. Next base: position 42,869 of record PAHJ01000144.1, on the reverse strand, counting down.
GAATTGGTAGCATTAAAGTTGAAGTGACGCAGCTCTCAGTTGGGTACCGTAAACTGTAGTCTGGAGGTCTACTTAATCAGTCACCAGGGCCATCACGGTCTCAGCAACCGCGGCCCTACTTCCACACTAAGACTCCGTTCAGCGCCATCGACCCAAAAAAGGGTAAAAGGTGTACTTGGGGATATCACGACAACACTTTCTTTTTTCAGCGCCGCGTGTCCGTCGTTGGGGTCTTTGGGCGACGTGTCATACAAACCCTATACAATGATCTCATCGACCCTCAGGCCATGCAGTACGATCCGAGTCTTCTCTTCTGCTGAACGCTGTTTGAGGGTCGAGCGGCGGATATCGGCGATGACCCTCTCGCCATGACCGTCAAGGCTTCGGGATCTGGTTCGCACAGGCGCCCAGCCGCGCTTGGCAAACCTTGGAAGCGCCCCTTCGAAACTGACGAATTGCGATCTGAATTTGGCACATGGCTGCAATAGTCAAAAATCTCAATCATTGTGTAAAATATATTTGACTCATGCTCTAGCCTGCATTACGTGATGTATTAAATATTTTACACCGAGTATGAAACAAGAGACACAAGGACGAAGAAGAATGACATATCAGGAGCGCCAAGCGGTCGGGAATTTGATCGCCGGAATCATCATCTTCGCCGCTTATTTCTACTGGGTCTGGTGCGCCATCGACGGTGGCTTGCTGGGTAACGAGAACGCTGCGACGACCATTGGGCGCGGCATTTTGGTTCTTATTCTAGGCGGTGTTCTGCTGAACATTGGTATTCAGATCCTCACGAGTATCGCCGTCAGCATCATCACCCGTGAGCCCAAGCCCAGCTTCGTCGTTGACGAGCGGGATCGAATGCTGGAATTGCGGGCCGTGCGAGTGTCCTACACGATTATCGGTATGGGTTTCATTGCGAGCATGGTGGCCTTGGCGCTCGGGTTGGTGCCATTGGTCGTGTTGCAATTCATCGTCCTGTCATTCGCAGTCGGGACGATATTTGAAAGCATTCTGATGCTGATTTTCTACCGCTGGAGCGTCGTTTAATGGGAAAGACGAAAATCACGATCAACAACATCATCCGACGCCTCCGCTTTGATGCTGACGAAATGACGCAAAAGGAACTCGCCGAGCGAATCGGCGTCACGCGCCAGACCGTCGTTGCCATCGAAAAGGCCAAGTACGGCCCGTCTCTGGAATTGGCCTTTCTGATCGCGCAAGTGTTTGACGTACCACTGGAAGACGTTTTCCAGGTCAGCATCGACGGCACGCCCATCACCACCCCCACAGAAACCGGAAATTAGGAACAATGAAAGCAGCAGTTTTTACCCGCTACGGCGGACCTGAAGTCGTGTCGATCCTGGAGCAGCCAAAACCCGCAGTCGGTCCCAAAGACGTATTGATCCGCACCCACGCAACGACGGTCAATTCAGGCGACAGCCGCATCCGTGGAATGCGGGTTCCAGCAGGGTTTGTGCCGATGGTTCGATTGATGTTTGGCATCTTTGGCCCCCGCAGAAGCTCGCAGGTGCTCGGGTCCTCGCTCGCCGGGGAAATCGTTGAGGTTGGCGAGGCCGTGTCCCACTACGAGGTCGGGCAACGGGTTGTCGCCTCCATGCCAAAATCCACGGGCGCGCACGCTCAGTTTGTGAGCCTGCCCGAGGACGGAGCCATCGCAACTGTTCCCGACGGTGTGCGCATGGAAGACGCCGCTTCGGTGCTGTTTGGCGGTCACACAGCACAGTATTTTTTAGAGGAACTTGGCAGCATTCAGTCGGGTGAAAAGGTTCTGGTGAACGGCGCGTCCGGCTCAGTCGGGGCCGCACTTGTGCAGTTTGCAGTCTACCACGGTGCGACTGTAACCTGCGTTTGCAGCGGGAAGAACGCGGCGCTAGTACGGGAACTCGGTGCCGCACAGGTGATTGATTACACCGAGGTCAACTTCCTCGATACCTGCGCACCGGGCGACTACGACAAGGTTGTCGACTGCGTCGGTAATCTGAATTGGCATGATGTGCGCAAGGGTCTCTCCGCACAGGGTATGTTCCTAATGGTCATCGCGGATTTCTGGCCCACTCTTCGCGCTGGATTCAGCACGAAAACCAAGGGGCAGCGATGCCTGACTGGTACATCCAACCCGTCAGCCAAGGATCTGCGGCGTCTCATGGATATGCTGAATGCCGGTTTGCTGACCCCGCTGATCGACAGCACCTATTCCTTGACGGAGATCCAGCAGGCCCACGCCCGAGTGGATACGGAACGCAAGCGGGGAAACGTGGTCGTCACCATGAAAACGGCAGCTTAGACTTCCATGCTCACCGTCCCTTGATGACGCTTTCGATCAAGCCATCAAGCTCAGCCGAAGGCTGCAATTGCGCCTTTCCACCGTTGAGATTCCACAGTCGGAGAGGTGTCGCGAGGAGCTCATCGAGTGTTTTCACGCACTGAAAGTCGCCCACGACCGATTTGATTTTCGAATTGTCAAACAGGACAGTGTAGCCCTTGTCACCCAGCAGGTACTCCCGCCAAGGCTCGTGATGACGCGCAAGAACTTTTGACGGCACGGGTACCAGGTCAACTTTTCGATCCAAGGCCCGCCCAACCGCCTGATAAATCATGGTCCAGGGGAAGGCATGATCAGAGGTCAGATGAAAGGCCGTGTTGAGAGCTTCTTCCCTGCCAAAGAGCCGTACAAATGGAACGGCAAAGTCTTCAGATCGCGTCATCGTCCACAGGGCTTGTCCATCACCGGGGACGATGATCGGCTTCTGTTCCAGTATCCGAGACAGCACCGTATCACCTTCTCCCAAAGCGGTGGGAAAGGCGGTCCGGATCGTGTGGGAGGGGCGCACGATGGTGTACGGTAAGGCAGTCTGGGAGTGAAGCAGGCTTTCGGCATCCGCCTTGTTGCGACTGTAGGCCCAGTACGGGTTCACCAAGGGGACATCTTCGGTGATGGGAAACGTCTCCACGGGCTTCTGGTAGGCCGAGGCTGAGGAAATGAAGATGTACTGTCTCGCAGTTCCCGACAGCAACCGAATGTCACGGGCGACGTCGTCCGGGGTGAAAGCAATGAATTGGCAAACAGTGTCCCAGGACTGCTGTGCCAGCGCCGCCGCATAGGCGTCGTCATCTGTGAAATCGGCAGTGAGTTGCTTCACGCCAGCAGGCAGTGTGTCGCCTAAGGATCCGCGATTGAGCACCGTGACGTCATGCCCGGCCTGCTTGGCTTCGATGACACAAGGGAGCGAAATTTGGCCTGTGCCCCCAACGAATAATATCTTGTTCGCCATAAATGACCGCTTCGCCCCCACGACTGGTTGAACGCCCCAAGTTTGGATGTGTGGGTAGGCAATGCAAGTGGAAAACAGAGACTGACCTGCCTGCGCGAAGCAATCCGACCCACACGGGTGGGGGCGGAGGCGGGGGCGTGGCTCCGCGCGCTAACCGAGAAGATTGGGCAGGAACAGGACGATCTGGGGGAAAGCGATCAGCACGGCGATCGTGGCCACATCAGCGATAAAGAAGGGCGATGCACCGCGGAACACGTCCTGAACCGAAACTTCAGGCCGTACACCTGCTACGACAAAGCAATTAAGCCCAATGGGAGGCGTAATCAGACACAGCTCCGCCATTTTCACGACCAGAATGCCGAACCAGATCGAGGCATCGCCGCCATCCATGCCAAACACGCTGTCTGCTCGGCTGACATCATCGCCCCCATTGAGGGCCATGACGACAGGGAACGTGATCGGAAGCGTCAGGATCAGCATGCCGATAGCGTCCATGAACATGCCCAGCAACACGTAGACCCCCAACACGGCCAGTAGGATCACGATCGCCGGTTGATCCAGACCCACGATCCAGTTCTCAAGGAACATTGGAACCCGCGCAAAACCCAAGTAGCGCACAAAAATCAGAACGCCCCAAATCATCGCAAAAATCATGGCGGAGAGCTTAGCCGCCTCCATCAAAGCGTCGCGCAGCTGGCCCATTTTCATGCCACGAAGCAAGGCGACAGCCAGAACCACAAATGCACCCAAAGCACCCGCTTCGGTCGGGGTGGCCCAGCCTGTTGAGATCGACAAGATGATAACAAAGACAACAAACAGGATGGGCAGCGTACCGGGCAGCGAAGCAAAACGTTGCTTCCACGTGAAGCCGGTGACAGTTGGTCCCACGCTGGGTCGAACCTTGGCAATGCCAATGATTAAGGCACCGTAAATCAGTGCCGAAACCAGCCCTGGTAAGAAGCCTGCGAGCAGCAAATCCCCGACGGAGGTCTCCGTGATGATAGCGTAGACCACCAAGATCGCTGAGGGCGGAATCAATGAGGCAAGTGTGCCGCCGGCAGCAACGACACCAGCGGAAAACCGCTTGTCATAGCCCAGCCTGAGCATCTCGGGGATGGCAATCCGGGCAAAGACCGCGGACGTCGCCACCGAGGCGCCAGAAACCGCGGCAAAGCCTGCCGTTGCAAAAATGGTGGAGAGCCCCAAGCCGCCAGGCAGCCAACCCAGCCAACGTTTTGCGGCCTCGAATAAGGCCGTTGTCAGTCCCGCATAGTACGCTAGGAACCCAATCACGATGAACGTGGGAATCAATCCCAAGGTCTGAGAAGCCAGTTTGGAATGGGGGGTCAAGCCGGCGATGTTTATTGCCGTCATCATACCATCCCAAAGGCCCTTATCCTTAAAAATGGCAAAGTGTAACGTCAGGCCGACGAACCCGATCAGGGCAGCGGCGAAAGCCACACGCATCCCAGCAAAAACCAAAGCCAGCATGACGCCGGAAAGGATCAATACGAGGTGGATGGGTTCCATGCTCTAGTCCCCCTTCATACCGGAGACCGACGCCGCTTCACGCTCGGCTTGCTCGGCAGGCGTTTCGATAACAGGAATGGCAATCGGGCGCCTTTCCCCCGTCGCTATGGCCCGCAGGTAGCCTAGGAATTGCAGTGTCAGTCTGGCCTCAAGAAGCGCAAACATGAGGAACAGCGCGCCCTTTATCGGCCAGAGCGGCATGTTGATGTCTTCTGTGCTGTCCCCTTTGGTCAAGGCCCGAAGCGTGTGCGTCCACGCGCCCCAACTCAGCGCGGCGATGGTCAGCATGGTCAGCAGCGTCAGAACCGCCTCAATCACCCAAAGCGCCCTGCCCTTGATCTGCCCAATGAACAAATCCATCCGAATATGCCCGCCCACACGCTGACAAAACGCCAACCCCAAAAACGCAATAAGCGGCACAGATTGACCCATGAGATCAAAATAGGCGTTGAAGGGCCGGTTGAAGACACCACGACCGACAATGTTGATCACGGAAAACAGAACGATGAACAGCACGAGGACGCCTGCCGCGATGTTGAGCCAGCGCTCAATGCGGTGAAGGCCCTGATCCAGTTGGGATAAGACCGAGGCGTCCTCCCGAACGGAATGATCGGACATAACTTGGGACCACTTGGTGGATGAGGTGGAACAGAATTCAGCGGCTCGCCCTGGCTAGAAAAGCCCGGGCGAGCCCATGATAAAGCGACGACCGCTAGTCGGCGAGTGTTGCCTTGACGAGGTCGTAGAGTTCCTGACCCGGTACGCCAGCATCTTCCATCGCAGCAAGCCAATCGTTGAGCACAGGCTCAGCGGTGGCTGCCAGCTTGGCCACGTCCTCGTCCGAGTACGTCAACGTAGCAATGTTGCGAGCGCTGACCTCGGCGTTGAACTTATCGACGGAGACTTGGTAAGCCTCCAAGTAATGCGCGAGCGCTTCGTCAACGGAACCCAACAGGGCATCACGGTGTTCGTCGGACAGGTCTGCCAGAGCGTCACTGTTGACGACAACGGGGCAGTTCACAGTGCCGGGGTTGAGGTTGCTGGTCCACCATTCGGACTCGTCCACGACCTTGAATGCCAAGTGTGCATGCGGGGCGAAAGCTGCGCCCTTGATGGCACCTGATTCCATAGCGCCATAAACCTCACCAGCCCCCAAGGAAACCGGCGATACGCCAATTTTCTTCAGCGCATTGCCGATGCCGCCAGTTGCCCGAACGGACATGCCCGCAAAGTCAGCCAATGTCGCGGGTGCCTTACCGTTGCCAGCAATATTATACTGCGGCAGCGGGGATGGCATCAGCAGGGTCGCGTTCCAACGGGCGAGGTCAGCAATGGTTGCTGGGTGGCCATAGACTGCTTGGCTTACCTTAATCTCGGTTTCCAGATCACCGACGCCGAGAAACGGCAATTCCAGCACGGTGATGGTCGGGTTCTTGTCACGGTGGTAGCCAGCACAGAACTGAGCCATCTCGAACGCACCAACGGAAATCCCATCAAGGTTCTCACGGTTCTTCGACAAACCGCCGTAGGACAGGTTCAGGGTAAAGTCTCCACCCGTTTTGTCAGAAACCAACTCGGCAATTTTCTCAACGTGCTCGGTAAAGGCGCGACGCTTTCCCCACAAGGACACGTCCCAAGACTCAGCAATAGCAAGCGGTGCAGCAGCAGCGGCGACCAGCGTGGCGACGCCGGCGGCAAAAAGCTTTTTCATGGATTTTCTCCCAAAATAGTCAGGCTCGATTTTCACCGCAAAGCGTTCTCCCAACGCAAAACGGCATCGTGCACCCTAAGAGTTCCATACTGCCTTAGTTCGAGCAATTGTCCTAAGGTATTGATTTTTATGGATTTAACCAAATATTTTCAGGCAGACTCTGGCGTTCCACCCCCAATCGGCAAGTTCTTGCCGAGTTTAGGAGTCGCTCCGGCGGACGCCCAGACGAGCCATTTTCTCATTCAGCGTCCGGCGAGACAGGCCCAAGCGTTTCATCGTCTCCTTCACTGACCCGCCACTGTCTTGGAGTGCTTGTTCCAGCAGATGCTTTTCAAAGGCCCGCACCCGATCCGTCAGGGGTTGCGCTTGGACACCAACGCGGGGAAGGCGACCGAGCGGGGAAGCATGGTGGGTGGCAAGGATGGCGCGGATCTTGTCGACCAATGCCTCAGGGTCAACAGGCTTTTCGAGAAAGTCCACGGCGCCGAGCCGCATCGCACCAACCACCTCCGGCATGGTGGCCATCCCCGATATCAAGAATATCGGCAGGTCCGGCAAGGACTCGCGAACCCATTGGGTCAGCTCAAGCCCATCACTTCCCGGCATTTTCAGATCTGTGATCATCAGGTCAAAAGCCTCCTCGCTCAGCCGACCGATAGCGGAGGTCGCATCGCTGGCTACGCTGACTTCAAACCCCTCAACCCGCAGAAACCGGGCGTGGGCCGATAGGACGTCCAGGTCGTCATCGACGATCAATAACCGTGCCGGCGCTTCAGTCATCATGGGCGGGCAACCTCACCATAAAACGGCTCTTAAACGGCGCTTCTTGTGGCGTGTAAGTCAGCGTCCCACCAGCATCTTCAACAATGGAACGGGCCAATGAAAGTCCCAAACCCAGACCTTTGTACATCGGCTTAGCTGAGGCAAAGGGAGTAAACAGATCGCCCTGGATGGAGGCTTCAACCCCGGGACCATTATCGGTGACAGAAAGGACCACGTGTGCGGCCTCTGTTTCGATGCGCAATTCAATGTCAGGGTTCTCCAAGGCCTTGGTCGCATCCAGCGCATTGGTGAGCAGGTTGATTGTCACTTGCTGCATCAAAACATCATTGGCACGCACCATCGTTGCCCCGCTGGGTAGCTCGGTGCGGATCGCTTCTGACGCACGTGGACGTTCTTCGCTCATCACGCGCTGGGCGGTGCGGGCCACGGCGGACAAGTCGAGCTTGTCTGAGACCACTTCTTTGCGTCGAGCGAACAACCGCAGCGTCTCGATCACCCGCGCAATCCGGCTTGCTGTATTCTTGGACTGAGCCACAATTGATTGCACGTCTTCATCTTGATCATGCAGTTTGCTCAACGTGGCGAGGTTGAAACGAAGACTGGCGAGCGGTTGGTTGATTTCGTGGCTGATCGCTGCGGACATGCGACCAATGAAGGCGAGGTTTTCGTCTGCGATCACCTGTCGTTGCGCGGCTTGCAGCTGGCGGGATTTCTCGGCAACCTTTCTTCGGAGAACCGAGGAATACTGCAACTGCAACCGAACCAGAAGCCCGCCGAGTACGGCGATCAGCAACCCCGCTCCCCCCATCGCCAACAACCCACCAGCGCGATTAAGCACGTCACCTCGACGATGCAAGGCAAGCAGCGACCAGGCCTCAACCTCGCTTTCGGTCTGCACGCTGAGGAACACGCGTGCTCCCATCGCCAGCCAGGGGCCATTTTTGCGCGGCTGTGTCTGGGCGTTCAAGGCATAGCGCCGCTGTTCCCGGGAGAGGGCCTGGGCATCCGGGCTCAGAGGCACCAGAGGGGCGTAGAGGATGGCTGGCTCAGTGCTCAGAATGACGACCCCAAGGTCATCGGCTACGACCAACCCTTTCTGGGTGGTGCGGTAGCGCTGAATGAAATCTTCAAGATCAAGCTTGACCACTACCACGCCCTGCTGCGCGCCAGTATCATCGACCATGCTCTGTGCCAGGAAATAACCCGGTTGCCCCGTTGTGGCGCCAACTGCATAGAACGTGCCCGCCCCCTCATCCATCGCGCGGCGAAAATAGGGCCGGAAGCCATAGTTTTTTCCGATAAAGCTGCTGGGCTGGTCAAAGTTTGACGCGGCAACCGTGAAACCCGCTGTGTCCATCAGAAAGCTGAACGCTGCCCCCGATTGCCTGGTAATGCGATCAAGTGCCGTGTTGGCGGCCAGGATGTCTGAAGGAAGGCCACGGGAAAGCGCAGCTTCGAGCCGGGGGTCCCCAGCAAGAACGCGCGGGAAGAACCGCAGGCGTGTGAGCTCCTGATCCAGATCCGCCGTTGCCTGAGCGCCCTGAGCACGCAGCATGCGCGTGCTTAACGAGCACGCAAGCCACCAACTGCCGCAAGCGATGACCAGCAAAGCCAGCAAGAGGCCAAGCACCCCAATAAGTGGCTTGCGGATGTTAGACGAAAGGGTCAGCGTGCCAGACATAGGATTGCTCTAGGCGGTTATGGGTTAGCGGGCAAGGCAGGGGTTGTGACGGCTTTGACAGGCTTCGACCGCAGACCGCGCCTGAGCCTATGGCCGTCCGCTTCTTCTTGGCTATCAGGATGACAAGCTGGAGACGGGGTCCGCTCGAACCGCGTCGTTCAGGGGCATTCCCGCAATGCCCCGTGCGCTTCCGGAACAGAGTTGTGCGAGGGACCGCTCCGCTGGTTGATCGCAGTCGCGGAACCGACGTAGTCTCAACCAGATTAGTTGCCAGCACTTAATCACGGCATTCTTCAAGAGGATCAAACCCATTAGGAACACAACATTCATTACGCTCGGCACCGCTGGCGGCCCCACGCCCAAGCCACATCGCATGCCTCCGGCGCACGCTGTTTCCTACGAAGGTGGGACAATTCTGGTGGACTGCGGAGAAGGCGCGTTTCAACAGCTTAAACGCGCGGGTGTTGATCTTAACGCCGTGCACGAACTGTTCATCACGCATCATCATTTCGACCATATTGGCAGCCTCTTTGCCTGCCTTGGCCTGAACATGATGACCCACCGGGATCGGCCAATGAATATTTATGGCCCCCCAGGCACCAGCCAAATTCTTAGACATTTGATTGCCGCCTGCGATATTCCGCAGGCCATCGGTTTTGGCGTTCCGGGCCAGTCGTTGCCGCACCCGCGCGACTTTATTGTCAGCCGCGATCTCGGACCGGGCGATGTTGTCGACATTGACGGTATCCGCATCTCCTGCTGTGAGAACACGCATTATCGTGCTGAGGATCAATTCGGTAAAGACGGTCCGATATCACTGTCTTACAGGTTCAACGCACCCGATCGGTCGATGGTATTCACAGGCGATACTGGACCCTGTAGGGCGCTCGAAAAACTGGCATCGGGCGCTGACCTTTTGGTGGGTGAGTTGATCGACGCCGATATTGTCTTCAATCGCATACGCAGCCAGAACCCGAACATGTCGAATCAAGCACTGCGCAAGATGCTGCAGCATTTCACAGAGCATCACCTCACGCCGGAAGACCTGGGCGAACTCGCGTCCCGGGCGGGCGTCAGTCAGGTGGTGGCGACGCACATTCCGTTTATGACAAAAAGTGCCGCTGAAGACGCTGAATACATCCGCAGAATCTCCACTAAATTTTCTGGCAACGTCGCAATCTCNGAAGACCTGGCAGCGTATTAAACGAGCGTNGCGAACGCGTCGCCNTGCGGATCGTGCGTGATTTTCTCGTAGNAGAAATTAGGCTTCATCATGGGAAAAACCGGGGCTCANCCAAACACNGAAGCTCAAAAGGGCCGGTGCCGCGTCCGCCCCCATGATGATGCAGGCCATGGAGATCAGGACCAGCGAAAAGAACAGCGTCCACGCGTCAACGGTAACGTAGGAGAGCGGCCAGATGCCTGGGCGGAGAGCGGCCACATGCCTGAGCGCTTTGACGTTGCGGCACTCTGATCCTGACCTGCATGTTGGGTGGCAGAAGCCAGCATCCAGTCACACTCATTTTGAACGCTCCGAGCGGCGTGACTCTTGCCACGCAAGCAGCACGCCTCCACCCACGATTATCGCTGCTCCCAACCCTGCCCAGAGATCAGGCAGGTCTCCGAACAACCAGAAATCCATCACCGCCGCGAACAGCAGGGACGTGTAGATGAAAGGCATGATCACGCTCGCCTCGACCTGTCGCATGGACCAGGTAAAGCTCAACTGCGCTGCCGCCATACCCACGCCAACCGACACCAATTGAAGCCACTGCACAGGACTGGGCCACACCCAGACCAGAGATGCTATTGCAGTTGCGAGCACCACGCCGAGCAAATTGTTGACAAACAGGATTTGAAGCAGCCGCTCGCGGTTGGTCAGCATCTTGATCGCGATGGACTCCCCGCCGCCCGCCAAAGCGGCAAAGAGCGCGATAAAGGCTGCGGGCTGAAAGGCAGCAGTCCCAGGCCGCAGCAAAACCATGGCGCCAGTGACCATAATCCCAACCGCAAAGATTCGCCGCCAACCCACACGTTCTCTGAGGAACAACCACGCAAGGAATAGCGTCACCACAGGGCTTAGAAAGCTGATGGCAGTAGCATCGGCGAGGACCATCAGCGAGGCGGACCAGAAAATAGCCGTGCCCGTTAGATAGCCCAGCACCACTCGAATACCGTGCAGGCGCCAATGGACGGATTCAAGCCGCTGGCGCGTCCCAAACCAAATGCTACTCCAAAGCATGCTCGCAAACACGAACCGCCCAAAGGACACCTGCAACGGGTGCAAAGTCGCTTCACCCGCAAAACCGCCCGCCAACCCCTTCGCCATCACCGTCGTGAAGGCAATGAAGGCGCTGGCGATCGTCATCGCGACAACAGCACGCAGAAGGGGGGAAGCGATCACGTCGACCTTTCATCTTATCCGCGATCACGGCGCGCCTCTTTTCCCTAGAATTCAAGCCCAAAAACCATGCTTCCCTGATTCTGGGCGCGCCGTAATTCCGTGGACAAGGTCGGACTACCTATTCAGACGAAAAAAGATTAGCAGCTACTGAAGTAACGCTTTGAATGTTAGTGAACTTGAATTTAAATGGGTACTGGTAATTCTTGAGTTTTCAAAGACTGAGACGAATGAGTTACCACGACGAAAACTTAATTTTCAGGGACAAAAAAATGAATACTGCTCAGGATAGGGCAAATCGCATCATGGCGTGGGGAACGCGCGGTCGTGACCTTCTTTGGATCATGTCCATGGTTCTCATCATGCATCTCGTAATCTTTGGCCTGATCGGGGCTGGCTTCTCCGATACTTACATTCCCGTTACGGTTTTTTTGGTCCTGTTTACCATTCTGGGGATCCTAGGTAGCATCGACGCCATGGACGACGTCGCTGGTGTCGCAGAGGATGCAGACGAGGAAGAGCGCAAAACTGTTTCCCACAAGCGCTTTATCGCAACCCAGTGGATGGGCTTCAAGGTTCTGATTGGCCTGGGTTTTGGTCTGACAGCACTCGCTGAACTCTGGGTCATGTGGGCATCTTAGACCCAACTCACCGATCCGGGGCGGCCACGTGCGTCAACCAAGTGATGCCGCCCCGGAACCACTGTTTTGACAACCATTGGCTTTACAACCAGCCACTCTCCATCTCGACTTCGACAGCTCAATAGTGCGGGGGTAGCGTTTCTTCGGCTGAGGAGGGAATAGCGGCAGTGTCCTGTTCCAGCCGCAGCCGCAAGCGATTGACTTCTGCCACCAGACGATCGATCTGGCCCTGCTGCTGCGCCACAACATCGCTGAGGTCCGTCAAGGTGGCTTCCTGATGCTCCAGCCTGATTTCCATCTCTACAATCGCATTTGTCATCGGGTTCTCTGCTCTAGGGGGGGATATGTGCATTCTGTTTGCCATCCCTTGCCGCCTCCCAGCGACGAAAGCAAGAAGCGAGCTTGGTCTGCCTTACGTGTACAGGCGTGCAGTCTTGCCGCTTTTCAAACAAGGTTCTAAGGCTAAAGTATATCTAGTTTACCTGACCTCAACAGCGAGTTTTACAATGCGTGGTATTAACAGCTTCTTCAAACTGTTCCTTCCGACCGTACTGACAGCCCTAAGCATCAGCACCCTCTCCCTGACCCCCGCATCCGCTCATTCAGAGCATCCGGAACCAGCGAAGATGGTCATGCTGGAGCCTGAAGCAGCCTACACCTTTGACCATGCGAACCAGAGCTACACTGTTTGGAACACGAACCTGGTGAACTTTTTCGGACTGTTCCGGATCGAAATCCGCAACGAAGCCGACGAAGTTGAACTGGTTTGGTGGGAACGGCGGGGATGGTGCTACACGGCGGAAGCCTACGCTGAAGAACGCTGCATGCCACAGGATCGTTACCTGAATTACTTCTCCCAGCGTCTTGCAAACGCGTCCTCAACCACCTCTGTATTCGGCCGCACGGGAACCGGAACGCGCTCTTCGATCCTCGACAACTACCCTTGTCTGGAAAAGCGGGTTTCATCGAACCTGGCAGCATCGGTGGATATGGTCCCCTCGGATTGCTGACACGCCAAGCAGAGGCCGCCCGGTTCCGACAGGGCGGCTTTTTGTGCTCCCATCCGGTTCAAGCTGACGAGTGCCCTAGCGCTTCCAGGATGGATCTAAAGCGTTCAGTTTTCGGATAAGTGCTGGCCATTCGGGATGACGCTGTTTTGCGCCGGCCTGAGCGGTGCCGCCTTCGAATTGCGTACGGCAGTTGATCATGGCCTCAACCGAAATCGGCACCATCTGCCCTGAAGCCATCGCCGCCAGCTGAACTTCTGTGTTTCGGATGAAAGCAAGGTGCCGGACAAAGGCCCAGGTACAGCTTGAGCCAGCGGTGATTAAACCGTGGTGACGCAGCACCAGTGTGTGGCACGCCTCCCCCATAGCCGCAACGATCCGCGGGCCTTCGGAGCCATCCAGAACGATCCCTTCGAAGTCATGGTACCCAACCCGCTCATAGAATTGGCAGCCTTCCTGTGTAACCGGGACGCACGCCGCGTCGGTGGCACTCAAGGCCTGACTGACGGGCTCGTGGGTATGAATGATGCAGTGCAGGTCCGGCCGGGCTCGGTGGATGGTCGAATGAATGGTGTAGCCTGCCAGATTGACCGGCCAGTCACTGTCCGAGACCTTTTCACCATCCAAGGTCACCCGAATGAGGTTACTCGCTGTGATTTCATCGTACCGAAGACCGAAGGGGTTGATCAGAAACTCGTCCGTGCCGGGAACACGCAGCGTGATGTGGTTGTAGACAATACTGGTCCAACCGTAGAGCTCGACCAGGCGATAGGTCGCCGCAAGTTCCAGCCGGGCTTCCCACTCCGCCGGATCCATCCCTAACGGAGCATTCGGTATATCTGTGATAGCGCTCAATTCAGGCCTCATGTCGCCCTCCCCCAGTTTATGGCCGGTCTCACCCCAAGCATCGGCCAAATATTTGTCGCATGACAAACAGAAACCGCCAAGCCACCGGGTCGCCAGGTTTGGTAAATTTCAGCCTTTCGACGTCTTGGGACTTGTTCAGCGGGGGGAGAAAGCGTCATGATCCTGGACTTTCTTCTGCGCGCAGGATCCTGTTTCCATGATCTCCCCTTCTCCCCGGGCACCCGCCGCTTTTGCGGGTTGGCTCGATGATACCAATGACATTACCAAAGCCTTTCTGGCAGCCGGAAACGTTCCCGATATGATCAACATCGCGGGCGGTTTGCCGGACCCGCAGGTCTATCCGTCGCCACAGATCGCCGAGATTGCCGCGCGCGCTGTCACCGATTTTCCAGCCGAAACACTCGGCTATGGACCGCTGAACGGCTTGCCAGAACTGCGCGCCGCCATCGCTGCGCGGTTTTCCAGTGACCTGCTGCACCTGACGTCTGACAACGTGCTGATCACAACCAGCGGGATGCAGGGTTTAGATCTGATCGGGAAAGTGCTTCTGGATGAGGGCGACGTGATTGCCGGGCAATTCCCGACTTACCTGGGAGCCCTGGATGCGTGGCGGCCCCGAAAGCCCGCGGTCCGCAAATTGCTGCTCCAGTCCAACGCACTGGACTTTACCGATGTCATGCGGGGCGCCAAGTTCGCCTATACGGTGCCGAACTTCTCTAACCCGACCGGCCGATTGGTCCCGCAGTCCACGCGGTTGGCGCTGGTCGAAGCGGCTCAGTCGACAGGCGCTTGGCTGGTCGAGGATGACCCCTATGGCGGCCTCAACTACGATGGCCCCCTGCCCCCATCAATGCTGACGCTTTCCGCACAAAGTTCAGCAGCGGGACCGAACGGCGCCTATGAAGGCCCTGTCATCTACCTGGGCACCCTGTCCAAGCTTCTGGTGCCGGGCTTGCGCATTGGTTGGGTGATTGCCGCGCCCAGGATGATCGATGCCCTAACGCTGGCCAAGCAAGGCTCTGACATGTGCACCAGCGGGCTGAACCAGCGCATGGCATGTGAGATCCTCAAAGCCGGGCTCATTGAAGTCTGCAATCCGACCATGCTGACCCTGTATCGCCGCCGACGGGATACCCTCTGCGCGGCATTGCAGCGTGATTTGAGCCCCTGGTTTGACTGGGACGTGCCCGAAGGCGGCATGTTTGTCTGGCTAACAGCCCGCGATCAGCAATTGAACACCGATGACCTGTTTAAGATCGCGTTGGAAGAGCGGGTGTGCGTCTCGCCTAGCAGTGTCTTCGACGCCGAAGGCCGTTTCCGGCACGGCCTGCGCCTGAATTTCACCTTCAACGACGAAGCCAAGCTTGACGAAGCGGTTCGTCGCCTAGCCCGGGCCACTGAACGCCTCTTAACCGTCTGAAGTTGAAAGAATTTTTTCGAATTTAACCCCTGCGACTTCAGCGGCCGTTTTCAGACCCAAAAACCCCGAAATCTTACCCTTGAGGCTGGCCGGCCAGCGAGACCCTGCCTATGCTTAAGTTGCTAATTCTTGATCCAGGATCCTTCCTGGCGTCATTGCGGTTGCAGTTTCGGCGTGGCCGGGAGGAGGTGAACCATGAATTTCATCAGACTTTGTACCCTTTTGCTGGTCCTGCTTTTCACAGTTCCCAAGGTCGCCTTTGCGGACCACAAATACCCCCGCAACCTATCCGCCAACGGCCCGTGGAAGACCAACCTGCAATACATGACCGGCACTGCACGCAGCGACCTGCTCATCAACGATCGGGGACGGAAACTGGCCGTTGATCAGGCTGGCGTTCCCACATTGATCGAGATTGATGGCGTGTTGCGCGCCTACTTCCAGTGGGCGCCCACCGGGGACGATACCATCCGGTTCTTCGATCATATCGGCTACAGCGACTTGAGCAACGGCCGCTGGTCTGAGCCGCAGATCATCACCATCGACCATGATCAGCGCCAACGCCATAAATACCCCTTTGACCCGACAGTTGTGGCTTTGACCGAGGGCGGATATCGGCTGTACTTCACACAAAATGAAACCCGTCGCGCCGGACCAAACAACAAAATGACCCTTGGCTCCGCATTCAGCGAAGATGGCGTCAATTTTGTCATGGAACCGGGCGACCGCTTGAAATTAGAAGACACCAAGATCAACGACTGCGCCGTGATTTTCTTCAACGGCCTGTGGCACCTGATAGCGCCAAATCATGACAAAATGGGCGAAGGCTACTACGCAACATCACAGGATGGACTGTCCTTTGAACGGCAGGACGACCTATTTATGAGCGGGGGAGCGTGGCTGGGGAACATGGTGGAGCATCGAGGGGCCGTGTACTTCTTTGGCACCGGTTTCACCCTGAAAAGCCGCGACTTCAAGACCTGGCAACGCGCCCAGCGAAGCCGAATGGCTGACCCCGGCGTCGCCATTTTTGATGGCAAGGTGCACGTGCTTGCAGTCGGCATGTGAACCGCTCACGCTCCTCTGCTTAGATTGAGTGATAACCGATTGGAATGGTCTCTGATCAGGGCATTGACCATCGAATCACACAGGAAGGAATGCGTTCAGTGATACGGACAGGGGCCGCTATCGTTTGTTTGATTCTTGTTTCGGTTGCCACGACTGCGTCGACGGAGACAAGGCACTTGGATGCGCAGATGACCGAAGCCGATGCCAGGCATTTGCTGGAGCGCGCAGGAATCGGTGCGCACCCGTTCGAAATCAAGCCGATGCTTTCTCTGACCCGGGCCGGGGCCATCGACCAAATGCTTGGTCAACTCGACGTCTCAGCGCCGTTTCTGGACCCTCCCGCCACCATCGAAAACCGCTATGTGCACTATGGCTCAGAAAGCGACTACGAGGCCGCTGACCGGCAGTCGTTTCAGATCGCCCGCAATCAGGAGATGGACACTTTTCGCCAGTGGTGGATCAGCGAGCTGATTTCTTCCCCCAATCCAGCCGGAGAACGCTTGCTGCTGCTCTGGCACAACCACTTCGTCACGGCCTATTCTGGGTTGAACGAGGAAGTCGATGCCATGATCGGGCAGCACGCAATGTTGCGGGAAAAGGGTGACGGCAATTTTGGCGACTTGTTGCGCGCCATCATCCGTGACGCCGCCATGCTGAACTATCTCGATAACAGCAGCAATCGCAAGGAAAGCCCCAACGAGAATCTAGCGCGGGAGCTGCTGGAGCTGTTTGTGCTGGGCGAGGGGAACTATAGCGAGCAAGACGTGAAGGAAGTCGCGCGGGCGCTGACGGGCTACGATTACAACCGGGTCCGTCGCTTCGAGTTCGACTTCAACATGTGGGCGCACGACAAAGGGACAAAGACGGTATTGGGGCAACGCGGTGCGTTCGACGGGGATGACATCGTGGATTTGCTGCTGGATCAGCCTGAGACAGCGACCTTCATCGCAGAAACCTTCTGGCGCGCCTATGTCTCGGAATTCAACACCGACGAGGACCAGCTTGCGGAGATTGCCTCAGCGTTTCGAGAGAGCGACTACGACATCCGGGTCTTGCTGAGGGCGGTATTGTCCTCACGGGCGTTTTGGGACAGCAGCAACCGGGGCACCATCATTAAGTCACCCGTGGACCTGATCATCGGCAGCATCCGCACCAGCGGAAAGTTGCCCCAGGACTGGCAAATGCTGCCCTACACCCTTGGTGATCTGGGGCAAAACCTATTTGAGGCGCCGAACGTCGCGGGTTGGCCCGGCGGAGCAGACTGGCTGACCCCCGCACGCATCGTCAAGCGAACCGAGGCATTGACGGATTTCGCAGAAGCCCCCGCTTGGTCAGCCGAGCCTGTCACCACACCCACCATGTCAACGATGGACTTCGCCAACGACAATCGGATCCGAGTGCGCTACGCCGCTGAAGACTTCGAAGGTCCACCGTTATTTTCGGTACGCGCCTTTGCGGACGAGACCAGCAAATCACTCCTGTGGCGGTCGCCTTTTGTCACAGCAGAAGAAGGGCGGGATACAGCGCGCTACGGTCGGGCCGAAGGTGGTGCGGGACTGAATTGGACCATCGCCGAATTTACCCTGCCAGCAGAAATGGCGGCTCCGGGCTCGTTTCAAGTTGCCTTCATCAATGACCATTGCTGCGGTGTTGGGGGCAGCGACGGTGGAGACCGAAACCTGTTCATTGACTGGCTGCAATTCAATGATCGCCTGTACCGTGCCAACGAAGGTGTGCAAAGCCCGGGTTGTCGAGGCTCGAACAACAGCGATCCACCTGGCAGCTTCTACTGCGCCGGCCGCCTGCACCTATCAAAGCCCACAGCGATTGATCTCACAGAAACCACCGATTCTGAGCCGCATCAGGGTTTGCAGGCTGGCCGCGTCTACTACGACGGCGGCCGCGCCTTTGATCGGGGGCGAAGTTACAACTGGTTCTCCATTGGGTTGGACGATGTCGCCTTTGAGGACTTGACCATCGAAGCCATGCGGCTGGAAGTTGTCGCCAAGCGGATGGATGGGCGCATGGGCCTGGCGATCCAGCTCAACCAGCGCAATTGCTACCCTGACTGCTGGAATGATCGCTGGCCACACTCCGCTTGGACCAATGAGGGAACGCCCCACAAGCAGGTGGAGTTTCCCCTCATTGTTCGCACGCAACGGGATTCCGAGCGGCAGTTCAGGCAGCTGAGCGACCAACAGAAACGCTTCCTGAGCGCGCTATGGCACGGCCTTCCAACGATGATGGAAACAATGCAGGAAGGTCGGCTTTGGCGTCAGCGTGACGGGGCTGCGACCCTGGAAACCTGGGGGCCCATATTTGCCAACTTTGAGGCCAAACTCAGCCGCAGCCGGTTTGACACGCTCGCACCAACAGACCCGCTTATCATCGAACCTCTGGACGATGAAGCGGGGGCCATGATGGGCATGATGATGGCCTCAATGGATGATACGGCTCCCTTCGTGCTAGGAACACTGAGGGACGATCTGGACTGGACCGGACGATCAGCGGCGAACCTTTTTGACGATCCGGCGCTGGGGCTATTCGCCGGTTCGACATCGAGCCTGCGCCGTGATTTCGGCTTTGCCGACGCGGTCCGCGAGCCCGCCTATCACGTGAAATGAGGATCAGACCATGGAACGCAGACACCTTCTTCGCCTGCTGACAGCGGGCCTTTCGATCCCGCTGGCACCGCTGCACCTTGCCCAGGCCGCGCAGCAGTCAGGCCGACGACTCATCCTCGTTGAACTGTCGGGGGCCAATGATGGTTTGAACACCCTCGTTCCAATCCGCAATGACCGCTACAGAAACATCCGGCCCTCAGTTGCACTCAACTCAAGCGACGTTCACAGCCTGCACCGCGATATGGCTCTGCACAGCCGAATGAGCGCCCTGATGCCCGCGTGGAATGATGGCGATATGGCGGTGGTCCAGGGTTTGGGCTACCCCGATCAGAACCGGTCACACTTCAAATCGATCGCGCTCTGGGAAACGGGTGGAGACGGGCAAAAAGCGGGGCGTAATGGCTGGCTGACCGAAGACCTTGAAGCCATGAAGCCATCACTTGATGCCCACGGGATCAGCTTGGATGGTGGCATGGGGGTTTTTGCCTCGTCATCGGGCCTGTGGATCTCGCTTACATCCCTGCGGCAACTGCAAACGCTCAAGGACTTCCAACTGGCCAGCACGGCGACCACCGACCAGGCCAATCCAGCCTTGGCGCTGCTGATGGATCGCGCCAACACGCTGGATACGTCGATGACCCGCATATCGCAAAAGATGGCGGCACAGGGGAACTATTCTACACGGCTACGCTTTGGCAACGGTGACTTGTCGCGACAGGCCGCGCTGGCGGCGCGCCTGATCGCTGCCGACGTGGACGCGCCGGTGCTCAAGCTCAAGATTTCCGGCTTTGACACGCACGAATATCAGCTGAATGAGCACGGCGGATTGCTGGA
Source organism: Geminicoccus sp. (assembly GCA_002705565.1). GTDB lineage: Bacteria > Pseudomonadota > Alphaproteobacteria > UBA7985 > UBA7985 > UBA7985. The sequence goes on along the minus strand of PAHJ01000144.1, from coordinate 23,000 downwards.
GGATCTGTCGGAGGCACTGGGCGATCTGCGAACCGCGCTGCGCCAGTCGGGTCATTGGGATACAACGATGATCATGACGTACAGCGAGTTTGGGCGGCGCGCGACTGAGAACCGGTCGCGCGGCACGGATCACGGAACCGCCGCGCCGCACTTCCTGCTCAGCGGCTCCATCCGGGGTGGGCTCTATGGTCAGGACCCGGATCTTGAAGATCTGATCGACGGCGATCTGCGCTACACGCTCGACTACCGTTCGCTCTATGATCTGATCCTGTCTGGATGGTTTGGCCTGCCGCACAATCGGTTCTCAAGCTACGCTGAAAACTGGCTTTACGACATCACTCCGTGATTGCACCCGGGGGGATGTCGAGCGCAGGATTCTGGTCAAAGAAGCCCTCCGGCATCCAGTGCATTGACGCATAGACAATGGGCTGAACCGGCCAATCTTCCGGGCGGGGCAGATGGTGAAAGTTCAGCGTGTACCAGACGACCACATCTTCGCCTTCGAGCGGCCGGTCAGCCTGAATCCAGCGCGGCAAGCCATCGCCGCCGGGGTGCTGGTTTGGGTACCAACCCGCCGGGTAAAGCTCGTCCCGGTCGTAGCGGGTCGCCCAGAAATGCTTAAACATGAAACCCGCACGCTGCGCCACGGCGGATTCCGGGTGCAGGTACGGCAGTGTGTTCTGTCCGGGAACAAGGCGGTAAGCCGTGGGCTGCCCCAGCGCGTTGGTGCGATCGGCACTGACGATTTTCCATGATCGGGACCGGGTAACATCGATCTCCCGCGCTGCCTCGGCCTCGTGCGTTAGCGGGCGTTCAAGAATGGCCACAGCATTGCCGTGAGGATTGTCCGGGCCCAGTGGCGCGGCTTCGAAATCCTGCTCCCGAACCGCATTCCTGTCGCCATCAACGCACATCTCAAAGCGATAGCTGAAGGAATGCTGGTGCACGTGGCTGGCAATCCCCGGCGCGATCATCGCCCCGTACTTTGGGTCTTCACCGGGTGGAATGGCGGTGGGAAAGGGGATCCCGGTTGCCTTGATCTCAGTGCCGATGGTGCCGTCCTGATAGAAATACCAGAAGAAGCCGTAGACATAATTGCCGATGGTCGCGATCGAGGAAATCACCAGGCGACGCGAGCGCACGGCCCGGAATTGGCCGGTTTTCGCGTCGGTGTGCTTCCACAGCAGGCCGTAATCCTCCTCGTGCATGCACACGGCGTTGCGGATGGGAGTAGGCTCACCGTCCCAGTTGTGGGCACAGACGTCGAAGTAATGAATATGCCCCAGGCAGTCGCACCCTAGCTTCAGGCTATCCAAAGCAACGCCTAAGCCGTATTCGCCTGTGTCGAATGCATTACGGCGGTAGTTGCCACCGGTCGGATCACCATAGGGCACCACCATCTCCGCCATCGAGGCCCGATGCATAATCGGCCGCAGCTCACCGTCGTCTTCGTAGCCGATATCGTGCAGCACCAACCCTTCGCGCAAGTTGTAACCGATGCGCACGTTCCAGCGCTGCCAACGCACGTGATACCCGTCCACCTCGAAGCTCGGACCCTCGGGCTGACTGATGGTCAGGGGTTTGATATCGCGACGGAGACCGTCTGCAGGCCGTATGGCGGCGCTGTCCGGTGGCAACGGAACCACGCCGAAATCATCGACCCGCAAGACCACCTGGTTTTGCAAATCAAACACCGGGTGGAGGTTGGCAATGGGGCGGCCATAGCGGTTGTCGCCGGCTTCATTGATTACCCAGCAGTGGCAATAGGCCAACCGCTTGCCGACCTCGTCCGCGTGACCAAAATTCCCCGGCGCCCAGGTCTCAATCAGGACTTTGCTCAAGTCCGTAATACCCCGTTTGGCCAGCGCCTCCACAACCCGCGGATCGGCCTTGGCAATCGCATCACTGAGGACAAACTCTTCGGGCGGTATGCGGGCCTGAACGCCCGGGACATGGTCCCAGGATACAAGCCGTTCCGCGCCAAGATCCACGACGCCGCGCAACGTGCGGTTGCTGGACCGCTCGTAGCAACAGACATAAGCCCGACGCGCGGGCCGCGTCCCGTTCGCGCGGAATGCTGCCATTTCATCGTGATCGGGTTCGTCGAGAGTAATGGTCTCAAAGAACGCATTATCGTCCAAGCCGGACTGCGCCTTGACGCAGGATGCAGCGGTCGAAATTTCGTCAGCGGTCAGGGGTGTTAGGGGATGCTCAATCATGGGAACCAACAGTCGATGAACGGGATGGCGGGAAGCCGCAGACCCACACGGTCGCGGTTTGTCTGCCGGTAATCAAGACCCTTGAGACCTTGTGACGCCCTCACCTTGATCCCGTCGCGACGGGCCCGAATATGCGCTCGCCTGCACATGAGCCTTGACGGATTTCATGCAGACACAAATAACCCCCTTACATCAAGCCTTATCACCCATGATAACGACACACGGGAGTACGTTTTGGATCCTCGTTACAAGCTCTTAGAAGAAGCATCCATCGCGAACGGAGCTGTCCTTGAGAACGTGACTGTCGGACAGGGGCAGTATGGCATGACCGTCCTTGCCATAGACCCGTCCAAAGCGATCAAGATTCATCTGCCCGAAAGCTTGCTGCTACCCAGCGAAGCTGTTGATTTCAGCACCAACACAGTCAAAGCCGACGTTGAAGTCACCGACGCCATTCGCGAGTACTGGAACCTGTACCTAGACACGGTCTTTGGACCTGAGGCCCTTGCTAATCGTCGGGCAGTCGAGCAAGCGATTTCAAAGGAAAACCTGCACGAGTGGCAGGAAGAGGAGCAAATCGCGATCCTACAGCGGTTTCTGGAGGTCAGTGAAAACGACAGCGTTCTGCGCCAGAAACTGTCCTCCGCACGGGTCCTCAGTCGGCAAGGGAACCATTTTCACATGCCCTATCTCGACTGGGTCAATCACCGCCATCCTTCGTTGGGATTTGCCACCAGTAAAAACGGTGTCAAAATCGAGGGAGAAGCGTTCGACGGTGAGGTGTTCGTCAGCTATGGCATGCATGATGCCATGAAGCTGTTGAATACCTATGGATTCTTCAACGAAACCAGCTTTGCCTATGCGATCCCGACCAGCTTCAAACTGAGTCAAGAGCTGACCTTAGCTGTCAGCAACAACAATTTGGATCCCTTGAGCTTCAAAAATCACATACTGGTGCCCAAGATTGTTCGAAAAGATAACGTGATCCTGGCCGACTTCTGCCTGCTCGGCAACAAAGGTCGGCCACGCGCCCCTCGGATGTCATGGCGAACCGGTGTGAATGAAAGCGTGGGCCTAGACAGCAAAACCAAACAGCAGATGATGGCTCTCTATACCGGGATTCAGCGCCGTACGTGGCAAAGCCTTTGGAAGATTTACCGGCGCGGCGAGCAGGTCGAAAACGAGGCCCTGCGAAACCTGATGATGTCTGCAGCGCGCGATACGTTCCGCAACTCGCTCTAGCGTCGCTAGTCAATTGTCGGACAAGGCGGAGGCTCGGCTCCAAGGCCTTCCCGGTTTGATGCTGCCTTAGTCTTCTGCCGGCGGGCCGAATTCGTCGGCGTATACCGCAATCAAACACCCGTTTTCCGTGTAGGAAGAGTGCGAACTCCCATCGCGCAGCCAAACCAGATCTCCAGGCCCATAGCGCGTCCCATCGTGGTCGGTCAGATCGCCCTCGAGGATCAAAAACTCCTCATGGCCGACGTGACTGTGGGCTTGAGTGGTCATGCCCGGCGGCATTCGGTAGACGTGAAACCCGGTCCCTGGCGCTCTGTCGGTGTTCAGTTGCAGCACTTCGCCGTCCTCCACGCCATCGGAGAAGAAGGGCTCAAAGGCGGCCTTGTGGATGTTGGCAACGCGGCGGTCTTCGGCGGGAATGGGCTTCATGTTGGCCTCGCTTGATTGGGGCTGGTTACAGGAATCTAGGCTAGCCGCAGTTCAGGGTGCTGAAAAGCCGTCGATTATCGCACGAAGTACGGTGGCGGCTTGCGGCGAATGCCGGAGAGGGCGTTGCCCGCAATGGCGACAAGCAGAATGCCGCCGCCTATCAGTGTGTTTGCCCCAACGGTCTCTCCCAGAAACAGCCAGACCCAGACCGGTCCCAGAACCACTTCGGCCAGCGACAACAGTGCCAGCTCAGCCGCAGGCAGGCTGCGCGACCCCATGGTGAACAGCACCAGCCCCGCCCCAACCTGAAATACACCCATGGACAGCGCGATTCCGCTGTCTTGCGGCGTCAGGATCAGGGGGAGACCCAGAACCAGGCATATACCGCCCATGATCAAAATCGCAAAAATGCCGGACAAGAACACCGACGGCATCATTTCGACCGATTTGCCGTAGCGCAAAGCAACGGTGAAGCAGGCAAAGCCCAGGGCCGCAACCAGGGCCCCGGCGCTGCCCGCTGCGGAAACCGCACCAGACTTGTCCGAGAACATGACCCCGATGCCCCCCAAAGCGACCACCACCGCCACCCAGGTCGCAATCCGAACCGGCTCCCGCAGCACAATCCACCCCAGAACCGCGGCCATAAACGGCGACGTGGAAAACAGCAGCATGGCGTTGGCGACGGATGTTGTCTGCATGGCGTAAATTGCGCCCGAATAGGCACTAACCAGCGAAAGCGCCGCGATGACCCCGGCCACCCCGGCCCGTCGGACCAGCCGAAACGGATCAACACCCGTGCGCCATCGAATCACGATGTACAGCAATGCCGTTAGCCCAAAGGACCGATACAGCAATATCTGCCAGACGTTGGCATCCTCGATCAAACGAATGCCCAAGCCCACCGTGGACCACAGCAACCCAGCCGCAAACACCAACACAAGGCTGCGACGGCGTTCTTGCTGATCAGAGGGGTTGAGAGACGTCATGGCAGACCGGTTCGAGTGAGCACACCGCGACGCTAACTGGACCGCTTCCCGCATGTTTGCAAGACCACGACATTTTGCCATGTCGCTTTCAGCCGGGTCACGCAGGCCTTCCCCGGACCCGCGCATAGAAAAGCCTGCCGGCGTTAACCGGCAGGCTTGGAAATCAACCTCCTAGAGGGTCTGTCAGGCTTAGCTGCGCAGACGCGTCCAGATACGGTCGTAGACTTCCTGGGTTGCCTGATCACACACAGCAACAAAGGCACCTGGGCCTGCGCCTTCACGTGGATTGTTCTCTGGCATTACCGCCAGCTCAGGCTCAAGGAACTCGGTCACCCCGGATACGCCCGCAGCGTACTGTGCGTAGTTGGTGACCACTGCGATGTTTTCAGGCTCCAGCAGGAAGTCCATGAACAGCAGCGCATTGGCGCGGTTTGGCGCGTCTGCGAGCAGCACAACGTTATCCATCCAGACCACAAAGCCCTGATCCGGGTAGGAGTACTCGATGTTCGCGCCCTCAGCCCGTGCCTTGGCGGAGAAACCGTTCCAGATCATGCCAACAGCAGCATCACCGGAAACCAGCACGTCCTTGGCAACATCGGAGCCGAAAGAAGCCCAGCTTGCGCTGGCAGACTGGAGCAGCTCATCCAGAGCCTTCAGCTGATCACGATCGGTTGAGCACTGTGGGATCCCGAGGTGCAGAGAGGCCAGCGCCATAACTTCACCCTGGCTGTCGAGAACGTTGATCTTGCCGGCGACTTCCGCAGGGGGGTTGAAGATCATGTCCGTGGTGTTGATGTCGCCACCGAACACGTCACGGTTTACGGAAAAGCTGGTCGAACCCCACTGATAAGGAATGGAGTGTTGGCGGCCCGGATCAAAGGCTGGATCGGCCCATTCTGGCGCGATGTTGCCCATGTTCTTCAGCTCGCCAGCAGCAATGGTGTCGAGCAGGCCTTCACTGTCCATGATTTCCACCATGTAGTCGCCCGGTACGGCCACGTCGTAAGACCCGAGCGTTCCCGCTTTCAGCGATGCCAGCAGCGCTTCGTTGCTGTCGTAGGTGTCCATGGTGACTTCAATGTCGTATTCGGTTTCGAACTTTTCCAGCAGCTCAGCGGGAATGTACTCGAACCAGTGATAGATGGAGAGTTTGCCTTCAGCGTGCGCTGAACCGGCCATCAGAGCGAGGGCAGAAGCGCCCAACAATGCAGTGAGTTTCATTGCGTTTTTCCCATTTACGTTTTCTGTGATGAGTTTCTGTTCTCACCCCGCATCCCGACGAAGTATGACAGCGTCACAAGCGAGATTGAAAACAGCAGCATGAGGGTCGAAAGCGCCATAATATTAGGCTTTATACCCTGTTTAACGGATCCGAAGATCGCAGTCGGCAAGGTTTCCACCCCTGCTCCTTTTATGAAATTAGTGATGATGAAATCATCGAGTGAGATGATGAAAGCCAGCAGGAAACCAGAGACTATGCCCGGCCCCATGATGGGCATGAGCACGTGCCGGAACGTCTGCCAGCGATTGGCATAGAGGTCCTGCGCAGCTTCTTCGAAACTGGCTTCGATCCCCTGCAACCGCGCTGATATCGGCAGGTAAGCAAAGGGGATGCAGAAGATGGTGTGGGCTATGAGAATCGACAGTGTGCCCAGCTTGAAGCCGATCGTGGAGAAGAAGATCAACGTGGCAACCGCGGTCACGATCTCGGGCACCATAATCGGCAGAGACAGCAGTCCAAAGGACAGGGCCTTGCCCCTGAAGTTCCCACCGCGCACCATGCCAATCGCGGCTGACGTCGCGATCACCGTTGCAACGCTGGCCGCCATGACGGCAATGGTCAGCGAGTTGAAAGCAGCTCGTTTGAACTTCTCTGACTCTGGCCCGTTGAACACGTCGAAGTACCAGCGCAGGGAGACCCCGCTCCACCGGGTAATCGAGGCATTGTCGTTGAAGCTGTAGATCATCACGATGATCAGCGGCGCATAGAGGATGAACAGGCACAGGCACGTCATGGCGAAGAAGCCCTGGTACTTACGCAGATCAAAACCAGTGTTGCTCATCAGTTCTGCCCCCTCGCTTGTGCACGCGCATAGAACATCAGCACGATCAGAACCATCGACAGCAGGATCATCGACGCCGCAGCGCCAAAGGGCCAGTTTCCAGCCGTTCCCTTGAACTGTTCCTCGATCAGCGACCCAATCATAAAGGTCTTGGCACCGCCCAGCAGATCAGGCGCAAGAAACGCCCCCAGGGAAGGCACAAACACCAGAATGCACCCAGCAATGATGCCCGGCCTGACCACCGGCAGCAGCACCCGCCAAAGGATGGTCCACTTCGGCGCGTAGAGGTCCGAAGCGGCCTCAGACAGCGCGAAGTTGTAGCGCTCGACCGAAGCGTAAATCGGCAGAACCATAAACGGCAGATAGGAGTAAAATAGCCCAAGCTGTACCGCCAGGTTGGTATTGATCAGTTGCAAAGGCGCATCGATCAATCCGATCGCCAGCAAGCCTTCGTTCAGTGGCCCGTTATCGCGGATCAGGAACTTCATCGACACCGTACGGATCAGCAGATTGACCCAGTACGGGATGGTCACCAGAAACAGCCAAACCTGCTTGGACCGACCCCGGCGCGTCGCAATGTAATATGCTGTGGGAAAGCCGATCACCAGACACAGGAGTGTCGCCCCACTGGCCTGCAGCATCGAACGGATAAAGATGCTGATGTACGTCCACTCGATGCGCGGCGCCTCGTCTCCGAACAGACCGCGGTCGAACATGAACTGGTCGTAGGCCGCCAGCGTAAATTCCCAAATGACCCCGCCGCGAAACTCCTTGGTCAGGAACGAGTACACCAGCATCAGCAGAACAGGGATCAGCAGGAAGAAACCGATCATCACCCAGCTGGGCAGGATCAGCCACAGGCGGATGGGGGCAAACACTGCTGACACGGTACGGCCGCTACCGGTTCCCGCCGCCATCAGTCTGTTAAGAACCGGGCTTCGTCGCCGCCCAGTGCGACATACACAGGGGTCTCGACCGCGAGAGTTTCCTGACCAGCCTTGCTGTTCTGCTGCCGGACACGAACGACAGGGCCCTGTGCCAGTTGAACGCTGACTTGTGAATCCGTGCCAATATAAACAATATCCAGCACGCGACCTTCCAGCGTCAGGCCGTCGGTGGGCTGGTCCTGTGATAGGCGCAGGTGCTCGGGGCGGATGGAGATCACGCCCTTCTGGCCTTGTGTCACGGCCCCAGCGGCCAGCGCCTGCAACGCGCTACCGCCCGCAAGCGCGCAGGTCAGCCGTTGGCCATCAACGGCAGTGACCGTGGCTTCCAGCAGGTTGGTTTCACCGATGAAGTCGGCGACAAAGCGGTTTGACGGGGATTCATAGATCTCCCTGGGCGTGCCGATCTGCTGCACTGCACCGGCAGACATGACCGCGATCCGGTCGGACATGGACAGGGCTTCTTCTTGGTCATGCGTGACGAACGTGAAGGTAATCCCCGTTTCACGCTGCAGGGTCTTAAGCTCGCTGCGCATCTCCTGCCGCAGTTTCAGGTCCAGCGCTGATAGCGGCTCATCGAGTAGCAGCACTTTCGGGCGTGGAGCCATGGCGCGGGCCAGTGCGACACGCTGCTGCTGCCCACCAGAAAGCTGGCTGGGCGCACGCTCGGCAAAGGCTTCCAGCTGCACCATCTCGATCATTTCCTGCACCCGCGCGCCAATTTCACTCCGGCTCCACCCTAGCATTTTCAGCGCGAAACCGATGTTCTCGGACGCCGTCATATGGGGAAACAGAGCGTAGTTCTGGAACACCGTGTTGATGGGGCGCTTGTGCGGTGGCAGGGAGCCGATTTCTTCGCCGTAGAGGTCAATCGTGCCAGACGTGGTGCTTTCAAAGCCTGCGATCATCCGTAGCAACGTTGTCTTCCCACAACCAGATGGGCCCAGCAGCGTGAAGAACTCGTTGTCAGCAATTTCAAAAGAGACTTCCTGCAGCGCGACGAAATCGCCGAAATGCTTACTGACGCTGTGGAGTGAAACTGCTGTATTGGCCATATTCTGGTGTTCCTAACCGGTTCAGTCTATCAGCTCAGCAATTTCTCGCTTGAAGGGCAAGGCATCACCGATATTTTCACCATCAAGTTCCCGGGCATAGCGATGTCCCGCGTAGGTGGCCCAGGCAATCGGCCCCGGTGCATTGGCGTCACCTATCAAAGACACACTCCTGACCCCGGCATCGGCCCATTCGTCTTCCCGCGCCTTGAGCGCCTGATAAAGTCGGTCTTCCGGCAACCTCGACCCGACAATCACCACCGCATCCGCGTCTAGCCGGGTCAGTTGGTCTGTGTAGGTGCAGTTGGTCAGCACCGACTGGGCTTCCATCTTGGCAAGACCGCGATTGAGATGGATCTCAACCCCCATTTCCAGCAGACGGCGCTGGATGGTTTCCTGCTCCAGCGTGTTGATGGTCCAATCGGAAACATAAGCACTGGGCACAACAAAGCTGACCGCACAGCCGTTGCTGACCAACAACTCGGCGAGCACGCCGCCCATGTAGTAATGGTCATCGTCATAGAGCACGACTTTACCGGTAGGCAGACGCCCGGCCATCAGGTCGTCAGGGGTAAATACCGGCATATCCCCATGTCGTTCGATGGGGCGCACGTGCTGACGAGAAACGCCATCGGCGCGCCAGCTGCTGCCGGTCGCCACGCAGACATTTTCAAACCCGAATTCCAGCACCTGATCGGCGCTTAGCTCGGAATCGAAGTAGGTTTCGGCGTTGGAAAGCTTGCCAAGCTGGTACTCGCGATAGTCGATCACGCGGCCCCATGCCGACAGCCCCGGCAACTTCCGCTCCAAGGTCAAGCGTCCGCCAACCTCGGTTTTGGCCTCAGCCAGCGCCACGTCGTAACCACGCTTGGCGAGCGACAACGCCGCCTCCATCCCCGCCGGGCCGGTCCCAACGACCAGCGCAGAGGATGATGCACCCTTCGCGTTCATCTGTTCAGGATGCCAGCCCTTGCGCCACTCTTCCATGAAGGTTGGGTTCTGGGTGCAGCGGCTGATCGACATGGTCATGTCGCCGGTAATGCAGATGTTGCAGCCAATGCACTCGCGAATGTCCTCAATCCGGCCCTCTTCGACCTTCTTGGGCAAAAACGGATCGGCGATCGACGGACGCGCGCAACCGATGAAATCGAGCGTACCAGACTTGAGCTGCTTGACCATGACATCCGGGCTGGTAAATCGCCCGACGCCCACAACAGGCTTGCTGGTCAGCGATTTGATCCCGGTGACCAGATCGAACTGCGCCGCTTCTTCCTTGAACCGTGACGGGCCCGAGCAGTCTTCCCAGGCCCCGTGCGCCAGGTCCCAGAGATCAGGCAAGTCCTTGTGCATTTCGATGAAATCGCGCACCTCGGAATTGGCAAAACCCAGATCGTCAAAGGCTTCTTCCAGCGAAAGCCGAAGCGTCAAGCCCATGGTATCGCCGACCGCATCACGGACATCAGAAACCACCTCGCGCACAAACCGAGCCCGGTTTTCCAGACTGCCGCCATATTCGTCTGTCCGATGGTTCGTCACGCGCGACAGGAAATGCTGGAAAATGCCGAAACCGTGTGCGCCGTAGAGGCAAATCAGGTCAAAACCCGCCATCTTCGACCGTTTGGCTGCATTCACGAACCAGCGCCGCAAGTCCTTGATATCGGCCCGGTCCAGAGCCCGCGCCTGCACAGGATCGTTGGTGAACGTCCGGATCGGCATGGCGGAGACGGCCAGCGGGACTTCCTTGGTATAGAGATTGGGGCCGTTAATCCCGGAGTAGGCCAACTGAATCCCTGCGAGTGCTCCGTGCTCCTTCATCCGATCCGCCATTTTGGCTATCATCGGAATGTCGCGGTCGTCCCACAGGCGAAGCTCAATAAAGGGCGTAATTTCTGAGGTGTGGTGCATCTCGCACTGCTCGGTAAAAATTACCCCCCAACCGCCTTGCGACTTGATCCCGCGCATCTCTGCAGCGGCCGAAGCGTCGCGATAGCCACCGCCATTGCAATGCGGCACCTGATAGAAGCGGTTTTTGGCCGTGACAGGTCCGATCGCCATTGGCTCGAACAAAATGTCGTAACGCGGGTCGCGTTTCATTGATCAAGCTCCAAGGATCTTCACTTTGAACTTACACACATAAGGCACATCCGAAGCTTCACCCGCATCCCTTCGCTTTCCAAAGCATTCTGTTCGAAACTGCTGGTTAGGGATACACTAATCAAACAATCATTAGGCACGAATTCAGCTTAACTGCCCACGTGTTAGGCGTAACCTGCTAAGAGTAACCCATCGAACGAGGAAGGGAGTGGGTGTGCGGAGCCGGGAAATCCTGCGTGAACTGATCGCGTTTCCAACCGTGAGCGTGGAGCCAAACCGCGCGCTCATCGACTATTGCGCCGACCTGCTGACAGCTTGCGGCGCACGGGTTGAGATCATCCCAGACGAAGCTGCGGGCAAGGCCAACCTGTTTGCCACCTTGGGCCCACCGGATCGCCCCGGCGTGCTGCTGTCCGGTCACACGGATGTTGTCCCGGTTGAAGGGCAAGCATGGAGCAAGCCGCCGTTTGAGCTGACCGAAGAGGCCGGCAAGCTCTTTGGGCGCGGGACGTGTGATATGAAAGGGTTTGTGGCGGCCGCGCTGGCTTGTGCCGAAAGCGTCGATCCTCGAACCCTGAAAACCCCACTCCACTTCGCGCTGTCCTATGACGAAGAAATCGGCTGTGTTGGCGTGCACTCGCTTCTGGACATGCTCAAGCCCGCCGCGATCAAGCCACTGCTTTGCATTGTGGGCGAGCCAACGCAGTTGCAAGTGGCAACAGGGCACAAGGGCAAGCTGGCGGCGCGGATAACCTGTACGGGGCAAGATGGGCATTCCGCCCTCGCCCCCAAAGCCCTGAATGCGATTTATCTGGCCTCAGATATGATCCAGAGCATCCGCACCCTTCAAGCTGAAATCGAGGCTACGGAGACACAGGACGGCGACTACAACGTACCCTATTCAACCCTGCATGTTGGCCGGATTGAAGGCGGTACTGCGCTGAACATCGTGCCTCAGGCCTGTTCCTTCCTGTTTGAAATTCGCAACCTGTCCAGCACCCGTGCTGAAGAGGTTCTTGCGCGTCTGCACTCGCTGGCTCAGGTAATCATTGCGCCGTATCAGGAAAGGTTTCCCCAGGCCGCAATTGAGATCGATATTACCAACCGCTACCCTGCGCTGGACACCGAACCAACGGCCGACGTGGTCAAGTTCGTGCAATCGTTGGCGGAGCAGAATGGAACCATGAAGGTGGCCTTTGGCACCGAAGGGGGACTGTTCAGTGACGTGCTGGGCCTGCCGACCGTCGTCTGCGGTCCGGGTTCGATGGATCAAGGACATCGACCAGACGAATTTCTCACTGTGGATCAGCTCCAGCGCTGCGACGCCATGCTGGCCCGCCTGGTCGGTCGGCTTCAGGAAGGGCTTTGAGATTGGGGCGGAATGCCCGGTAATTCACCGGCTTTAACCGCTCGACTCACGTGGTCACAAAAGGCCTGAACCACCCGAGAGCGATGCCCGGATTTCTTCGTAATGAGCCCCAGAACCATGGGCCGCAGATCGCCCACCAGGGGGCGAAATACCAACGGCTGCCCATCGGGCGCAGTGGTGTTCTGGACGCGAATGTTGATCAGGCCAAAACCGAAGCCATTGGCGACCAGACTGCGCGCGACCGAAAGGTCGGACGTGCGCTCACTGATCGTCGGCCGAAGACCTGCCATCTGGAACATCGACAGGAAGTAATCGCGGCTCAGCGGCATATCGAGCAGCACCATGGGCTCATTGGCCAGGTCCTCGATGGTCAGCTCGTCAAGCTCCGCCAGGGGGTGGCCCAGGGGGAACATGACGTAGGGCGGCAGAGATGCCAGCGGTTCAAAGTCCACGTCCTTGGGGATTTCTAGATCATAGGACAGCGCAACATCGATCTCAGCCCGGCCAATCATCCGCAGCAACTCGATCTGATTGCCCTCGCGCAGGCTCACCGAGGCATCGGGGAAAGCCTGTTCGAACGATCGCCGCATCGCTGCACTGAGCAAGGGAGCGACCGTCACAATGGTGCCGATAGCGATTGGCCCTCGCGCCGTCTCGGAGATGTCGTTCGCCAGATCGTTAAGCGCGCCGGCCGTTTCCAGAATGCGCCGGGCCTCATTGAACAAACGTCGACCACCCGGGGTCAGTGACAGTCCCCTTGCGTGATGCCGGACGAACAGCTGAATGCCAAATTCCTCTTCGAGCTGACTGATCGCAGCAGAAATCGACGGCGAGGACACGTTGATCCGCTGCGAGGCCAGCGCAATCGTGCCGGCGTCGCCGACGGCGACCATGTATTCGAGCTGTCTGAAGGTGAATCGTATCGGCATGCCGCAAGCTAGGCGCAGGCCCGGCCCAGGATCAAGCCTTGAACTTGATCCACGTGGTCTTAAGCGAGCTGTATTTATCCAACGAATGCAGCGAAAGATCCCGGCCGTAGCCCGATTGCTTGGTACCGCCAAAGGGTGTCATCGGGCTGAGAGCATCCACGGTGTTGACCGAGACAGTTCCAACGTTCAGACGCGAGGCAACCCGGTGAGCCTGAGACAAATCATCGGTCCAGACCGACGCCGCCAGCCCATAGACAGAATCATTGGCCATGGTCAGCGCCTCTTCTTCGCTGTCAAAGGATGTGACCGCGAGGACAGGGCCAAAAACCTCCTCGCGGGAGATCCGCATCTCCGGTGACACGTCGTCAAAAATGGTTGGCTGCACGAAGCACCCCTTGCCTTCGACCCTGACCCGTTCACCGCCCGTAACCAGATTGGCCGAGGCCTTGCCCTCAGCGATATAGTCCATGACGGTCTGGGTCTGCTTCTCATCCACCATGGCCCCCATCTTCGACGCCGGATCGAGCGGATTGCCTGGCTGCAATCCCTTGGCCCGGTCTGCGATTTTGGCGACCAATTCGTCCTTGATGCTGCGTTCGACCAGCAGGCGAGAATTGGCGGAACAGACCTCGCCCTGATTGAAGAAAATGCCAAAGGCCGCCATATCAGCGGCGGCGTCCAGGTCGTTACAGTTGCTGAATACCAGGTTCGGGCTCTTGCCGCCGGTTTCGAGCCAGACCTGCTTCATGTTTGACTGACCGGCGTACTGCTGGAACAGCTTCCCCACCGCCGTTGAGCCGGTGAAAGCGAGACAATCCACGTCCGGGTTAAGCCCAAGCGCACGACCCGCCGTTTCACCATAGCCTGGCACGACGTTGAATACGCCATCAGGCAGCCCCGCCTCGGACGCCAGCTCAGCCAAACGCAGAGCCGAAAGCGGCGACTGTTCCGCCGGTTTGAGCACGACGGAATTGCCCATGGCGAGCGCGGCCGCGGCTTTCCATGTCGCCATGTCGAGCGGAAAGTTCCATGGAACCACCGCACCAACCACGCCCAGCGGCTCACGCGTGATCATGGCCAAGTCGCCCGGTCCCGTCGGTGCAATCTCGTCGTAAACCTTGTCGATCGCTTCGGCGTACCACTGAAAAAACAGCGCTGAGCCTGGCACATCCACCACCGCCGCATCGGCCACGAGCTTGCCCATGTCCATGCTGTCCAGCAGAGCCAGCTCAGTCAGGTTTGCCCGGATCAGGTCAGCGAGTTTGAGCAGCACCGCCTTGCGATCCATAGGCGCCATGCGCGACCAGACCCCGCTTTCAAAGGCCTTTCGTCCGGAGGCAACCGCGCGGCGGATGTCTTCCTCATCGCCCGCTGCCACACTCGCCAGCACCGCGCCTGTCGCCGGGTTGATGCTGTCGAAGGTTTTTCCAGAGGCAGAGGGGACAAACTGGCCATCGATGAAGACCTGGTTGCGAAACGACAGTTTGGCCGCCGCAGCGGTCCAGTCTTTGAGGGTCATGTCTGACATGGGAGGGCTTGCTCCTGCAAATGAGGGAAATCGCGTTACTCGTCGCCCGGCACCCCGTAGGAGGGGGCTTCACGGGGGTCGAGTGCGCGCTGAACGTAGGCGTCAAGCTGCGGTTTGTAGACCGTCCAGGCCTGAGCAATGGCTTCAATCGGACAGTCTTCGGTCCAGTCACAACGCAAGTCTGCGACCGGCCACGGCACGTCCCGACAAATCTGCATGCCCGCGGAGTGAACCGACCCGGCCTCTCCGCCCGCTGCCAACCCGGCCCGCATGGCGGCGATCAGGCGGTCGCCGATGTGCCCTTTGGCAGACACGAAGCTCTCGACAATCGCCGCCGGGACGCCGTCGTTGGCAAGCAGATTTCCGGCCGAAATAACATTGGGACCGGCCGCGTCGGTCCAGATCCCGAGCGAATTCGGGCCGGAGTGGATCGCCGTGTTGCCGTTCTTGTCGATCGCTAACACCTGCCGGTATTCGATGAAACGCCCCTGATCCCGGACCCCGGCCACGGCTTCTGCGGCGCTCATCCCGCCTTGCATCAGGTCAAGCGCAAAGGGGCCAAGCGTTGGATCCGTGATGTTCTGGCTCGCAACTGCGCCCACGCCGGCGCGGGTATAGGCACAGCGCGCCGCAACCGCTGGCGAGGACGATGAAATGGCGAGACCGAACATGCCGGTTTCTTCGCAGCGGGCAACCAGAGAAAACGTCATTCCGGTATCACCGCTGTACCGTCGATTTCGACCAGCCACTCAGGCCTTGCCAGCGCTTGGACTACCAGCCCCGTGGACACCGGAAATACGCCTTTGATGTACTCGCCCATGGTCCGATAAACGGCCTCACGGTGCCGAACATCGGTGATGTAGACCACCACCTTGACCAGATGTTCCATATCGCCACCGCACTCCTGCAACAGCTGGCGAATGTTCTGCATAACCTTGTGGGTCTGCTCTACGGGATCATGGCTGTCGATGTTCAAAGCGTCGTCGAGATTCTGGGGGCATTGGCCCCGCAGATAAACGGTCTTTCCGCCCCGCGTCACAACGGCCTGACACAGGTCATTGTCCAGATTCTGCTCAGGATAGGTTTCAGACGTGTTGAACTTGCGAATCCGCTCGTGGGCCATAGTGGTGTCAGTTCCTGTTTGTTGCTCAGCCTAGCTTACGTCGCGCTGTTCGATTTCTTCGTGATAGGCGCGATAGGCGCGTTGGATACCAATCTGGTCAGCAAGATACTTGGCATCGTGCCAAACACCCCAGATAAAGGCCGATCCCCGTCGGGACTGCCAAGGCAGGCCGAGGAAATATAGCCCGACTTCAGATGTCACACCACGCTGATGCACGGGACGCCCTTGCTCGTCGAAAATATCGGCTTTGATCCAACTGTAATCGGCAGCAAAGCCGGTTGCCCAGATGATGCTGCCAACACCTGACGCAGCCAGATCCAGTGACCGCAGCGGTTCCCGCATACACGATGGCTCGTCGATGATGTCGTGTGCTTCCCGTTCTTCGGGCAGGTTCAGGCCGTGGCGCAGGGCGTAAGCGTCAGCTTCGCGCAGGACGGAGAGATAGTTGGCGTCGCCGCGCTGGACGTTGTCGGCCACATCTCCGGCAAACAGCAAACGGCCATCTTCGTAGCCCTGCGTACGTCCGGTCAGGATCACGCCCCGTTCGGCGAAGCGGCGAAAGTCAATCGTGCTGCCCCCATGCGCACCGCTTACAGATATGGTGACATGTTCCGTGCCCGGCTCTTTGGCCGCAGCGTCCCACTTGCCCAGCACACCCAGCCACCAGCAGTAATCCCGCCCGCGATAGGCACGCGGCGGGCGGTCATGCGGGCCAACGGACAGGTAAACCTGCCGCCCTGCACGCGTCAGCTCATCCGCAATCTGCGCGCCAGACGACCCCGCGCCGACAACCATCACCGCGCCCTCGGGCAGTTGATCGGGATTGCGGTAGCCCGATGAGTGCATCTGCATGACGCCCGTGGACTGTGGCACCAGATCGGGGATTAGTGGACGCTGGAAGGGGCCGGTCGCGGCGACCACATTGTCGGCAAGAATTTGACCGTGAGAGGTTGTTACCACAAACCCCGTCCGCCCTCGCTGACGGCTAATCTGCTGCACCTCCACACCGCAATGAATCGGCGAGTCAATTTCCGTGGCAAAATCCTCGAAGTAGCGCACCACTTCGTGCTTGGTCGGAAAGTCATCGGGACCACAGCTCTGGAACTCCTTGGTCGGAAAGCGATCGTGCCAGGCCGGTCCGTTGGCGACCAGCGAGTCCCACCGCTCGCTCCGCCAGCGCTCAGCGATCCGATGTCGCTCAAGCACCACGTGTGACACTTGGCTCGCCACCAAGTGCTCGCTCATGGCCAGGCCTGCTTGCCCCCCACCTACAACAACCGTGTTCACTTTTTCAGGAAACATCATCGGACTTTCTCTGTGCTAGCCCCGGTTAAGGACCGCGGGCCCCTTTTTATCGAAGGTGCCTGAAACCAGCGTTCGATAAAGCAAATGATCGCGTATCGCTAATTCGGCTCATCCTAACCAAGACGACCTCGTCCCGTTTTAAAACGTGTGGTCTGTTTCTGCCGGGGTTGGCCTTGAAGAATGGGTGCAGACAGACAGATTAAGGGTCAAGGATCTTGACGAGGAGTTTTTTGCCCATGCTTTCCCGCCGCCACCTTATCAGTACGGGCCTTGCCGCCGCTGCG
The DNA here is from genome assembly GCA_002705565.1 of Geminicoccus sp. Taxonomy (GTDB): domain Bacteria; phylum Pseudomonadota; class Alphaproteobacteria; order UBA7985; family UBA7985; genus UBA7985. The sequence goes on along the minus strand of PAHJ01000144.1, from coordinate 5,436 downwards.
CTTTCAACCTTTGCTTGGCCCGCCCAAGGACAGAACACCCGGTTCAAGCGGGTGCGATCGCAGTACATTGCTGCATTAGGGCCAACCGATGCTAACTCAGGGGATAACGCCCACACGTGGGGACACTGGCCGGTCGATCCAGGCCCGATCGGAGTCCGGTTGCGTGACTTTGAGAAACTCGAATCCAATGGCGGAGTTGGGCCCATGGGCTGGGCGTTCGACCCCGATGACTGGTGGTTGGACGAAAACGGCCTGATCATGATGGCACCGAACTTTCCCATGCCGTCTGGCCGGTTCTTGGTCACAAATGCCATCGATAATGTCGCCTTGCTGACCGTCGCGGCGCCTGATGCCGACGGCAAGCAGGCGTGGGACCTCTCGGACGAACGAACATTAGACGATGTCACGCACAAGAAGTGTCGCTCTGCCCGCTATCGTGCAGCATCTGAAGGCGCGGACTGCACTCCAGCCCAAGCTGACCAAGGCGTCTTCCCGTTGGCGCCCGATCAAGACCCACCGGACGTGGCAGGCTGTGACCGTCTCGTCTATTCCGTACCGATCATTTTTGCTGTGGAAGAGTCCATCTGACGGATCCTCGATCGACGGTTAGCGCGAGCAGACACGGTGCGGGATGGACCATTCGAAGGGTCTAAGCGTGGGGAGCTGCGGTCTACTTTTCCCCACGAGCAGCGCCCAGATGAGCGCTGACGGCAGCTGTGGTTTCCGCTCTCGCGTGCACCAGCTCGCCCGCACGCCTTGCGACAGGCTCCACTCCCCGGCCGCTTGGGCGTACGAGTTACGCGCCCAGCGATGCCGCCAAGGCGTCTTCCAACCGGTCATCGCCCCAGAAGACGTCCTGACCGACCACGAATGAAGGCGCACCAAACACACCGGCCGCCATGGCTTCAGCCGTATTGCGCTCGTAAGTCTCCTGGACGTCGGGCTGAGCGGCTCCCTTCAGGAGCGCCGCTTCAGACTGCCCAAGCTGCTGACAGACCTTGGAAATACTCTCTTCACTACCCGCGGGTATCCCACCGACAAACCATGCGCGATAGGTGGCCTCGAAGTAATCCAGGTACCACCCTTCCCGATTGGCAACGATGCCGACATGGTTGGCCCGATCAAAGTGTTCCAGCGGATAGGGCGCAGGCAGTTGAGGGGCCGGGAGTCCATATCTGGCGGCGCGACGCTCGATATCGCGCCACATATAGGCGACCTTGGCCTTCTTTTCGGGCGGAAAGGGGATGTTGTTCATTTCCCGCATGATCGCGCGCACACTGAAGGGTTTGAAATCAAAGGCCGCGTCCTGGCTTTCAATAACGGAACGCAGCCTCAGCGCTGTAAGATACGTGTAAGTGCTGCCAATCGACAGATAGGCTGTAATAACCAAAGTGCGTCTCCCTTGATTTTGGTCAGTGGGCCTAAATCAACCTTCCGGTCCAGAGCGCAAGAATTCGTACACCCCCGAGACCATCTTGTGTCTAGCTTTGAGTAGACGATACGTGACGCCAAAGCAGAACCATTTCTCAGGTCCAAGTCAAAGACTCATTTTCACACCCAAAGAACCCCGAAACGAGGGCGATTTCATCATTGTTTATAATCATTGCCGTCAAAATACGGGTGGAAATGGTCAAAAAGGCCGGATCCGGTTTCTGAAACAGCTCCAATGTATCGATCGGGGCGTATCCACGCCGCACGGGTTCCCAAGTCGTTCAACGCGCGGGAAAGCGAGGGGTAATCGCCGGGGTCAAGCCACTGGGCTCCCGCGGGCATTTGAGCCGGTTGGACAGGACTGATAACGGCGTGGTTGTAGCCAATCCGCTGATCAAAACCGCGCTGACCATCACCCAGATCAACCTGACTAAACGGACGCCCCACACACTCACTGGTGCCGGTATCAGTAATCGCGCTTGGCCCGAGTTTTGGCGTGATTGAACGCATCTGCGAGGTGCCAGGACTTTGACCCTCCGCCATTTTCAGGGCGGAATCTCGATCCAGAGCATTGATCAGCCGACCAAGACGCGTGGCGGTATCGACATAGGCGCGCGCATGGGGCGATCGTTCGGTCGAATATGTGTCCAGAAGGCTTTCGTTTGCGCCGTTCAGGCAGGCGATCAACTTCCACGCAAGATTGGCCGCATCACGAATGCCCATGCACATCCCCTGTCCCATAAAGGGCGGAGTGAGGTGGGCCGCGTCGCCAGCAATAAATAGGCGGCCTTTGCGCCAGCGCGTGGCAACTTGCGATCGGAAAGTGTAAACGGCGCGGCGCTCCAACTCTGCATCATCGGGTGTGATCCAGCGCGACAGCAGGCCCCACACGTGCTCAGGCTCCCTGACTTCCGTGTCGGTTTCATCGTCCTTGATCGTCATTTCCCAGCGTCGTCTTGCGCCGGGGTTCCGGCAATAGGTCATGGGACGATCCGGCGTGCAAAACTGCATCGTATGATCACCGAGATCGGGGCGCGGACGCTTCAGTATGGCGTCAACGACAAGCCAGCGCTCCTCAAACCCCAAGTCATCCATCTCGCCGCCAATGACACGCCGCGTCAGCGAGTTTGCACCGTCACAACCCACCAAATATCGCGCTTTGCAGGTCTTGCTTGAACCCTCTTTTGTCGTGCCGGACAGGGAAATATAGGCGTCATGCTCGTGGATCGCGGTAACATCAAAACCGGTCAGGACTGCAGCGCTTGCCTCTTTCTCCAAGCTCTGGCGCAGCAGAGTTTCCAAATCCGGTTGGTGCAATCGATAACTGGCATTCCAACCGTGGGACGTAATTTCCTGCGGACGAGGCCAGTCGAGTAATAGGTTTTGCTCTTCATCGACGAACTTCATTCCGGGATTAACGTAGACTTTTTTCAGCAAATCGTCTGCGATGCCAACCGTTTGAAAGACGCGCATGACCTCGTCATCAAAGTGCACGGCCCGAGGCAGAGGATACATCTCNACTTCGCGATCAACNACCAGCACCGATACACCCTGCGCNGCCAGCAGGTTGCCAAGCATTGCTCCAGTCGGTCCATACCCCAGAATNGCGACATCATAGACCATTCAGGCCTCCGGATACTGACCATAGAGCCATGGGCAATTAATCACGTGCGGTGCACGGAAGCCTTTGGCAGCCGTTTCTAGTCGTTTGTCACGAAACTCCTTTTGTGCTGCCTCGGGCAGATAAGGGCGCTCATGCCCCCAAAAACTGGGGCCAACATTGGTCTCGTGCGGTGTCCAGGTTTCCGGGTCAATCAATCGTCCACCCCAGCCGCTTTCAACAAAGAAACCGGATGGAGTGTGGGCATAGTAGCTGGTCATATAGTCGTTGGTGTGCCGACCGAGCGTGTAGGCAATCTCGGCCATACCGGTCTGCGCAAGATCATAACCCTGACCGACGTCATCAAGGTTATCAAACTCGACCATAAAATGATGAAATCCGCCTTGCCCTGACCCGACGATAGCAAAGCTATGGTGGCGGCCATTAACATGGAAAAAGAAGAGCGGAATGGGGTCAAGACCGTAGTCGCTGAGCTTAAATCCCAGAACATCACAGTAAAAAGGCACCAGCGCTTCGGCGTTTGAGACATGCAATACCGCGTGTCCCATGCCGAATGGGCCCGTCTTAAATCCGCTGATCGGACGGCCAGGCACAAAAGGATCCACCACCTTCATGGGGTTCCAAACCAATTCCAAACGATAACCAGCGGGATCAAGGCACCAGATCATATCTGAGACATAGCGTCGATCGCAGAGGGCTTTATCCGCCAGCGTCACGCGATGGCCCGCGTTTTCAAGGCGGGCTGCGAGCACGTCCAGATCCGATTTTTCAGCAACCTCCCAACCGAGATAGGCAAGCGTATCGCCGGGTTCATCGCTGACAATAAGGCGCTGAGCCTGATCATCCATTCGAAAAGCGGTGTTTCGCCCGCCGCGATCAAGAACTTGCATGCCCAAAACGGTGCCGGCAAAGCCACGCCAGTCTTCTGTCCGATCAGACCGGACACCGATATAACTCAGGGATGTGATCATCGCCGCCGCCTCCCAACAACCAGAACGCCCATATCCATACATGATCAGGGGTAACCTGAGCTCAGCTTATCGCCAAAGCTTTTTACTCATATCGGTTGCATGGACATCGACCAGAGCATGACCAGGCGCGCCATCCTCAGCGGTATCGAAACAGTTATTGAGAGCTGATCGCACGGTGGCTTGAACCTTGCGGCTAGGCGTGAGCGGGTTTTTTGGCGTCCAAGAGTAAGGCGCGCAAGCCCGCGTTCCCCTGAACCAGATCCGCCAAGCTGTGTCCGTTCAGGGCTTCAAAAAAGGCCTCCTGCGCTTGGGCCAAAACCTGCTTCAACCGGCAGGCTGGAGACAAAACACAAAGCCCACTGCCACCGGGAAAGCAGGCAACCAAGGCACTGCCCGTTTCCAGCTCTCGAACGACCTGCCCCAAGGCTATGTCCTGAGCCGGCTTTTTCAGCTGAAGTCCTCCGTTGCGGCCACGGTGTGAAGCCACCCAATCGCCTTGAACCAGCGCAAGGGCGACTTTGGTGAGGTGGTTGCGGGAAACAGAAAGCTGAGCCGCTGAGTCGGAGATGGTCAGCAGTTCGTCATCCAGAAGCGCAAGATGCATGAGCAGCCGAAGGCCTAAATCCGAGTGTAGCGTGAGACGCAAAGGTCTTCCTCCCATTAAGATGTATATTAGATATATCTTTATAGATTTTCATGCGCGATAAAAGAGGCATATTAAATACCTATTAAAGGGCACAAATCATGACCATGCAAAACATTCAGACTGTCGTTGAGCGTCACGCCGGACAACAGGCTTTGGAAACTGGAACCACGGAAGACATGCATCCTGCCGTGTTCCGTATTTTTCTCACGTTCTTTGCCCTCAAGATGGCCGGGCTGTTTCTGGTGTTTTGGGGCGATCGCGCTGCGACGGGCATGCTTGTGGTCAGTACGCTCTATGGTGTCATGTATTTTGGCCTGCCGCTCTTGGCGCAATTGACTCAGCCCAAGGGGCAACCGTGGGAGGCATTCTTGAAGAAAGAGGTTCACACCTTCACCGGTGCCGTGAGTGGGCAAAGTGCCCTGATCCAGATTTGCACCGTACCCTTGATGGTCGCTTCTGGTGCCTTGGTCATGTGCATGACGCTGAGTTTCTTCGTATAGGCGAAGCAAACCGAACCCTCTTGCAGAGAATTAGTATCCTATTCGTCGCCATGGGGGGGGACTCCAGCAAGCGCCACGTGCCTCAAAGTTGAAACGTCGCAAGGCAAAGAAGTTGCCTCAGAAGCCTATGTGCTTGAATCGAATCCCGGCTTGCTTCTCAAAACGCGCCCTTATCATTCCACCGTTTCCAGCGATTGTAGAGCGTCTTGTGCGGGCCATAGACTACTGGCGCATCACGCCATCGTAAGCCGCTTCAATTGATGAAGA
>PAHJ01000143.1 GCA_002705565.1 Geminicoccus sp. | reverse complement strand
CTTCGGCGTGGAGGATGTGCTTGCGAATATCGGGGCAGGCGGCTTCCATCTTGTCAAAGACGCAATCAGCAAAAGCCTGCCGCTGCTGATCCGTCCAGTTTTCAGCGCTGCGCACGCCATCGACTTCGAGGTCATAGGGCGCGTACTGCACGAAGACCGTCATCATGTGCTTACCCGGCGGTGCCATGGTCGGATCGATCTGCGTGGGGATCAGCATGTCGAAGTACGGTTCCTGCGACCACCGGCCTTCCTTCCAATCATCGTAGGCACGCTCAAGCTCCGGCAGGCTGGTGGAACAATGCATGTCACCTTTGAGGAAGGGGGCGCCTTTGGGGGCTGCCGTGAAAGTTGGAAATTGGTCCAGGGAAACGTTGATTTTTCCGCTCGAACCCCGCGTTTTGAAGCGCTCGACAGCCGTAACGAACTCGTCTGGTAGGTGCTTGGCGTCGGTGTGATTGAGGAAGGTCCGCCGAACATCCATGTTCGAGGCGACCACTTTGGCCTGATAGGTATCACCGTTTTCCAGCACCACGCCGGAAACTTTGCCGCCACTGACTTGGAATTCCTCGACCCCTGATCCAGTGATGATCGTCCCGCCAGATTCTTTGAAGCTTGCGCAGAGGGCTTGGGTGATCGCCCCCATACCGCCACGGGCAAACCCCCAAGCACCGATGGTGCCGTCTACATCGCCCATGTAGTGGTGCAGCAGGACATAGGCCGTGCCGGGCGAGTAAACCCCGAGGCCGGTGCCAATAATCCCACCACCAGCGATGTGGGCCTTCACCAAATCGCTTTCAAAATGCTCATCCAGGAAATCAGCGATGGACATGGTCCAGAACCGCTGCGTCTCCCCCAACTCCCGCGCGCCCAGATCATTGGCTTTTTTGACCAGATAGAGCAGCTCGCCCAAATCCCGCGGCTTAAAGCTGGCCGGGTCCGGCGCCGTCCGCAGCAGGAACGGGCGGATAAATCGACACTGTCGCATCACAGCCTGACTGAACCGTTCGTAAGCATCGACATCACGCGGATTCTGACGCGCCAGCTCTCGGTTCAGAGCGTCGTGGTCGGAGTAGTAGGCGAAGTAATCACCATCGCCGGTAAATGTTGCCCCTCCTTCGTAGGGGATCACCTGCAACCCAAAACGAGGCAGTTCGAGGTCCCGGATGATCTCGCGACGCAGTAGCGAACACACGTAAGAGCAATTGGAGTAGGTCCAGCCCTCATAGAGCGACCGACTCACGGCTGCACCACCGATCCAGTCATTTTTCTCAACCACAAGCACTCGCATTCCCGCGCGCGCGAGGTAGCAAGCGGTGGTCAGGCCATTGTGTCCTGAACCCGCAATAATGGCATCAAAGGTGTCGTGCTGACCCATCAAGATCTCCATTCCTGCCGAAAAAACTAGATAAACTATGCCCCGTCGTAAAGTTTTTTGAGCGCTCAAACAAATTTTTTAGTCTTAACTTGGCAAAGCGAATGTGGAACACAGCTATCAGGTCAACCCAAGCCGTCAGGAAACCATGGCAGTTTCGGCTTCAGAAAAACGTCCGCGCAAGGAGCGCAAGGAGAATGCGGAGCGGCGGCGGCGGCAGATTCTCGACGCTACCGCGCGCTCGATCGTCAACCACGGTCTACAGCGCACCACACTCGCGACCGTTGCCGACGAGGCCGGCCTTTCACAAGGCGTGGCCGTGTTCTATTTCAAGTCAAAAAACGGGCTGCTGACGGAGGCATTGCGAGACCTCTACATGGCCTATGAGCACCATTGGGTGTCGGCCCTGGCCAAGGTGGACGACACGCCGGTCGCCAAACTGGTGGCGCTGGTCAAAGCCGACTTTGACCCTCAGGTTTGCAGCTCGGAAATTCTGTCTGTTTGGTTCGCCTATTGGGGAGAGCAGAAATTTACACCCCAATATGCCGCCGTTACGCGTGAGTTTGACCTGCGCCGACAGTCCATGGTCAAAGCGATCTTTCGCGATTTACTCCCCCAAGAACCCGCCCGCGCTGCCAACTGTTCCGAGTGGCTGGAAACGCTCACAGATGGCTATTGGCAGCACCTGCACTTGCTGCCCGAACAGGGACAACGCAGCGATAAACTCGCGGGAAGCCTGCGGTTCCTGTGCGCTCAGCTGCCCGAACATAGCGACGCCATCATGGAGTGCGCCGCGCTGGACTAGTGCCGCGCCGCGCCAAACCGCTAGGCGGATGGCGTAGACTTAGGTTTGGCATCGGCATCAGCCTCGACCTGAGCAAGGCTTTCCAAAACCCATTGCTGAAACCCATAAACGTCGAACTCCTGCGGCATCAATCGACCCTGGGTAAACCGAGATGAACGCAAGCCTTGCTGATTGAGCTCGCAGACTTGCCCGTCCTCGATCATCACCTGCGTGGCAAAATCAGTCACGTTGCTCAGGTCAAACCCAGGCGCAGCGAGGGTCTGGGGCGTAAACAGCCACTGCGCGCGCAAAATCGTTTCTTCTGGCCCAACCGCCGTCACAGTAACGGCGCGAACATAATCCACGTGAGCGACGATATAGAGAGAGGGGTAGAGCGTGACAAAGGTGTGCGCATCCGCCCGCTCTGCCGACGACAAATCCGGGAACTCAGCGCCGCAAAGCGCACCGTTGACCGTCCATGTCTGCACGCCCTCTTCGAGCGCAGGGATCGCATCGGGCTTTGGTGACCCTAGGCTGACCTCGTTGGGCGACATGATGCCTTGGCGATAGACGGGGACGCGCTGGCTCAGGGTGGGGTGGACGCCTGGGCAGTGCAGGCACTCGTTGTAGTTTTCCCAGAACACCTTCCAATTGCACGCCAATCGCTTTTCGAAGACATGCCCGACGACCAGCGAGTCCATGGGCCAGTTATCCAGAACGCCTATCCCTAAATCGGGCTCAAAGGATGGCGGCTGATCATCCAGACATACGAAGACAAACCCGTTCCACACCTTCAGTGCCACGCTGAACAGGCCGTGTTCGCGTTTGTCGAAATCGTCTGTCGGTGTCCCAAAAGCGGTCGAGATCAACCGGCCTTGGATATCGTAGGCCCAAGCATGATAGGGGCAACGGATCAGCTTGCCATTGAAGGGTTCAACTTCCGCGACACAGAGCACGGAACCCCGATGGCGGCAGGTGTTGTGAAAGGCGTGCAGCGTCCCGTTGGCGTCGCTGGCGATCATGAGGTTATCGCCTGCAACCGCCGCCCGCGTCAGGGTTTGAGGCGGAAAGTCTGTGACCCGCCCGACGTGGATCCATGAGCGCGCCCAGATCGCACGCTGTTCTCGCTGAAACCACGCTTCATCATAGTAGGCAACCGCGGGCAGGGAGTGTGGTGAATGATCCAGCAGCGGTGAGTCTTGGTTCAAACTGTTCTCTTGTGATGTCATTGAAGCTCTCTCCCACGCTCATTCTTGCCAACCCGGCAGCGCTAAGCACCCGGATGCTCTCGACGCCCAAATGTCACAGCAAGGTCAACAGATTTCCCGGTTTCGACCCCGGCCCGATAGCCTGCATAGACCGCAGCGGCGATGGTGTTGGGCGCTTCGGCATCACCAATGCGGGAGACTGAACGGATGGATGCAGCGGCTCCTGCCGGATCGTTGATGCTCAGCTCGGTCAAGGCCGCATGAACATCGGTGACGGGCACGCGACGGCAGACGGGGATCATCACATCACAATCCAGCGTACCGGCACGCCCTGACATGCTGCACTCAGTTCTGACAAAGCCGTCTTCTACGGCGATAACCTGCTGGTTGGTAACGACTTCGACGCCCGCCTCGAAAAGCCGCGCGTTGGAGCTGTAGATTTCGCCGGTGTAGACCCCGAACTCGCAAGGACGCCCAGCCGGCGTCACCAAGGTCACCCGATGACCCGCCGCTCGCAGAGCCAGCGCCGCGACTGAACCGATGTAGTAATGGTCATCGTCGTAGATCAGCACGTGCTCTGCATCGATGGACTGACCGCCAAGCACCGCTTCAAGGCTGATCAGCCGACCGGGCATCTCTTTGATCAGGCCGGTCGCTGAATGCCGTCCCACCGTATCTGCAGACCAACGCGACCCAGTGGCGAAGATTACGTGGTCCACGCCGAGCTCAATGATATTGGGGGCGGTCATGGGGCTTTCGAGGAAAATTTCCACCGTGTTGAGCTTATCCAATTGACCCACGCGCCAATCCCGAACCCGGGCCCATTCAGAAAGCCCCGGCAAGCGCGCCTCTCGCGTGACCCGACCTCCCAGCGTTCGCTGCGCCTCAGCCAACATCACGCTGTGTCCGGCCTCACCGAGAACCCGCGCGGCCTCAAGTCCGGCCGGTCCCGCACCGACAATCAAAACCCGTTCTGGCCGAGCTGCCGGTGCCACACGCTCCGGATGCCAGCCCAACCGCCATTCTTCCCCCATGGTGGGGTTCTGGGTACAGCGAATGGGAACCCCCAGGGAGTCATGGGCGTAACAGATGTTGCACCCGATGCACTCGCGAATGTCTTCGGTTCGGCCCTGTTCGATCTTCTGGGGCAGAAACGGGTCCGCGATCGAGGGGCGGGCCGCGCCGATCATATCCTGTCCACCGGAACGGATCACCGCGGCCATGGTATCTGGCGAGGTATAGCGACTGACGGCAACAACGGGCTTGCTGGTCAGGTCTTTGGCAGCGGCAACGCTGGGTGCCAACTCACCTTCTTTGACAAACCGGCTCGCGCCCATTTCCACGCCATAATCGTGAACCGTCAGATCCCAGAGATCTGGCAGCTCTGCGAGCAGGCCAAACATGTCGTAGGTTTCAGGATCCTCCAGATCGACACTGAAGCGACAGGCCACTGCCGCCTTTCCAGCAACCGCTTCATGGGTCTCCTCGATCAGCTCGCGGACAATGCGCACGCGGTTTTCAAGCGTTCCGCCATATTCGTCCGTGCGCTGGTTGACTGCGGGGTCGAGGAATTCGGAGAGTAGATAGCCGTGCGTGGCGTAGACATAAACCAGGTCAAAACCTGCATCCACTGCGCGCACGGCGGCATCGCGGTGCCATTGGCGCAGCGTGCGGATATCCTGCTTGTCTATTTTTCGGGTTTGGCCGGGGTTGTAGACACCGGTGTCAGTTTGTGGGCGATTGCGCAGTCCCCATGGTGCCAGACGCGTACTCAGGTTCATCACCATCCCACCCCCAAGCCACAACTCCACCCCAGCCAATGCCCCGTGCTCGTGCACAGCTTCGGTCATCAGGGCGTTGGCGCGGATGTCGTCTTGTGTCCAAAGGGTCGCGTTGGCGAAGTATTCATTGTCAGAGGTGGGATGGACCGAACAGTACTCGGTATTCACGACGCCCCAGCCGCCCTCGGCCTTCATCCCCCGCATGGCCGCAAGCGACTGCGGCCGCTTCCACCCCATCCCGGAACAGTGCGGCACCTGATAGAACCGGTTCTTGGCCCGGACCGGACCAATCTGGAGCGGTTCAAACAGGATATCGTGCCGGGGGTCTCGCATGGGTTCCTCGCTGCTCACACTCGTCGGAGCGGCGCACGCACACAGTCGCCCCGCTCAAGCCACGGCAACCATGGCGTGCCGATTGCTGCTCTGTCCATGATTTAATTAAGCGCTCAAATAATTATGATTGAAGGGTTGACGTACCTTACCGTAGGCTAGTCACCCGTCACAGCCAGAGGATACTCCATGCGCAGAGGACGCCGCCGTTCCCTTGAAGCCAATCAGACTGCGCCGCCGCCTACAGGTCTGCACTCTGTCGGAACGCAACCCTATCTGCCACTGAGCCCTCAGGATGTTGAGCTCATCATTGATACGGCCTTCGAGCTGGTTGCGACCTCGGGTGTCATTTTTGAACCTGGGTCAGAGGCTGACGCGCTCCTCTCAGCTGCCGGATGTACGGTGCACAGCGATGGCCTGGTATTGATCCCCGAAGCGGTTTCACGCCGAGCACTACAGACCGTTGCGAAGTCGGCGACCCTATGGGATCGGGACGGGAAGGGGGCGATCACCATCGATACCGATCACACTCGCTTTATGCCCGGAATGACCTGTATCGGCGTGTACGATGAAACCACGGGTGAACCCAGGGTCTCGACCCGAGAGGATCTTGCGCGGATCACCCGGCTTGCCGACGGATTGCCGAACATCGACGCTGTGTGCACGATGGTGAAGAACGTGCCAGACTCAACCCTGCACGGCGAAGTCGATGAATTCATCTGCATGATGGAAAACACCACCAAGCCGCTGGAATGGCTCTGTGAGTATCCAGTTTCACTGGACGGTGTCATAGAGATCGCAACTCACCTGCGCGGCGGGGCTGAGGCACTGCGGGAGAAACCGTATTTCCTACATCTGGTGACGCCCTTGCCGGTCAACTTGGCCCACATCCATATCGAGCAGATCATCACTGCGGTCCGCGCCGGGATCCCGGTTGGCGTGGGGACGCTGCCCATCGGTGGTGCGTCGTCGCCCATCACGCTGGCAGGCTGCGTGACGCATGCGCTGATGACTGACATCGCCGCCATGGTCCTCGGACAGCTTGCGGCAGAGGGCAGCTTTTGCGTTGGGTGTTCGGACGTGTATTTCATGGAGCCAGCCACCGGCGCCATCGGCAGTTTCTCGCAAACATCCATGGCTGACATGGCCATCTGCCAAGTCCGCCGCCATCTTGGTATCCCGCCGCTGACAGGGACGGGGGGGTGCTCTGTGGCCCGGCGGTTCAATCAGGATGCGGTGTGGGAACTGTCGTCGAACATGATGCAGATGTTCTACAATCGACCCGCGACATGCGACTATCTTGGCTCACTGGATCAGGGGCTCACCTTTTCCGATCATGCGTTGATTCTGTGCGATGATCTGGCGGGGCTGCTGAAGAAAATGTGGGAAGGATTGCGGGTGTCGCCAGAACAAATCGGCACCGATTTAATCCGTGATCTGGGGCCGCGAGGGCAGTTTCTCGCGGAAGTGCACACCGTCGAAAATTGCCGCACCCAAATCTGGGATTCACGCTATCTTGGGGCCAACTTCCCACTGAGCAACAATGATTTACCCGATCAGGATTTGATCCAGCGGCTGGAGCTTGACCTACAATCGCGGCTGCAGCAGCCGCCACCACCGGCGCTAGACCCTGGCATCCTGCGCCACGCCCAAGACGTACTGGCCCGCTACGCCGGGCTCACGCCAGACGACTAGCGCTGGCGCCTGTGTGGGTGAGAAAAGGATTTCCCGGCATGAGCACAAAGCGGTTCGAACCCAACCCNGCGCAAATGGCGCTCTTTCCAGACGTANCGGGCAANGCCATCAANGGGCTTGGTGAGGCCAAGCCACGGCGACCGACCTATGTTTACTGGGGGAATGATCCGGACGANGTCGCGCACNGCGCGGTGCAACGGTGGTTCTATACCGTCGACCCGGGATTAGAAGGCTATGCCGTCGAGCGTAAGCGNCGNNNGGAGATCCTTGANGCACCGCTTTCCCCCTTGGCGCAGCACGTTGAGACANTCGAAAATCTNGAGCTCGCGACCTTCACCTCCAAGGGCCTCGCATTGGGGCATTTTGATAAGATAGGGGTAGCGAACTTTGATCCGGCCTGGGCTTTTGAAGGGGTAGAGATTGGTTTCAAGACTATTGTGGTCCTGGGCTTTCATCATGCCTTTGACGAAATCAGCAAGGCCCCGGCGCCCGAAGGTGGATTGGAGGTCATGCGCCAGTACCGCCGAGCAGCGCACGGGGCCAAGCACGTGGCGAACTGGTTGCGGGAGGCGGGCTGGGACGCCGAGCCCTTGACGGGACCCATGTCGGGCAAAGTCACCATGATCCCCGCCGCACTGGCCAGTGGCTTTGGCGAATTAGGCAAGCACGGCTCGCTGATCACCCCCGAATTTGGCTCCAGCTTTAGGCTGTCCGCCGTTCTGACCGATTGCCCCTTGCCCCGGTCAAGCCCTGTGGACCATGGCATAGACGACTTTTGCCTGCACTGCCGCATCTGCGAAGATGCTTGCCCGCCAGAGGCCATTGCCAGCGACAAGCAGCTCGTTCGGGGCGACGTCAAATGGTACGTGGACTTCGACAAATGCCTGCCGTTCTTCAACGAACATCAAGGCTGCGCCGTGTGTATTGCCGTTTGTCCCTGGAGCCGCCCAGGCGTGGGCCTCAACCTGGCCAACAAGCTCGAACGCCGGCGGGCGCGCAAGGTGGAACAAGGCGACTAGGCTGCGTCTTCGTCAGTGGAATGCCTAAGACGACAGCTCGCCGGGTTTAGCGATTGCTCTCCAACACATCCGTCATCTCAAACTTCAGCACGTCAACCAGCCCTAGGTCGGAGATCCGCAGCTCCGGTATCACCACAAGCGCAAGCAAGGAGTGCTGCATGTACGCGTTATTGAGGGTACAGCCGCAAGCTTCCATGGCCTCGACCATGGCTTGCGCCTTGTCGGCTACCTCGGCGGCGGGACTGTCGGACATGAGCCCGGCGATGGGCAGTTCGACTAAGGCCAGCTCCTTGCCGTCTTTCCACACCGTCACACCGCCCCCAACGTCCCCCAGCCGATTGGCGGCAGCGGCCATCATGGCCCGGTCGGTACCCACAACGATCATGTGATGGGAATCGTGTGCTACCGTTGAGGCGATGGCCATGGACCCCTCGTAACCAAAGCCAGAGACAAAGCCGTTGCTGACATTACCGGTGGCCCGGTGTCGCTCGACCAGAGCGATTTGGCAAACTTCACCTGTGGCCTGAACCCGATGGTCTGTCACCGGTAGCTCGAAGGTCAGGGCCTTGGTCGGTGCCTGATTTTCCACAACCCCAATCACCTTTGCACGGACGGCGTTAGCCCCCGCAGGCGCACTGATGCTGAAATCATCAGCGTCCAGAACCTTTCCCAACCGCACGGTATCCCGCGCCGATTGGGGCCAGTTATAATGCGGGCAGGGTGCCAGCATTTGACCGGCTTCAGCCACCCGCACGCCGCGCGCGAAAACCACCTCAATGGGCAAGCTGCGCAAATCACTGGTGAGGATGACATCAGCGCGGCGTCCAGGCGCAATGCTCCCCAGTTCGCGTTCCAGACCGAAGTGTGTGGCCGTGTTGATGGTCGCCATTTGGATGGCAATCAACGGATCACAGCCGCAGGCAATCGCATGGCGCACAACGCGGTTCATATGGCCGTCGTTGACCAGCGTGCCGGAATGACAATCGTCCGTACACAGCAGGAAATTGCGGGGATCCAGCCCTTTTTCAGTGATTGCGGTTATTTGGCTTTCCACATCGTACCAGGCCGACCCAAGGCGTAGCATGGAACGCATGCCCTGACGCACCCGAGAAACGGCATCATCCTCGGCGGTGCCTTCGTGGTCATCCGCAGGTCCACCGGCAACATAGGCGTGAAAGGCAATGCCACGATCCGGAGAGGCATAGTGCCCGCCCACAGTCTTGCCCGCGTTCATGGTCGCGGCCATCTCTGCCAGCATTTGCGGGTCGCCGTTGATGACGCCGGGATAGTTCATCATCTCTCCCAACCCAACGATCCCCGGCCAACTCATCGCCTCAGCCACGTCCTCGGGACCGA
>PAHJ01000142.1 GCA_002705565.1 Geminicoccus sp. | reverse complement strand
AGTTGGCCAGTCAACAAAGAAACGGGGCCGGGTACGTCGTGTGCCAGGCCCCGTTTGCGATCAAACCAACGGGACGCACGAGCGCCCCTTGGCTTTAGCCGTTACATGGCCGGTCCGACCAGCGAGGCACCGAGCAGAGCGCCCAGCTTACTGGCATCGCTGACAATCTTGGCGAACTCAGGTGCCGATGACATGGCATCCATGGCCTTGCCCGCTGCTTCAAGCGTTTCAGCCTGATAGTTGCCGGTGAGCAGCATGGGGCTGCCGAAGGCAGACACAGACATGTTCACAGCAATGCCGTGCTCGGACGCCAAGGCCTGTACGTCGGGCAGCATAGCCAGAGCGTCTGGCACGTTTCGACCAGCAATGGCGTAGAAGCGGTGGTTGGTGAACTTGTACTTGTCCGGGTCAACTTCCCCAATGTTGCGCCAAACGCGCAGGCCGTCGGTGAAGTTTGATGCTGGCAAGCCGGCGATTTCGGCATTCAGTGCCATGAAAGCAGGATCCGCCATAGCAGATGCCATATTGGTCATGTGGTTTACGTAGCTAGACGAGCCCGTATACATGACCAGCGAGCCGAAATCGCGGCCAAACATGACGCGACCAATGTTCACTGTGAGCCCATGTTCTCTCATGATCGCTGCGCCGCGGTTCATGCGGTTGAGTGAGACTAGGGCGCCACCAGGATTCGGTTTTGCCACGAGTGTTGAAACAATATCCCAAGACATTACTGATACTCCCTTTTGTTTTCGAGATCTGTTAAGCAAAGAAAGAAAAGTAGGCTCATGGCAATACTTGAAAAAGATATTTCCATCTCAAAAATTTAGGGAAAATATCATATTCAAACTTTTATTAATAAGTTAGTCCATATTATCGATAGTAAAAAACGTTAAAAAATAACTTCAATATAATATTTGTATCGATGGTAAAATTCATTGATCTATTTTCAGTCTAAGTCTTGAATTGATTAGTGATTGAGAAGAGTGCCTGCGCAAGCAGGTGAAGTCGGAGTTAGAGCGATCGAGACGAGTGAATCCGGTGCGGAGCAATGTATGATGGCAGCTTCTGTGTTGTTTTTTGAGCTGAGGAAATTGGGACATGAATGAGCGGTCTATGGAGTATTTGGTCCTTGCTGTCGTGGGTTTGGCAGCCTTTGTCATGTTGCGCTTCGTGCTTCGCGATCGCCTAAACCAATTCTATGCCAACAACCGAAGGGGCCGCCTGATCGTTGGTGCCATTGCGGGGATCAGTGGTCTGGTCATCTTTCGCCTGGTCCAGGCATTGGTAAATTAATGAGTTTTTTTGCGTTCCGTCGCCCCCTGCTGCGGCACCGAAAAACAGTGCGTGTCCCAACAACCCGGAGTACGCTCGATGAGCAAAATTGCAGAACATAAGATTGGGGCTATTCGCGTGGTGGCCCTGCAAGACGGCGAGATGGTGTTGCCGCAAGAAGTGTTGCTGAACGTGGATGAAGCCAGTCAACGGAGCCTGGACACGGACCACGAAACGCTTTGTCACAACAATGTTAACGCCTATCTGATCCAATCTGCCGGCAAAACGCTGTTGATTGATGCCGGATGCCGAGACCTGTTTGGACCAACCTGCGGGTTCCTGAACGAGGCGTTGGCCGAGGCCGGAGTCCAGCCAGAGGATGTGACGGACCTGTTCCTTACCCATCTCCACCCGGATCATGCTGCTGGCGCGATTGACGCGTCAGGTGCCGCAGTCTTTGCCAATGCCAGTCTGAAAGTGCCGACGGCGGACTATAATTTCTGGATGCGCGACGACTTTGCCGATGTCGAAGTCAATGGCGCTGGCTGGGCTGGAATCGCAAAGGCCGTGGTTGCGGCCTATGGGGACCGGGTTGAGACCTTGGCCACCGATGATGCCATTATCAGTGGCGTGAGCATGGTCCCCTTACCGGGCCACACACCGGGCCATTCTGGTTTCCGGGTTGATGATGGTGCCGAGACGCTCGTACACATGGGCGATATCGTCCATGCGCCAAAGCTCCAGCTGGGGAATCCAGAGGTGTCCGTCGTCTTCGACACGGACGGGGAGACCGCCGTACAGACCCGAAAATCCATTCTGGACATGATCTGCACGGATCAAACCTTGTGCACCGCCGCACACATCGCCCAGCCGCGCTTTGGCCGATTGGAGCGCCGGGGTTCTGGGTACATTCTGACNTAGCGCGCAACTGGGGGGGGTAGCCGGGCACGCCCCCCTGCACCCCCCCTGGAACAATGCAACAGACGTGTGGAAATCATTGCTTTGTCTCAAGACGAAAGATTTTGGGTGAAGGCTTGAGCAAAGCGTGTTTGAGTTGCGTCATTCAGTGAAACGAGGGGTACTTATGGTCCTGTGGCCTCCTGCTTAATGAGGTTAACAGTGGTCGAACGTATGATTCTCGGAAGCCGGCTTGCGGTGGTGATTTGTCTTGTCAGCTATGGATGCTGGCTCTCCTACATCCCCTGGAAAGTCGATCTGCTGGACATTGAGTACGATATGTTCGGTTTTGCTTTGCTGGTTTTCGGCATTTTCAGCCTCTCTTCGATGCTGTTTGTTAGTCACGTCCTTTTGCCTCGGTTCGGCCCACGGATGACGGGACTGGCGGTTATCGCCTTTGCCTTTGCGCTGCAAATATGGGTTTTCGCCCCCAACACCACGTTGTTCATCGCGCTTGCTGCGCCATTCAGTCTTGCCTTTGGCGTGATCCAACCAGCGACGTTGGCGGTGATCACGCAAGCTGAAGCCCTGTCCGGGCGGCGCTTGCAGCCCCTGCATTGGGCGTCGTTTTCTGCAGGGTCGCTGATTGGATTGCTGGTTGGGGTCATCAGTCAGGCCTTGAAACTGCCGCCCGTGCTGGTCTTTGGTGGCTTGTTCGTGCTGACGGTGTTGGTTGGTCTGTATATTTTCATGCGCCCCTTCGGAACCGTCACGTTCAAGCCAATCTCCAGCCCAGGGTTCCGAATACCGTCGCAAACGGTGTTGTTCCTGGGGGCATTGGCGGCCGCGTCCATGGCCACGATTTCCATTATTCTGGACTGGTCGGCCCTGTGGCTCACCCGCGATTTGGGGCTGACGATTGCGCTGGGTGGAATGGGAATCATGGCCTTTAACTTCGCTGAAATCATATCGAGGCTCTATGGGGAAAAGCTCATCAACGCCTTTGGCGAGAGTCTGGTTGCGGGGTGGGGTATGTTGGTCGGGTGCGCGATTTTTCTGATCGCGACCATGTCCGGGAATGCTTATCTGATCGTGATCGGCTTCGGCTTCTTTGGGTTCTTTACGGCCAATTTCGTGCCAGTCATTTTTGGCGTGGCAGTGCGGGAGGAAACAGAAAATCCCATTGCCGCGGTCAATGATGTCAACCTGTTGGCCTTCGTTGGCTTTCTGTTTGGTCCGCCGCTGATTGGTTACATCGCCAAATCGGTTTCAATCACGGCCTGCATGATTATCCTCGCCGTGACCTGGGGCTTAATCGCCGGCATTTTGATGCTGTCGCGGAAACTGAACGGCGTCAGCAACGGCGCCTAATTGCACCGGCAGGTCCGAAGCCAACAACAACAGCGATTTTCAGGCTCATCAGGACAGCAAATTGTTGGTGTCTCTGGCAAACAGAGCGTCGATTTCCGGCCGTCGCGCGGCTCGTAGCGCACGCTGGTTGATCGAGCCTTTTTCCGTTAACTCACCCCGGTCGAGGTTTGGTGCTTCTTGGAGAATGGCAATTCGGCAGACGCGGCTCGCTGAACCGGTTGCCCCCTTAGTGTGTGCATGCAAACCGGCGAGCAGCTTGTCTGTCAGAACTGCGTCAGGAAGCCTTGTACCGGCCTCGGACAACCAGAGTAATGCTCCTAGTTCCCGTTGGTTTTCGCCAACAATGATGGCATCGCGGACCAAACCTCCCAGGCTGTCGACCAAGGCAGCCCGCACGGACCCCACCGAAACCCAAGTCCCGGTAGAGAGCTTGAAGTTTTCAGCCAGACGGCCTGCGAAGTAGAAGCCGCGGCTCAGGTCTTTCGGGTCCTCGGGGCGAACGGCGTCACCCATTTTATAGAAGCCTTCCTCGTCGAACGCTTTGGCCGTGGTTACGGGGTCGCCGAGATAGCCTGGTGTGATCGACGGACCCTTGATCCGCAGCTCAAAGGCATCGCCTGATTTGACAAGTTTGATGGTCAGGCCGCGACCGGGAACACCAACCTTGCCCGCAAAGGGTTCCACTTCGTTCCATGTCAGGGCAAAAGGTGCGGTTTCTGTGGCCCCAAGGCTGGAAGAGATGAGTATCTCCTTCCCTGTCGTCGCCTTGGAGACTGCTGCAAGTCGGTCCCAGGTATTCTGTGACATGCCCGCTCCAGCGTAGAAGAGCATCTTCAGCCGTGAGAAGAACACCTGCGCCAGTTCCGCGTCGGCCTCCAGCGCCTCGACCAGCAGATCGTAACCGGCAGGGACGTTGAAATACCAGGTGCAGGCCACGTCCCGCAGGTTAGCCACAGTCACCTTCATTCCGTCAGGTGAGGGCTTGCCATCGTCCAGATAATACGTGCCGCCGTTGGTCAGCACCATGTAGGTTACCTTATTTCCAGCCGCCGTGTGGTTCCAGGGCGCCCAGTCCAGCACGATCGGGGGCTCGACCTGCATAAAAGGGTAGCAATCGCGGACCATGGCCTGGTTGGCGCTGATCATCCCGTTGGTGTTGATAACCGCTTTGGGGGAGCCTGTTGAGCCAGAGGTAAACAGATACTTGAGCACGGTGTCCCGGGTCAGTCCGGCCCGAGCCTTTGCCGTCTGGGCGCCGTCATCTTGGATCAGGGTGTTGAAATCGATGGCGCCACCAAACAGATTGCGCGCGCCAATGACCGGGGTCTGGTCAATGCGGACGGCATTCAAGGCTGGTCGGTACAGTTCCAGGTCATCGGCGAAAAAGGCCCCAGGCGTAAGCAGAGCAACGATATCGCGCAGCTTGCTGTGGTCGGTGGAAACCAACGAGTAAGCGGTTGAGACGGGAGCGTAGGGAATGCCGACATAGAGGCACGCTAGCCCGCAGATCGCATGTTCCAGGCTGTTTCCGGACAGGATGAGCAGCGGCCGCTTCGGGCCAAGTCCCAACCGCAACAGGGCGCTGCCCACGGTCTGAGCCTGCGTCCGGGCCTGACCATAGGTGATGCTTGACCACCCGCCGGTGTCATTGCGACGAGCAATCCAGACCCGGTCGGGGTCTCGATCTGCCCAAAGGTCGAGGTAGTCGGCAATGGTGGGCAGTGAGTCGGGCAGGGCGTCCGTTTGCCTCATGAGGATTGTTTCGTCATCCCGCTCGAACACCTCAAATGATGGTGTCCAGAAATCCCCTTTGGCGGTGTCTGCCATAGCCAAATTCTCCCGTTCAGTCAGCCTGCCTGCCTGCCTCTGGCGTATCGCCTTGGGTCAATCAGAGACACTGAAGTCCTCTGACGGAAAACCATAGCCATATGTCCGCAATTCGCCAGTGAACCGTGACGGAACATCCAAGGCTTCAACGGTACATCGGCCTCAAGCCACTGTTCGGCAAGGGCTCGGCTCGCACGATTCAAGGTCATTGGTTGAAAGGGCTCAGGCTGGCGTGATGGTGCCGAGGCATTCACCAAATCCAATGCAGTAACCTGCGGCCTGCGCTCGACCTGACAGCCGCACGGAATCTCCATCTTCGAGAAATGAGCGGGTTTGCCCGTCGCTGAGCAGAAGGGGGTCTTTACCGCCCCAACTCAATTCCAACATCGATCCACGCTGGTGTTTTTCAGCCCCTGAAACCGTGCCTGACCCCAGGAGATCACCCACGCGCATCGGGCATCCACAGGCGCTGTGGTGTGCGAGCTGTTGAGCCGCGCTGTAGTACATTTCGGCGTAGTTGGTTTCGGTAATCCGGGTCTCGGCTCCGGACTGGGTGATCAGGTCCACAGCAAGGTCAATATCGTAGAGCATGGGACCTGTATCTTTGAGGTGGTCGAGCAGCTCAAAATCTCGTTCTGGGGTTGATGTGCGAAATGGTTCAAGGGCCGCTTTGGTCACAATCCAGGGGCTGATGGTCGTGGCTGTGGCCTTGGCCTGGAAGGGGCCCAAAGGCTGGTATTCCCAAGCCTGTATATCCCTCGCTGACCAGTCATTGAGTAAGACATACCCGAAAAGGGCATCGTCGGCTTCATCCACGCTCAGGCGCGCCGCGCTGTTCTTGCCAACAATGGCGCCGATTTCGAGTTCAAAATCAAACCGCATGCTGGGCGCGAAGCGGGGGAGTTCGTCCTGCGGGCCCTTGAGTTGGCCATGGGGACGCCTCACACTGCACCCGGAAACCACGACGCTGGAAGCACGGCCATTATAGCCGATCGGAATGTGTAGCCAGTTGGGCGGCAGAGCGTGGTCCGGGCCTCGAAACATGGTCCCAACATTGGTTGCGTGATGCCGTCCGGCGAAAAAGTCTGTGAACTCGGTCACGGCGAAAGGAAGCAACATCTCAGCGGAAGACTGGGCGACAAGCCAGGCGGGGGCGGGCGGGGAGTCTTCGTGCAGAACAGACGTTATCTCATCCCGAAATGCCGCCCAGATATCCGCGCCAGCGTCCATAAAAGCGTTCCATGATGGCTGCGCGAAAAGATCGTGGTTGGCGCTCTTCAGTGGGACCTGCGCGAGGTCCAAAATGAAGTCTCCTATAGCGACACCACAGCGCGCGCCGCTGCCATCGTTAAAGACGCCATAGGGCAGGTTGTTTAGGGGAAAGGCGCAATTGGGCGCGTTTGCGCTTTCAACCCAACTTTTGATTAATTCGTTCGTCACGTCGCTTGTGCCTCATTCTCACTGTCGTTAAGGGCCTCGCCCTAACACCTGATCATTTCAGATCGGGGGTGCCATCGAACTTCTTTTCGATGCTGCCCCAGCAATCGACATAGTCGTCTTGCGGGGGGGCTTCCTTGGCCGCGAAAGGGGTCAGGTGCTGGGGGAAGCGTGTCTCGAACATAAAGGACATCGTATCGGCGAGTATGCCCCGCTTCTGTCGTCGGTCAAGCAGCGTGTCACAGGTTATCAAGCAGAGGAAGAGGCGCGCGCGGAGCGGCAAAGTCTGGGCGGAAGAAGGCCTCACAGTATTCAACCGAGCTGTTGTTGCTGTCTTCATCGAGATCGAGGTTGTCCTCAACATTCAGCGATCACCTCAGCCCAAAGTCTGCGACCACAGGTTCAGGCCGACAGTCTTTCAGGCGCAAGACTGGACAGCTCCACCCCTTCAATCACCATTTCCGGCGGCATAGGTTTGCCCAAGACCAACGCGGCGGCAAGTTCAGCCAAAGCGGGAGCGGTTTGAATGCCGTACCCGCCTTGACCGGCCAGCCAAAAGAAGCCGGGTACGGCTGCTGAAAAACCGGCCACCGGACATTTGTCGGCGACAAAGCTTCTCAATCCAGCCCAACGGGTTTCGATCCGCCCAACACGCAGGTCAAAGGCCCGCTCGACCCGGTCTACGCAGATCGCGATATCCATCTCGTCGGGTTGCACGTCACAGGGCACGTCCGGGTTTTCATTTGCCGGTGACAGCAGAAGTTGTTGCGCCACGGGTTTGACGTAGAACTCCTCAGCGACATCCACGGCAATCGGCCAGCCGCCTATTTTGGCCCCCGCCGGAGCCGCAATCTGCATCGCTGTTCGGCGCTTGGGCACCAAACCGATTGGCTCGGCTCCCGCCTTCTGTCCCAGTTCATCCGCCCAGGCACCTGCTGCGTTGATCACGCACGGTGCTTCAAAGGTCCCCACAGGCGTGCGCACCCGCCACCCGTTGGCCAATTCTTCCAGCGCGATCACGTCCGCCCGAGTAAAGAGCGAACAGCCCCTGGCCCGAGCACGACGTAAAAAGCCCTGATGCAAAGCAGCGACGTCGATATCCTGACAGTTCTCGTCATAGAGCCCAGCGGCGGCATAGCCTTCCCGTATCAAAGGATGCATCTTGCGGATGCCACTGTCGTCGAGTTCCTTAAAATTGCCCTCGCTCTGCAACTCATTGTGGAGGCCCGTCAGGTCAGCCAACTGGTCTTCGCGCGCTATGAACAGGGCACCGCGCGGGGTGAGGATGGGGCTGTCGGCAAAACCCTCGGGCGGGTTAGCCATAAAGGCTGCAGAGGCTCGGGTCAGGGCTCGGATCGGTGCCGGGCCATAGACTGGCGCGAACAGTGCCGCTGATCGCCCGGTTGTGTGATAGCCGGGATGGGACTCCCGCTCCAGCAACACCACGGTGCAGTCTCTCGACAGGGCATCGGCTACTGAGGCGCCCGCCATGCCTGCGCCGATTACAATCACGTCACTCCTGGTTGTCTCGCTCATCTCAACCTGCTCCCTTGATGCTGACTCACCGTCCAGACTGACGGCATACACAAAGTTAGACAAGACAGGTCAGCGGGCGAAGCGCTTCTGTGGCTCAAGCAATGCGGCCCCGGGCCCGGGGTATCAGCGGTTCTGGCGCAACCGTCTGCGGTGCAACAAGGCAATCAAGCCGAGCAACATGAACGCAGGAATATAGGCCAACTCTTTGGGCAGCCGGTTGGCATTGATGTCGACGCCTTTCACCTGCCAGTCAAAGTCGATCCCAGCCTTTTCCGCCGGACTTAGGAAGCCCACCATATCGACGATGATCGCGCCCTCGTCTCCATCAATCAGCGTTAGACCGGCTGACATCTCCAAGCGTTCTCGGCCCGAAGACCCTTTTTCGCCAAGCGGCAGCAGGAAGGTTGAAGAAATGAAGTCGCCGTCGATGTTTTCACCTTCGAGCTGCAGGCGGATGTCGGTAAAGGCATCGGCCTGTTCAGCCAGGGCGAACACCTGTGCTGGCTCTGCGGTGACGAAGGGGGCTTGCACACGGTCCCAGACCAGACCGGGACGGAACAGAATAAGCGCTACGAGGATGAGCGCGAGGCTTTCCCACCAGCGATTTCGGACGAGGAAATACCCCATTGTACCAGCGGCAAAAACCAGCATGGCGATCAACGCGATCACAAAGACAAAGACGGCCTTCACCGGCCCAACGTCGATCAGCAACAAGTCGGTGTTGAAGATGAACAGAAAGGGTAAAAGCGCAGTGCGCAGGCTGTAGAAAAACGCCGTAAAACCAGTACGCAGTGGATCTGCGCCCGATATGGCCGCCGCGGCGAATGACGCCAATCCGACCGGCGGGGTAACGTCGGCCATGATGCCGTAATAGAACACAAACATATGCACCGCGATCAGCGGCACCACTAGACCCGATTGGGCGCCCAGTTCGACGACAACATTGGCCATCAGAGAGCTCACTACAATGTAGTTTGCCGTGGTCGGCAGGCCCATACCGAGGATGATAGAAATCACCGCAACAAAGAACAGCATTGCGAGCAGGTTACCGCCTGACAGGAATTCAACGAACTCGGCCATGACTTGTCCAATGCCCGTGAGCGTCACGGCCCCGACGATGACCCCGGCCACTCCCATTGCCGCGGCCAATCCAATCATGTTGCGGGCGCCTGTGATCAGCCCGTTGGTCAGATCCAGCAGGCTATCGCGCAACGATGGCAACAGCGCGCCACCGGAGCGAAACAACACCTTGAGCGGGCGCTGTGTGATCAGGATAAAAATCAGAAAGCACGTCGCCCAGAAGGCCGAGAAAGCGGGGGATTTCCACTCCACCATCAGGAACCAGATCAGCACGACGATGGGCAGTATGTAGTACAGCCCGGTGATTGCCACTTCACTGAAGCGTGGCAAGGTCACGACCGGTTCGTTCGGATCATCCAGTTCCAGATCAGGTCGACGCGAAGCGAAGAACACCATCACCCCATAAGCGCCGAGCAGAAGCCCCATTGAGGGCCAGATCGACAGCCCACCAAGCAGGGTTTTGAACAACTGGATCGACCAGTAGGCCCCTGATGCGATGATCAGAATGGAGGAAATAATTAGGCCAGTCCGAATCAGTTGGACCTTGGCAGGGCCCAGGGGTTCGGGACGCTCAAGGCCTTTCATATCGCTCTTTAGCGCTTCGAGATGAACGATATAAACCAGTGCGAGATAGGAAATCAGAGCCGGCACGATTGCTGTTCTGACAACCTCGACATAGGTCACGCCCACGTATTCGGTCATCAAGAAGGCAACGGCGCCCATGACCGGCGGTGTCAGAACACCGTTGACCGAAGAGGACACTTCAACAGCCCCGGCCTTCTCTGCCGAAAATCCTACCCGCTTCATCAGCGGAATGGTGAAAGTGCCGGTTGTCACCACGTTTGCGATCGACGAGCCGGAAATCAGGCCTGTCATCGCTGAAGAAATCACCGCTGCTTTAGCCGGACCGCCGCGCATGTGTCCCAGCAGGGAGAAGGCAATCTGCACAAAGTAGTTTCCGGCCCCCGCTTGATTAAGGAGCGCGCCAAACAGAACAAACAGAAACACAAATCCCGACGACACACCCAAGGCCACGCCGAAGACTCCTTCGGTCGTGAGCCACATGTGGCTCATGGCTTTCTCCAGCGACGCGCCTTTCCACCGAATCATGTCCGGCAACAGCGGCGATGAGCCGAAGAAAACGTACAGCAGGAATATCCCTGCGACGGCCATCAGCGGAAAACCCAGGGAGCGACGCGCGGCTTCGAGCAGCAGCACGATGCCAATCGCTGCAATCACGACGTCCGCGGTACTTGGAAGACCTGTCCGCTCTGCGATTTGTGCGTAGAACAGCCAGATATAAGCAGAAGCGCCCGCGCCAATCAGACCCAGTCCCCAATCCTGCAGCGGAATGCGGTCTCGGGCGGAGCGGGTAAACGTTGGATAGGCGATGAAGGCGAGAAGGACGGCAAATGCGAGGTGGATCGCCCGGGTTTGGGTATCATTCCATACCGCGATGCCCAGCTCGAACGGCAGAGGTGAAGCAATCCAAAGTTGGTAGAGTGACCACAGGAGTGGGATGACAAGGAGTGAATATCGACCAACCGAACCCTGGGGATTTCGCGCGCCAGTGTCAGAACTGGCCATCATGTCATCAAGGTTTTTGGTCTGCTTGTCGTCCTCGGTCATGCATCCAGTCCTCTCGAAGCCATGGGTGGTCGGCTGTCTTTACTTCTCACAAAAAGAAGCGGAGGAGTCATGCAACTCCTCCGCTCATGGTTGACTAAGAAGGCGTCGATTACATCCAGCCGCGTTCCTTGTAGTACTTCACCGCACCGGCATGCAGCTCAGCAGTCAGGCCGTCTGCGATCATTTCTTCTTCATTCAGCCGGGCAAAGGCAGGGTGTAGTTTGCGGAAGTTATCGAAGTTTTCGAACACTGCCTTAACGACCACGTAGACAACATCTTCAGAGGTGTCAGTCGAGGTCACAAACGTTGCCTTCGGACCCCAGCTCGCCAGATCATCCGGGTTGCCTGGGTACATGCCGCCAGGAACGGTTGCACTGGCATAGGCGCTGTTACTGGCGAGGATGTCGGCCAGACCGGAGGACGCCAAATCAAGGATCTTGATGTCACAGGTCGAGGTGGCTTCCATGGCTGCACCGTTGGGCAGGCCTGCGGCCCAAAATGCGCCGTCGATCTTGCCGTCACAGAGTGCAGCAGCCTGTTCAGACGACTTCAGCTCAGCGGCCAGACCCAGATCAGCAGCGGAAATACCGGCCGCTGCCATCTGTACTTCGGCAAGAACCCGTGTGCCGGAGCCGGGGTTACCGATGTTGACACGCTTGCCGGCCATATCGGAAATGGAGGAGATCCCGGCATCACCGCGAACCATCACCTGCACAGGCTCTGGGTGAACAGAGAACACAGCGCGAAGGCCACCAAAGGCGCCTTCGTCAGCGAACTTGCCCGTGCCCGCGACAGCCGCAGCCTGTACGTCAGATTGAACCACGCCAAAGTTCAGCTCGCCCGCGCGAATTGTGCGTGTGTTGTAAACGGAACCCCCTGTTGATTCCACAGAACAACGAATGCCGTGTTCCTTCCGTTCCTTGTTGACGAGTCGACAAATGGCACCACCGGTTGGGTAGTAAACTCCGGTCACGCCACCTGTGCCAATCGTAACAAACTCATCTGCTGATGCAGCAGGTGCCGTTATCAGAGCCACACTCGCAACCGCAGCGGCGGCAAAAAAAGGCTTCATAAAGCTCATTGCCTGTTCCCTTCTCATTCTCTCTCAAAAAAACTGACACTCCGAGGCAGTCGAATGCCTCGTCGCAAAACCACAGTCGCCAAAGTTTTTTTCTCTGTCACCTTAAAACGTATGTTATTTTTTGCGCTCCCAATAAGCGCGAGTTTCGCTTCGGAGTCGCTCGTAAGATCGAATGCGATCGCTCACTTCTTGTCCACCAGCCGCCACCAGACCAGCCAATAAGCCTTCAATAATCGCCAAGGTGCCCACATAGCATCCGAAATGGTGGGTGGTGACAGACGAAGCAACTAGCGCGAAGTCTGGTTCAAAATCGGTGGAAATTGAGTCGAAGTCGGAAATCAGAACGACCTTGATTCCGTTCCTCTGCGCGTGGATGCAGGCTTCGACTGTTTCCCTGGAATAGGGCGTGAAGCAGATCGCGATTAGCGTATCTTCTGGGGTCGCATCATTCAGCTCATCGAGCGCACTGCCCATGTGTCGCGGGATCAGTTGCAGCCCCGGGACCGCCATTCGACCAACATAATGAAGATAATAGGCCATTGAGTAGGACGCACGCACGGCGGTGATGTAAACGTTTTTCGATCCCAGGATTTGATCGATCACGGCTTTGATCAGCGAAGGTGGTTGGCGTTCCAATGACCGCTGAATGATGGCGAAGGTGTTCTCCGACGCATCCGCGAGCGCATTATCAATTTCATCACCGCGCCGCAGCTCCTCCAGCCAAGGCGGTGCCGCCTGAAGATCCACCGTCGTCAGTAAAGCCGACCGAAACGGAGCCCGAAACGCCTCAAAACTCTCAAAGCCGACCTGCTGTGACAAGCGTACAAGCGAGTACGTTGACGTGTTGCATTTGCGGGCTGTCTCACGGATGGAGTCCATGCCGAAGTCCAGCGGGTTATCGAGGATGTACTTCGCAATTTGTTTGAGTGCAGGGGTGAAATCAGGGGCCAGATTGCGCAGCCGGGTGACCGCTTTGGCTTTCAATGAAGGGTCCATTCCACCGTTTCCTTAATGTTCCAATATTACATATGTTATTTTTTTAAATCTGTTGACACAAGTGGTTTTCAGTTCTCCTGTTACTTAGATTCGTGAATTTGAGAGTTATTGGCGAACCGGAATGGATGCGCTTCCACAACATGCATCGGTCGTTGTCATTGGCGGTGGCATCATGGGCTGTTCGACCCTCTATCACCTGGCCGAAATGGGGGTGAGTGATGCTGTGTTGGTGGAGCGGAACCAACTGACCTCAGGCACCACTTGGCACTCTGCGGCACAGGTTCGGGCGCTGCGCTCGTCGAGTAACCTGACCCGCATGATCCAGTACTCGGTCGAACTTTATTCACGACTTGAGAAGGAAACCGGGCAGCAGGTTGGCTGGATTCAGGAAGGGTCGCTCTCCATCGCAACAACGCCTGGACGCCTGGACCACATTCGCCGGCAGGAAGCTTTGGCCAAGGCCTACGGCGTATCGGCGCTATCGGTCGCGCCGGCTGAGGCGAGGGACCGCTGGCCTTTGATGAACGCGGATGACGTTCTGGGCGCCGTCTGGTCGCCTGATGATGGTCGTGTTTCACCCTCGGACGTTTGCGCAGCGCTGACAAAAGGCGCGAAGGCGCGGGGTGCGAGGCTGTTCGAGAACACGGGTGTGACCGGGATCAAGACGCGCAACGGAAGGGTGCTCGGTCTGGAAACAACCCGCGGTGAGATCGCGTGTGATGCGATCGCTTTGTGTGCCGGTTTGTGGTCTCGTGAACTGGGTGCGATGGCTGATGCGGACGTGCCCCTTTTGGCCTGTGAGCACTTTTACATGCTGACCAAACCAATCGAGGGCATTTCGGGCAATCTCCCGACCCTCAGCGATCACGACTCTCATCTCTATATTCGGGATGATTCTGGCGGGCTCCTGGTTGGATGCTTTGAACCCCAGGGCAAGGCGATTGCGCCAGGGGTGTTGGGTGAGGATTTTGCCTTTGGCTTGCTGAATGAGGACTGGGACCACTTCGAACCCATGATGCACAACGCGTTGCACCGCTTGCCGGCTTTAGCTGAAGCAGAGGTCAAAATGCTGTTGAACGGCCCGGAAAGCTTCACCCCTGACGGCATGTTTATGCTGGGTGAAACCGCCCAGACCCAAGGTTTGTTTCTGGGATGTGGAATGAATTCAGTTGGTATTGCGTCCGGCGGTGGCGCAGGCATGAACCTAGCGCACGCCATTGTACACGGCCACATGGCCTATGACTTGAGTGGAGCAGATGCCAAGCGGTTTGCGCCCGTCTTCAACTCCATCGAGCATCTGATGGATCGCGCGCCCGAAATCCTCGGGACACATTACGAAATCACGTACCCCGGTCGCCAACTCCAAACCGCCCGCGACTTGCGGCTCTTGCCGGTTCACGAGCGATATAAGGCTGATGGGGCCGTCTTCGCCCAGTCGTATGGTTGGGAACGGCCGACGTGTTTTGGTCAGGAACCCGTTCAGTTACCCCTGACCTTTGGCCGTCCTGTCTGGTTCGATGCGGTAGGTCGGGAAGTCGAAGCCGCCCATCGCCGCGCAGCTCTTTTCGATGCCTCCTGTTTCGGCAAAATCGAAGTCACAGGACCGCAAGCGGAGGCCTTTCTCAACTATGCCTGTGCATCGGACATGACACGCGCCCCCGGACACGCAATGTATTCCGCTGTCCTCAATCAACGCGGCACGTACGAAAGCGATTTGACCGCGCAAAGGATCACAGCACATCATTACCGCCTGTTCGTAGGCACAAGCAGTATCGTTCGGGACCTCAGCTGGCTCACCAGGCTTGCTTCGTCCTTTGATGTATCCTTGCGCGATAGCACGGAAGAATTCGCCGTATTCGGGTTGATGGGACCAGGGGCGGAGGACATTGTGCGGGATTGTGGTGCTTTCGAGCTCTTAACCTTGCCCTATTTTGGTGTAGGGGCCGCACATTTGGCCGGCGCGCATGTGCGGGGGATGCGGATGTCCTACGTGGGTGAAGCGGGCTGGGAAATCACGTGTAAGTGGGAGAATGCTGAGCGCATTTTTGACGCCATGCGTGCCGCTGGCGCTGAACCGGCGGGTCTCTATGCCCAAACCTCGATGCGGGTGGAAAAAGGCTTTGCAGCTATGGGGCATGAACTGGATGCTGATGTCTCACCCATCGAAACCGGT
The DNA here is from genome assembly GCA_002705565.1 of Geminicoccus sp. GTDB lineage: Bacteria > Pseudomonadota > Alphaproteobacteria > UBA7985 > UBA7985 > UBA7985. Next base: position 19,036 of record PAHJ01000142.1, on the reverse strand, counting down.
ATGGACCGCTTTGCTCGCAAGCAGGTGGATTTTGTAGGTAAGGATGCGCTGGAAGAGCGCCGCAGAAACGGGGCGACAAGAACGCTAATGACTCTCATTTTCGACAACCCCGCGGCCATGCCGCTCGGGCATGAACCGATCGTTTGGCGCGGACGTGTCGTGGGGCACACCACGACGGCTGCCTTTGGCTATCGCATAGGCCGCCCCGTGGCTCTGGCCCATCTGCGTGGTGAGTCGCTTGAGGGCGCCACGGTGGAGGTAGACGTGACCGGCACGGTGTATCTGGCACGGGTGCAGCAGGCCGCCGCCTTTGATCCGCGTGGCCTTAGGATGAGGGAGCGTACGCACCATGTCTGACCTTCTCGACTACAGCCTCATGGTGGCTCCAAACGGGGCTCGGCGAACCACACGGGACCATCCTCGCTTGCCTGTAACGGCAATGACATTGGCCGAAACTGCCGGGGCCTGCCAGGCCGCAGGCGCTACGTCCATCCACGTGCATGTTCGCGATGGGCAGGAGCGCCACAGCCTCGATGCGGGCCGCTATAGAGAGGCCACGGCTGCCATCGCTGAAACTGCTCCGGGGTTGGGTATTCAAATCACAACTGAAAGCGCGGGGGTTTTTCATGCCGCTGATCAGCTCGCCTGTCTGACCGATCTCCAACCCAAAGCAGCCAGCATCGCGATCCGGGAAATGGCAACGGATCCGACTGTCGCCACAGCTGTTTATGCCTTCGCGGAGGAGGCGGAGATCGAGGTCCAGCACATCACCTACGGGCCCTCTTGCCTGCAGCAGATGCAGGCTTGGCGCGAGGCGGGTGTCATCCGGCCGTCTCAGAACCGCGTCCTGTTTGTGCTGGGCCAGTACGCGCCGCCAAAGGACGCTGTACCGGGCGATCTGGAATCTTTCGTGAGCAAGTTAGGCCAAGGAGACTGGAAACGCAGCGTATGCGCCTTTGGTGGGGAAGAGCACTCATGCCTACAGGCGGCCGTTTCACTGGGTTTCGGTGCCCGGATTGGCTTTGAAAACAGCATTTGTGACCGGAACGGTGTTCAACACCGGGACAACGCTGCGTCAATAGGATCCTTCCTCCGCGCTTCGGTCTCAGGCACTGTTTAACGGGTATGCCCATGTCTCATGTTTTTCCTCGCCATACGCAAGCCAATCTCCCAACGGCCTCACGGGCCAAGGGATGCTATATCTATGATTCAAATGGTAAGGCTTACCTTGACGGATCCGGCGGTGCCGCCGTTTCGTGTCTGGGCCATGGCGACGCCGAGGTCATTGCGGCCATAGCCGCACAGAACGACGCTCTGGCCTTTGCGCACACGGGCTTTTTCACCTCAGAACCGGCGGAAGAACTGGCCGACTTACTGATCAAGCACGCGCCAGGCGAGCTTGAGCGGGTGTACTTTGTGTCCGGTGGTTCGGAAGCGGTTGAAGCAGCGATCAAGCTGGCACGGCAATTCTTCGTTGAAATTGGCCAGCCCGAGCGGCATCGGATCATCGCGCGGCGTCAGTCTTACCACGGCAATACCTTGGGGGCGCTGGCGACGGGTGGCAATCTTTGGCGCAGAGAGGCGTTTGACCCTCTGCTGGTTAACGTCAGTCACATCGCACCCTGTTTCGTCTACGCCGAAAAACCCGAACGCGAGACAGAATGGGACTACGGTCAAAGGGTCGCCGCAGAACTGGAAACCGAAATCCTGAAGTTGGGGCCAGAGACCGTGATGGCTTTCGTGGCCGAGCCTGTGGTCGGTGCAACAGCGGGTGCGGTTCCGCCTACCGATGGATATTTCAAAAGGGTGAGGGAAATCTGCGACACGTATGGCGTGTTGCTCATTCTTGATGAAGTCATGTGCGGCATGGGGCGCACTGGTAGCTTGTTCAGCCACGAAGCAGATGGCATTCAAGCGGACATCGTGTGCATCGCCAAAGGCCTCGGTGGCGGCTATCAGCCCATCGGCGCAACGCTGTGTTCAAAGCAAATCTATGAAGCCGTTGAAGTGGGTTCGGGCTTTTTTCAGCACGGTCATACTTATCTTGGTCATCCCACAGCAACCGCAGCCGGTCTCGCCGTTGTTCGCGCCCTGATTGAACGGGGATTGGTTGATCGTGTGACGGCAAAGGGTCAGACTTTGCGGTCTATGCTCAATTCCCAACTGGGACAGCACCCCCATGTTGGTGACATCCGTGGGCAAGGCCTATTCTTGGGGCTGGAGTTGGTTGCAAACCGAGCGACCAAAGAACCCTTTGACCCGGCCTTGGGTTTGGCAAAAAAGATCAAGGCGCGCGCTATGGAAAATGGCTTGATTTGCTATCCTATGGCAGGAACCCGGGATGGTCGGAATGGCGATCATGTCCTGCTGGCTCCCCCCTTTATCGCGGATGATGCAGTGTTCGAGGAGCTAACCGATAAGCTGTCCCGGACGCTCTCCGAAACGCTGGAGTTCGCAAGCCTTTGAGCCCCGGATTTTGTTGCTGAATTTTCCCTCCATGAGCTGTGCAGCGATGCTGTCCGACGGCAAAGCTTTGGTTTCTTCTGGTGGCGGGTTTAAAGTCTGCGATCAGAACCAGACAAGCAAGCGATCAAAGAAGAACGAAAATGTCATCCCATTCGTCTGAAATCCTGCATGGATTAATCGGCGCTCCGAAAATTCAGATTGTTTCCAGTTCGGGCATCATGCTCAGAGATGCTCAGGGGCGAGACATTATTGATGCATCGGGTGGCGCCGCAGTTGCGTGCCTTGGGCATTCCCACCCGAAGGTGATTGAAGCAATAAGCAAGCAGCTTGAGAGTGTGTCCTATATTCATGGTCTGACCTTTTCCACGGAAGTTCTTGAGCAGCTGGCGCAGCATTTGAGCGACCATGCGCCAGATCCTCTCAACCATTCACTCTTCGTCAGTGGGGGGTCAGAAGCGGTTGAATCCGCGATAAAACTCGCGCGCCAGTTTCACATTGAGGCCAACGAGCCCCAGCGACATCACGTCATTGCACGCCGGCAAAGCTATCACGGCAATACCTTTGGCGCGTTATCGGCCAGTGGCCACAGAGCGCGGCGGGAGCTCTATGAGCCTATGCTTTTGCCCTTCAGCCACGTCGATCCCTGCTTCTTTTACCGGTACGGGCTGCCGGGGGAGAGTGCGGAGGAATACGCCCTTCGTGCTGCCAACAGTCTGGAAACGGAAATCTTGAGCCGCGGGCCAGAACACGTGGCGGCCTTTCTGGCGGAAACGGTTGTGGGGGCGACCTTGGGCGCGGCCACCGCAGAGGCCGGGTATTTCCGCAGGATCCGGGAAATTTGCGACCAGTACGGTGTCTTGCTGATCCTCGACGAAGTGATGTCCGGGTTGGGCCGCACAGGCTATCATCATGCCTTTGAGGCCGAAGGCATCGTTCCCGATATGGTGACCTTGGCCAAAGGTTTGGCGGGCGGCTATCAGCCGATTGGGGCGGTACTTGTCGCTGATCGCATTTTTGATGCTCTAGACCAGGGCAGCCGCTTTTTTCAGCATGCCCTGACCTACTCCGGCCATCCCGTAGCCGCCGCAGCAGCCCTGAGCGTGCAGAAAACGATCGTTGAAGAAGGCCTGTTGGATAACGTCACCCAAATGGGCAACAGACTTAAGCGCGGCTTGACCGAGCGACTGGGCGAACACGCCTACGTTGCCGATATCCGGGGACGAGGACTTTTGCAGGCTATTGAAATCGTCGCCGACCGGTCGTCAAAGCAGCCCTTTGATCCAGACCAGCGGATCTATGAGCGTATTCGCGTCGCTGCACTGGAGAATGATCTGATGGTGTACCCCAGTCCTGGGTGCGCCGACGGCGTGCGGGGGGATCATGTCTTGTTGGCACCGCCGTACAATGTGACGGCTCCAGAAATTGACCTGATCCTTGAAAAAGTAACCGAAGCCATCGATCTTGGATTACGGCTTTAACAAAAAAACTGGCTTCTGCGTTGAAGTCAGGGCGATCGGTCATGACGCGAAACGTGACCACGAAAGCCATAGCTAATGGGAGTGTTTATGAAATCGGATCAATCCCAACGTCTGGCGCGACTGCGTGGGGTCATGCAACGCGAAGGCGTTGACCTTGTCGTTCTGGCGCCCGGTGCGCATTTCGCTTGGTTGCTCGATATCCAACCACATGCGGACGAGCGCGCCTGTTTTGCCATGATTTCACAAGACCGGGAGGCTTTTCTGATCCCTGCACTCGAAGCGGACAGCACGCGTGCACAAACGGATATCGCGTTCTATCCCTGGTTAGACGCCGATGGCCCGGAAGCTGCTCTGCGGGCTCTGATTGCCGATTTTGGTGCTTCGACCTTCTCTGGATTGGTGCTCGATGAGTGCATGCGGGCGGATCATGCGGCTCTCATCATGGACGCATTGCCCGGATTGACGCGCCAATTCACAGCATCAACCATTGGTGCGCTGCGGATGCGCAAGGAAGATGCGGAGTACGCGATATTGAAAACCAACGCGTCGCAGGCGGACCGGGCACTGCTGGCGGCCTGGGATATCATGCGCCCGGGAATGACCGAGATCGAGGTCGCACAGGTGGTGCGTGAGACCTTCACGGAGATGGGGGCTCAGCCGCTTTTCTCTATCGTTGGCGCGGGTCAGAATGGAGCCTTTCCTCATCACCATACGGGCCAAACCAAGCTTCAGAGCGGCGATGCCGTGGTTATGGATGTTGGTGCAAGTTTTGAGGGGTATTCCTCAGACATCACGCGGATGGTTTTGCTCGGCGATGGTCCAGAGGGATATCGGGACATTCACTCCATCGTCGATGATGCGGTCAAGGCGGCATTGGCAGCCGCGCGGCCAGGGGTGAAGGCCTGTGAGGTCGACGAAGCTGCCCGAAGTGTCATCACGAAAGCGGGCTATGGGGAGTTCTTTTTTCATAGAACCGGACACGGGCTCGGCACAGAAGTGCATGAGCCACCTTACATCTCGGCAAGCTCTCAAACGGTTCTGGATGAAGGAATGGTGTTCTCGATCGAGCCCGGAATTTATCTTCCTGGCCAATTTGGATTACGCCTGGAGGAGATTGTCATCCTGCGAGCAGACGGCCCTGAAATATTGTCTGATTTGCCGCGGGACGTCAGGCGCATCTAGGCGACGCCAGCCCCGGCTGAGCCAAGGAACCGAAGGCTTAACGCGGATACCCTCCACGTCCTCAATAATGCGCTCCACCACCCGCCCCCCAAATAGCGGTTGGGGCGTTCCAAGTGTTCGCTGATCCGCAGTCCACCATAGGCCGGTAACCGCCGCCCTGGGTGCAAGCATGTCAAGAATTTCGCGCTTTCTGTCTCGATCCGATGCGGGACCCAAAAAAGCGAATGATTTTGCCTTGAGACATTTAGTCTCGACGGGTTGATTAATGTTGATGAACTAACAGCCACATGCATTAGTTTGGAGGTCAAAACGTTTTGAAATAAGGGGATACTCAAATGGCGAGTGTTGAAGCGAAGAATTTTACGTCCGATGCCGATGAAGTCATGACGCCGAACAATGCCCGGGTGGAAACTGTGAACGTTATGGGTCAGCGAGTCATGCGCCTGACCGTTCAGCCCGGTTGGCAGTGGTCAAAGGACATCAAGCCTATGGTCGGAACCGATTCCTGCCAGGCCAAGCATGTCGGCGTGATTGTCGAAGGCTCGATTAAGTGCGTGCACGATGACGGCAGCGAAATCACCTACTCCGCTGGTGACGCCTATGCGATTGCACCGGGTCATGACGCATGGGTTGTCGGTGATAACCAGGCCGTTGCGTTTGAATTCCATGGTGTCTGGGGCGATAACCACTAAGTCGCTCTCGACAGACCGTCGGGTCCCAAGCTGGGACCCGGTGAATAAAGGTAAAACCTCGCCGCTCCGCCGGTATGCGCCGTGTCGAACGTGCGGGGTTGGGCCCTAGCGCTGCGCAGAAATGAACAGTCCAGCTACGACTGCGCTGTACCCGATCCCATGTGCGAGGGTCAGCGTTTCGCCCAGCAGCGCCAATCCGAGAATGCTGGCCACGACGGGGGTCAGATAGCCATTGCGTGCGGTGAACGTCGCACCCTCCCGCTTGACCAATAAACCACGCAGCGCTTGTCCCAGGCCTGTGGTGACGAGGCCGGCCATTACGGCACCGGCAATAGGGATCCAACCAGGGAAGGCCACGGGCGCGTTGAAGAGGAACAGGGGTAGGGCCAGGACGCTACCTACGACCAAGGAGTAGCCTTGATACTGGACAGGGCGGAAGTCTTTGATCGTCGACATATGGACAACACCCCCCGCCAATGCCACAGCGCTCAGCACACTGACCCCGTGCGGCAGCAGCACAAGCCAGGAAAACTGTTCCCCGGACAGGTCATCTGCGGTGGTGCCAATCTGGCTTACGGCGAGATAAGAGATTCCAGCTGAGCCAATCAGGAACCCGATCCATTTACTGGCACTGATGTGGCGTCCGACCACAAAACGAGACAGCACCAGTACGAAAATCGGGACCATTGAGTAGTAAATCGCGACCATTGACGTGGGGATGTGCTGTACGATCCACGGTAATGACAGAAATGGAAATCCAATGAAAATTGCACCGTTGAGCAGCACCGGGATGTGGCTTTCCCGGGGCAGAGAAAAGCGGTGCGGGGTGAGACTCATGAGGAACAACAGCGTTAGGGCTGCAACCATGATCCGCAGCGACCCCGAGGATAGGTTCGAAAAGCCATCCAGCGAAATTTTGATGAAGAAGAATCCAGCGCCATAGCAGGCTGACAAGATCAGCAGCATGACAATCGAGATCGCTACGCGTCTTCTGCTTTCGCCCACGGAAATGACTTTTCTGTAAGTAGTTAAGGCTCTGCGCGAGGTGGATAATTGAAACATCTGACCTCTATGCCCAAAGCACCCTACACCTAATCGCAAACCGTGAAACCTCTTCAGCGACTGAACCGGGAAAGCATTCACTGTTTCGACTGTTGAACTTGACACGCAGAAGCAGCACCGCTCACAGATATCCTCGGTATTGGGTGCAGGGCAGCGCCCTGATCTGTTTCATTTCCCCACCATGCCACAAAGGCAATCGAGAACCGCACGTCCGATACCAGTGCTACCGACGACGACGGATTCAGAGGAGCCGCTCACGATGAGCCAAGATACGCACCAGGCCAACGTTCAGACTGTCGTGAACCTGGTCAGAGACCGAGTGGTCAACGGACGTCGAACCGTCATTGCCATCGCGGGCCCTCCGGCGTCGGGAAAATCGACGCTGGCTGAATCGGTCGTCGACTGCCTCAATCGCACAGGCCACGAAGGGTTGCGGGCGTCTCTATTGCCAATGGATGGCTTTCATTTCGACAATGACCATCTTCGTGGCTTGGGTTTATTGGCGCGGAAAGGGGCAGTGGAGACGTTTGATGCGGTTGGGTTTTCGGCGGCGATTACAGCGCTTGCGGGCAACCAATCTGGATTGCTTTTGCCCCGTTTTGATCGGGACAGGGACCGCGTGGTACCCGACGAAATCGCGATTGACTTAAAGACCCGGATCATCGTCACAGAAGGCAACTACCTGCTTCTCAACCGGGAACCCTGGTCCTCGTTGAGGCAGCTCTATGATGCGACCGTGTTTGTGAAGGCGCCTCTGAGCATTTTGGAGATGCGTCTGATTGAGCGCTGGAGCGAGCAAAACCTCACGGCACAAGCGGCGCAGAGCAAGATCAGAGACAACGACTTGCCCAATGCCGCCTTGGTTATGAGAGAGAGCGCAGCTGCCGATCTTACGATTGAGCATAGCGTGCACGACGCGCTTGGAGCCTCTGCCTAGAGCGCTCTCTCGTCTTTGAGTAAATCCCCTGAGCTGGTTCAAGCCGACCGAGTGGTCGTTGAGGTCGTGAGGATGGCGTGAAAGCGGGCGTCAGGCCGTCGGATCTTCACAGTAGAATGCCAGCTTGTTGCCCGCCGGATCGCGTACATAAGCATAGTGAGTGGGGCTATCCGCCAGCCGTGGACCGGGTGCGCCATCTTTCGAGCCGCCATTGTCCTCCGAAATTTGGTAGATCTCGTGCAGAACGGAGAGCGTCGGCACTGGAAAGGCAACCATCGTGCCGTTGCCGGTCGTCGCAGGCTGACGATCGTAGGGGCCCGTTACATAGAACTCAGTGCCGTTGCTGGTATTCGGATCACCATACCCGACATAGCGCTCCTTGATTTCGACTTTTTGATAGCCCAGCGGTGCGAACACAGCGTCGTAAAAGCTCAAAGACTGGGCCAGATCGTTTGTGCCGATCATAAGATAACCAATCATCATACCATTTCCCTCCCAGGAACAAGGTTCATTTCACCCTCACTCGGGTGACTGCTAAGGCATACCGCACAATCTAGCGGCAAGCTTGGTGTCGTGTCGACGCAACCGGAGCCAGGCTGACGCGGGAGGCGTTGCCTGAACGCCATCACCTGCTGCACAGATACACAAGGTCGCTGTTTTCGACCGGTATGATCCGATGCATTTGTCTGGGCTTGAGCGCGCGTCAATCTTCCTTGATGAACCAGTCCGGTTCAGCGTTGCCGCCGCAGAGCAGCACCGCAACGCGCTCGTCCTTTTCCGGGACGTAAACCCCTGCTGTCAGAGCCGCGAGGGCTGTGGCTGCGCTTGGCTCCACTACAATCCGGCCGGCTTCCCACAAAAGTTGTTGAGCCCTGAAGGTATCGGCGTCTGAAACCACAGCATGGCCATCCAGCCACTTTTGCGCGGCGGCCCAGCCACGGTCGCCGATGGAACTGGCTCCCAGACCGCTGGCTGAAATACCGCTGGGCATGATTGTGACCTGCTCCCCCTTCTCCCGGCTAGGGGCCAGCGAGGCGGTCCGTTCGGTTTCGACGGAGATAACGCGCAGATCATCCTGATAGTGAGACAGGATACCGCCGATAAGCCCCCCGCCGCCGACCGACACCAGCAAGGTATCGATTTCCGCCTGAGCGGAGAGCTCCAGCCCGATCGTCCCTTGCCCGGCCAGCGTTGCATCGCTGTCAAAGGGGTGGATTTCGAGTGCGCCGGTTCTGGCCGCATGGGCCTGGCACTCCAAGGCGGCATTGCCGACCGGGTCAGGCACGGAAACCACCGTGGCCCCAAAGCCGCGCATGCGGCGTAGCTTGACCTCGGCCGCAATTGCCGCGGGTACATAAACGGTCGAGGGGACGCCCAGCGCGGTCGCTGCATAGGCAACGCCGGCACCGTGGTTCCCCCCCGAAGTGGCGACGACACCAGCCTCGTTCAACGTTTGCGTCAACAGGTTGTTGAAGGCACCGCGCAGCTTGAAAGAGCCCGTGGCTTGCAGGTGTTCCATCTTGAGCGTCACCGGATAACCCAGGCCAAAAGCGTCGGCATCCATGTGCATGATCGGGGTGCGACGGATGTACGGTGTAATGCGCTCGTAGGCGGCTTCAATGTCGACGCGTCCAATCATGGTGTATGCCTCTCTCTTTGTGCGGGGAGACTGGAATCTGGTCCCAGGATCCGCGGTATGTGACTGTATTTGGCTGAGAGACAGCCAATCGAGTTTCACGCGACAGTCAAGCTCTGACTTACGATAATTTGATCAGCGTTGGTCCATTTTGACCGCGCGATGACGCCCGGCCGCCTGCTCAGCTGAGCGACCAAACTCTAGCCATCGAGCAGGACTTCGCCTTCGACCTCAATTGCAAAACCCATGGGCAGCGCAGCGACCCCGATGGCCGAGCGCGCATGCCGGCCAACGTCCGGCCCAAAGGCCTCAAGGATCAGATCGCTGAAGCCGTTGACCACGACATGCTGCTCGGTGAACTGCGGGGTCGAGGCGACCATTCCAAACACACGAACCCAGCCGCTGACCCGCGACAGCTCGCCGATTTCAGCCTTGAGGTTGGCCAGCGCGGACAAAGCGATGTCGCGCGCGGCGTCATAACCTTCCTGCGTGCTCATATCCATGCCCAGAGTGCCGAAAGGACCGCTGATGGCTCCCTCGGCACTTTGCCTCGGGTGGCCAGAGATCATGGCGCGGTTGCCGCGGACGTTGATGAACGAAAACGGTAGCGTCATCCCCGACGGCAGCTGGATAGGGGCTGGCAGTTGCAGGCCCAGGGCGGCAATGCGGTCTTCTGGCGTAGTCATGGTGGCGGTACCCCAACGTGAAAGGTGGCTGAACGTAAGCCATCAAGGCTAACCCCGTCGTCGGCTTCGTCAAGCGCGTTGAGGCCTTTGTGCGTTAAGGCGTCCTTGNCTGCTATTGACGCAACAGAAGCTGAGGCGTGCAGCGTGATTCCAAGCGNAGACATGGAAATCGTGNCTCTCNAACCCTGCCGNTNAACAAACTCGCATACNNCAGACCGCCCTCTGGTTCCTCACCTCCTTGCTTATCTCAAGGGGGCAATCCTCAATNTAATTCCACTTTGCGCAATGANGNCATCAAGCTCAAATAGGTATAGTTATCNCGACTGATNCAGGTGATAGCTGCCGTCGATGGTCTTCGTTTTCGGCTTAAGTCTTTTGGGATGGACCGTTTTCGCTTAAAGGCGAGGGTATGAATCCCTTATTGATGCCCTTTGGTTTCCTGATTTCCCTCGCGCTTGGGCTCGCTGTTTTTGGCGTGACCGGTACGCTGGATCGCCGTGCGCTCGAGCAGGTGGAGCAACAGCGCTTGCAACTGAGCCTGAACGTTCAGGCGGCCAGTTTTCGCGGCAATTTGGAAAAACATAGGCAGGGCGCGGTCCTGATTGCGCGTCACCCGGGGATCATTGCGCTGGCGTCTGAACCGCGCAGCGGTGCGGGCCAGCGGGTCGCTAAGCAGCTCTACGCCCTGACCGATATTGATGCGTTGATGATACTCGACAGCGAGGGCATGCCGCTATTGATCGAACCTGCTCGGTCCAAGCTCGACCGCGATGACCCGGAGATCGCACAGGCCATTGCTTTTGCCAGAGCGGGAAGTTTGGGCCGCGCGCTCATCGGCAATGACTACCTGTTCGTTGCGCCTGTGTTCAAGGACCGCGCCGTCATTGCCATTGCTGTAAGCCGGTTTGATCTGGGGGAAGCGACCTCTCCCCTGGACCTCTCCACCGACGAGATCCGGTTGCTGGATTTTGACGGCAGGGAGCTTTACGCCAACTTTCGCACCGGGGTCGGGCAGAGGACGCTGACCCTGCCGCTCCAGGATTTGTCGATGGTGATGGTTGCGCGGCCAGGGCGGGCTTTGTCGCTTTCAGAGTGGGGTGGTCGAGCCATAGGCTTCGCCGCGCTGGCCTTTGCCTTTGCGCTGCTGATTTCTCAGCTCTTCGCCCGTCGTCAAACGCTCCTGCAAACAGCGCGGCGGCAGGAGGAGCAGGCGCGCCTGCTCGAGGATAAAGTGGCGGAACGGACGCAGGAACTTCAGGATGCACAGGCGTCCGTGGTGCAGGCTGGTAAGCTCGCGCTACTGGGGCAGGTCGCTGCGAGCATCAGCCACGAAATCAACCAGCCGCTGGGCGCTATCCGCAACTACGCGGAGAACGCCAGCGCCTTTATCGTGCGCGGCAAGCATAGCCGGGCGAACGAAAATCTGGAGCGGATCGTCAGTCAGACCGACCGCGTCTCCAGAATCGTCGGCAATCTGCGCTCCTTCGTGACAGGCCGCAGTCAGGAGGTCCAACCCGTGCGCCTCGGGCCGGTGGTGGAAGCAGCCCGCGATGGGGTTCTTTCTCGTTTCCCGGCGGCAGCGGAGGCGCTTTCTTTTGAGGCCGATCCGAAGATAAAGGTTGTGGCGGGGGCGGTGAGGTTGGAGCAGGTGCTGTACAACCTTCTGGTCAATGCCTGGCTGGCCGTTGGCGATCGTGATGCTCCGCGGATCGTGCTGACCTCGGAAACGGCAGTGGCAGATCAAACAGTTGTGCTTGCTATCGAAGACAACGGTCCCGGCGTGCCCGAGGCGTTGCAAGAGGGCCTTTTTGATGCCTTTGTGAGCACGCGGACCGAGATTGAAGGCCTCGGTCTGGGCCTGGCGATTTCCCGTCAGTTCATGGAGACCATGGGCGGTACGCTTGAATTGGTTACCGGAAGCAGCCAAAAAGGCGCACGGTTCGAGCTGACCCTACCGTTGGTTCCACCCGCACCGGAAACAAAGGAAGACTCATGAGCGGCACGGTTTACCTGGTGGACGATGATCCGGTGTTCCGTGAGTCGCTTGAACAGAGCTTTGAACTCGCGGATATGGAAGTCCAGTCCTTTGCTCAGCCGCATTCCATCCTGGGAAACATCAACGAGGATACGGTTGGTGTGGTGGTGACCGACGTACGCATGCCAAAGCTGACCGGTGAGCAGCTGTTGGCGCGGCTGTCGGAAATCGATGCGGACATGCCGGTGATCCTGCTCACCGGACACGGCGATGTTCCCATGGCCGTGCGCAGTCTGCAGGCTGGCGCTTTTGCGTTTTACGAGAAGCCGGTGGACGCCAAAGCGCTGATCAAAGATTGCCGCAGCGCCCTGTCCTTGCGCGAGGCCGAAGTGGCACGCCGCCGGTTGGCTCGACAGCTGCAGGGGCGGGACCGGCTGTTCATGCAGGTTCTGGGAGCCTCCCCGAAGATACAGAATTTGCGCCGTCAGCTCTCGGCGCTTGCCGGTTCGGATACGGACGTGCTGGTCACCGGTGAGACCGGCGCAGGCAAGGAAGTTGCAGCCCGGGCGCTGCATTCGATTTCAGCCCGCTCCATGCAGTCTTTTGTGCCGGTAAACTGCGCGGCACTGGATGGCCTCGACATCAACGAGCAGCTTTTTGGCATTGAGGACTCCAGCGGTTTGGGCGCTTCAAAGGTGGGGCTTTTCGAACGTGCCGACAAAGGCACACTGTTCCTCGACGAAATTGAAAGCATGCCGCTCGACACCCAAGGGCGTTTGTTGAGGATTTTGGAAGAGCGCCGGTTTCGCCGGGTTGGTGGGCAATCTTACGTAGCCCTGAACCTTCGGGTAATCGCAGCGGCCAAGACGGATCTTGTAGCCGAGATGGATGCCGGGGGCTTTCGCTCAGACTTGTACTACCGGCTTCGTGCCTCGCAAGTGCGGGTGCCGCCCGTGCGAGAACGAGGCGCAGATCGTGTGGTGCTGTTTGAGCACTTTTTGTCTGAAAGCGAAAATGCGCCGTTGCTGCGCCCTGAGGATATGACCCGTATCCTGCGCTATGACTGGCCGGGAAACGTGCGGGAGATCAGGAACGCGGCCAGGCAGTTTGCGCTGGGCCTCCCGGTTATGGAGGAAGACCAAGGACGTGGCCAGGGCGAGGCGGGTCAGGATCTGGTGAGTCAGGTGGCTGATTTCGAACGCAGCGTTCTGGAAAAGGAGCTTCATCTGGCTCAGGGCGATCTAAAGCGGGTGATGGAGCGTTTGAGTCTGCCGCGGAAAACGCTGGCTGACAAACTGGCAAAATACAATCTCCGCAAAGCATAGTTTGCGAGGCTGCCCCCGTCTTGCTTGCCCGTTGTTCACGATCTTTCTCGTCAGAAACACCTAAGAATTCGGGCTTCGGCGGAAATCCGCCCCTCAAGATGCGGTTTTAGGCGGTTTTCCGCCCAACCGCCTTCTTTTCTTCAGTTAGGGCCGTTTAAATTAGGCCGCAGGGGTTTCTTCGGCACGCACGGTCCCTAGCTTCGGATTTGCCGCCACAGTGGGAGCTTGGCGCATACCGTATCTCGAGGAGGAGTTACCCATGAAGAAGATCCTTACCGCTGGCATCGTCATGCTGGCTACCGCTGGCACAGCCTATGCTGCTTGTGACAGCGGCGAACGCGTCGTTCGTTTTAGCCACGTAACGGCCAACAGCGGCCATCCGAAGGGCGAAGCGGCTGCTTTGCTCGCAGAGCGCGTTAATGCCGAAATGGACGGCCGCCTCTGCATGGAAGTGTTCCCGAACAGCCAGCTGTACAATGACAACAAAGTCCTTGAAGCGCTGGTTCTGGGCGACGTCGAACTCGCAGCACCTTCGCTATCCAAGTTTGAGCAGTTTACCCTGTCTTTCCGCGTTTTTGATCTGCCATTCATGTTTTCAGATGTTGCGGCAGTAGACCGCTTTCAGGCATCGGAAACCGGTCAGGCCATGCTCGATAGCATGCAGGACAGCGGCCTGCAGGGCCTCGCTTTCTGGCACAACGGCATGAAGCAAATGTCTGCGAACAAGCCCCTGGTTTCCCCAACCGATGCTGAAGGCCTGACCTTCCGAATCCAGACCTCTGACGTGATTGAGGCCTACATCAACCAGATTGGCGGCAACCCCCAGAAGATGGCGTTCTCTGAAGTATACGGCGCCCTGCAAACGGGCGTTGTGGATGCGCAAGAGAACACCTGGTCGAACATCTACACCAAGAAGTTCTTTGAGGTGCAGGACGGCGTGACTGAAACCAACCACGGCATCATCGATTACCTTGTTGTGACCTCCACCGAGTTCGTGGACAGCCTTGATGCTGCAGATCGTGACCAGCTGATGGGCATCATCAAGGATGTGTCCACTGAGCGGAACGCTATGGCTGAGGGTATCAACCAGGATAACCGTGCGAAAATCCTGGCCGAGGGCGGAGCGATCCGTGAGCTGAGCGATGATGATCGCGCAGCTTGGGTTGGCGCTATGGCTCCTGTGTGGGACCAGTTCGCTGATGGCATTGGACAAGACATCATTGATGCTGCTGTAGCGTCTAACTAGTCTTGAACGCCCGACCACTCTAAGGTCGATTGCAAGCAAGGGATGCAGGGGGCCAAGGCGGCCCCCTGTGACCCTGCGCTACCCTATCCCAATCCATATCTGAGGTTTGGCATGTTTCGCACCTTCCGGCGTGGGGTTGAGTGGATTGAAGAGTCCATTATGGCCTATATGCTCGCCGCCATGACCGCCGTCGCGTTCTTCGCTGTCATTGTCCGACGCTTCTTCGGTGGTGAAATCTGGGGTATGAAGCCCAGCATTTGGGGCTTGGAGCTGACCCTCTATATTTTCCTGTTTTTCATCCTGTTCGGGATGAGTTACGTCCTGCGCAAGGGCGTTCACATCGGTATCGATGTGCTGGTGAACCTGCTTCCAAAACCGGCCCGAAAGTTCTTCAACATTCTAGCGACGCTGCTGACAGTACTCTATGCGCTCTTGCTAAGCCGGGCGGGGTATCAGGCTTATGACAAGTTTTGGTCGGTCAAGGTCCTGCGCACGAAGGGTTCCGATGAACTGGCCATCCCATTCTTCTTCACCTACGGGTTCCTGTCTGCCGCCTTTTTTATGCTGGCTGTGACAGCGGCTTTTGCCATCTGGGAGATCTGGACCGGGCGCCGGGAAAGCCTGACGGCTGGTCATGAGGCCGAAGAAGAGGTTGATGCCGCGGTTGCTTCGTCCTCCGCTGGGACTGCTGCCACCGAGGGAAAGCGGTAGATGTTTGATTTCCTCGATCCGATCCAAACTTTGCTCGCGCCTCATCTGGCGTGGGTTTTAATTCTTGGCGTTTTTGGTCTGTTGGCCATCCGCGCACCGATTGGTGTGGCGCTGGGCCTGCCGTCAATCATGGTCGTTCTGATCAAGTCTGAGAAGGCGACCTCGCTCGCTACCGCTGTGGTCGGTGCCATGAACGAGAAGTTCCTGCTCACGGCCATTCCATTCTTCATTCTGTCTTCAGCTTTCCTGACCTCCGGCGGCGCGGCAAAGCGCATCGTCGATTTTGCCGTTGCGGCAGTGGGGCAGGTCCGGGGTGGAATGGGTGTGGCAGGGGTGTTCTCCTGCATGCTTTTTGCCGCCTTAAGCGGGTCTTCGCCCTCAACGGTCGCCGCCATCGGCCCCATTGCTATCAAGGGCATGGAAGACAGCAACTACCCCAAAGGCTTTGCCACCGGGCTGATCGCCACGGCCGGCACGCTGGGGATCCTGATCCCGCCATCGATCGTGATGGTTGTCTATGCGGCTGCGACCAATGAATCCGTTGGGCGGCTTTTCCTTGCTGGCGTTATGCCGGGGCTGCTTGCCGGTGCCATGCTGGTGGGCGGTATTCTGATCGGTATCGGTCGGATGAAGATCGAAAAGCCATTCTGGTACGGCTTCCGCGATGCGCTGCGCAAAGGTGTTTTTGCTGTGCCGGGGTTGCTGCTGATCGTCCTGATCATCTGGGGCATCTATGCAGGTTTTTTCACCCCGACCGAAGCGGCAGCCTTCGCCGCTGTGTACGGGTTTGTTACGGCAACTGTGTTTTACCGAGGCATTGGTTTTCTCAAAAACAGCCCCTGGCGCCGTGAGGGAGAAAGCCTACCTGCGTCCGCCGGACGCGCTGTGTTGGAAGTGGCGTGGAGCCTGCCTGCAAACCTGGTCCATCGCGAGACCCGTGGGGTGCTTCTGAATGCTGCGAAGATGAGTGTCATGCTGATGTTCATCATTTTCAACGCGTTGATCTTCAGCCACGTTCTGACCGAACTGCGCATCCCCCAACAGCTTGCTAGCGCGATCGTTTCCGCTGACATGCCTCCATGGGTGTTCCTTATCATCATCAATTTGATCCTGCTCATCGGCGGCCAGTTTATGGAGCCGTCGGGCCTGCTGCTGATCGTTGCGCCGATTGTCTATCCTTTGGCGATGCAGCTTGGCATCGACCCCATTCACCTTGGAATCATCATGGTGGTAAATATGGAAATCGGCATGATTACGCCTCCCGTGGGGCTGAATCTGTTCGTCGCTTCGTCAATCACCCGCATGGGGATTTTGAAGGTTATGCAAGTAAGTCTACCATGGGTGGGCGTGCTGTTTCTGTTTCTGATCATCGTGACCTACATACCGGGCGTCAGCTTGTGGTTGCCGGATCTTGCCTACGGTCCGCGTTAAGCGGCTAATCGGCCTGATTAACCAGAGGGCGCTAGCTCCACCGCAGGACCGACAGAGAGGACAGTTGGGTCGCCTCCACTACGCAGCAGTGCGCCTGAGGGTCGCGGACGACAAATCATGTGCTGGCTCGGTTCAGACGACTCCAAAAGGCTGGGTGGCTGAACCTCAGCGCGACGACGTTCAGGATAGCGCAGCCGGCAAATGTAACTCGGCTGAGATCCCAGTTTTGTGCCCTGAGGCGACCCAAACCAATAATGTACTTGCATCTTTGCAAAATGATTGTGAGATAATAATTAATAGATGTAGATGTGTATTTATGTAATTTGAGTAAGCGGCTACGGACGCGCTTGCTGGGGTCAATAGAATGCCAAGATTAGTCGAGAACATGAGTGTGGACTGTGACGCGCCGTTGTCTCTCGCAATCACTCAAGTCGGCTTTTTATCATCAAATTCAAATTGTGATAAATCGCGATTTGTCGGCCATGGTGATCCAGGGAGACTACATCTTCTAGATCAAATAATTGATAAGAATTCGCTTTCCAAGCCGTATTTGATTGAAGACCTCAAGCGAAAAATCGGCACTTCATCCGTTCTGGAGGTGGTGGCGTGTCGCGTTGCTCAAGGTGAAATTGGTAGATCATTCGTACGCGCCTTGGCTGAGGTGCTGAATATTACGGTTTATGCTTCAACACAGCTTGTGGGCCCAAGGGAGCTGGGCGGTACTTATTTCCTCGATTACGGTTACGACGCAGCCAGTGGCCTTGAGCTAAACGGTTATGCAGCCGCACCGGTGCCGGGACTTACGACACTGCTATCTCAGCCCACAAGCTATGTCTCGGCGACGTTCACCCATGGTTACATGGGCACACAATCCAACCAACAGCAGCCGCAGGACATCTACGTTTTCGGCCCAACTTTTACGGGTTCTGATCCTGCGATTTCGAGCGTTGCTTTCAGGCAGGATGATACGGACGGCGACGGCAAGTTCGGGGGGACTGGTCTGCAAGGCAATGACCTGGACGGCGAACTGGTCATCACCTTCTCCGGTCCCTATGGCATGAACGGAGCCTCTCAGGCTGTCTTTCCCGGATATCTGAATTTCCGCGAGCTAGAGAATGACGGCGTTCATGTCTTCGGTTTTCTGCTCTATTCCGCACCGACTACTGACCAAGTCACCGTCTCAGAAAATTCCGTGAAAGGAACGCTGAACGGTTCACAGGACGGATGGCTGGATTACATCAGCGGGCCATTATCGACGTTCAACACGCCAGCTCTGGCAAATTACGATGCAACAGCAAAACTGTTTTACGATCACCTGAGCGTTGGCGACCTCTCCGACAAAGACACTTATCCAGGCTATCAGTTTACAACGTCCAATTGGTCGTCTGCTGAGGATTTTCCCAATGACGCGGGCGGTTCTGATTCATACAGGGTTCTGTCAGGGCCTGGTAAGGATATTGCTACCAACATTGGCCTCGTCATTGAAACACGGGTTGGCAATTTAAACCCGTCCTTTAACCTTCCGGTACACGGCGAAGATCGCTCCAACGACACCAACGCTGCAAGTTCTGGATTGCTTGACGCTCTGAATGACTATTTGGCGGTCAAAACCCCAATCTCGATAAGCAGCCCCAGCGTCTCTGAGAGCGCGGCCTCTCCTGGCGACCTGTGCGAGCTGGAGTACCGTGTCGTGCTTGACGTGCTGGCCACGCAGGACGCTCCGGCAACTTATACCTACACCTTGGTGGGTGGAACTGGCATCGATGGGAGTGATTGGACCGGTACTCCGACGATCGGCGAGGTTAAACTCAGCGACGGAACAACGCGAACATCAGCAGACTCGGACTGGGCCACTTATGAAGTCGCGCTGGGCAATGATGGTCGATTGATCGTCCCGGAATCGGTTGTCGAATTCACAGTCTGCGTCGATGTCTTGGATGACGCTGCGGAGGAGGCCGCTGAAATACTAACGCTGACGGTCGGAGAGACGATAGGCGTCGGTACCATTCTTGATGATGACGGCGTCGAAACGATTACCGTCAACGATGTGGATGTAAACGAAGCCTCAGAGCACGCGCAGTTCGAGGTGGTCAGCTCGGCTGGCGGTCTTCTGCGCCTGGTTCTGACGGATGGAACAGCGGTTTCGCCCGAAGACTACGGCCTGGCCTTTGATCCCGATAGTCATACGATAGAGTACTACGACGGTGCA
>PAHJ01000141.1 GCA_002705565.1 Geminicoccus sp. | reverse complement strand
ATCAAGGCGGCATCGTCCACAAGCACCACAACAATGTTGGGTCGTGTTTGCGCCTGCGCGACCACGCCCACAAGGGCGAAACAGGCCGCAAGGCACCAACGAATCATGAAGTCGGCTCGCCGCCCTGATCGCCGGCCAGGACTTGCATCATCTTCACGGCCGTTTCGGTGCTGCTATTCTGATTCTGTCCCGTGACGATGCGTTCATCAACAACAACAGTGTTGGCGAATACATCTCGGAACTTTGACTCCGCCTCAAAGACCACACCTACCGCCCGCAAATCGCGTTCTGGGTGCATCGGTGTGTGGGTGATACCAAGTTCGGCAATCTGTTTGTCCGTCGCCGCGGAAATGCGACGTCCTTCGACGATCAGCTTTCCATCTTCGCCATAGGCTTGCAAAAACCCCAAAGGGCCGTGACAAACACCGCCAATGATCGCATCGTTCGCGTAGGCAATCGCAACCTTTTCCCCAAGCTCAGCTGACTGTCCAAAATCATAAGCAGCGCCCCAACCACCGGCGAGGAAGACAATGTCATATTGCGTCGTATCGACTTGATCGATCTGATAGGAACGCGACACCTTCGATTGGAACAGTGGGTCCTTCAAATATCTTTTGTCGGATGCGGAAGCGACGGGCCATTTCAGGCCCACCGGATCTATCGGAATTTGCCCGCCCTGAATGCTCGCGAGATCGACGTCCATGCCGGAATCTAGAAACGCATAGTAAGGGGCCGTCATTTCTGAAGCGGCAACGCCGGTCGCCTTGCCCGTCTCGCCAAGCGTGTCCTGGCTCGTGGTCACGATCAGTGCACGCTTTCCCGAAAGATCCATGGCCGGAACTTCATAGTGCGGGTGCAATCCCAAACCGGTGAGCAAATGTGGCAGACCAAAGCGGCCAATCACCAGCAAAAGAACCAAGCCGATTGCGCCATATTTCAGGATTTTCATCATCATAATTCGCTCCTCTGAGTCGTTCGCTAACGATTGCCAGCATGGGTATGTATTATGTAACCCGGGATTATGGATTTAGCCGTTCCACCAGAATTTCGGGGGTCTTCTCCGGCCAGGGGCATCGTCTGCGGAAAGTGTACCCTAACCGCCCTGCGCTAAACTCGGTTTTTGCCCAAGAATCCGCTTCGCTATTTCAAAACTTCTGTCATTGGCTGGCGACCCAGATCGGCGAAGACCAGGCTCTTTCCTGAATCGTGGCCGGCACACTCGGGTCAGGTTCCCTGCCAAGGCGAATGGCATCAAAGCTTGACCAGCGACAGGTCGGGTTCATTAACACGCGCACATAGTAAAAAGCACTTTGACTCGGATCGTAATCCGGGTCGCGCCAAAGGGTTTTTAATTCAGTAGCACCGGAGCCGGCACTGTACTGACAGGTCGACAAATCAACGCTGGCGCCATTATCGGGACAGCGGCCGGTGGTCGGATCAACTTGAAGGCCATCGGCGCAGGCAATATCGATCACGTTTTCATGTGTCTGGCCCGCATCATCGATCCAGCCTTTCACCATTTGCATCCGCTGCAGCGGCGCATCCAGGGCATCCCGAATTGCCCAGACAAGGAACTCCGGAGAATCTGGCTGTTGGCCGGTGGCTAGAACCGACCCCATTGGGACTGCCGTCGTTTCCAGATGTTGCACCAGACTGGGATCGTTGATCATCGCCTCATCCACATCCCAGCCGGCATAAAAACGCAGCGCGATACGCGGGCCCGAGGTGGCATAGGTTTCGCGGCGAGCCAGCGCATCAAAGATCGCTTCGCGGGTGTTTTCTGGCGCCCATACCGCCGCCAGACCGCCCGAGGTATTGAACTTGAGCAGGGACTGGTAGGGTTTATCTCCCCGGCCACTGCCTCTCAGGCGGCGCACTGCCGGCGAAGATATGGTACCCACGGTCCCACGATGATTCCATTCCTCTACAGCTCCCGGATTGGCGTTGTGATTGTCAGTGGCCGCTATAACTCCATTTTGTAGTGGATTGAATCCCAGCTCTCGCTCAAGCTCAATGCCAACCTTGAGGCCCTGACGAACGAATGATGTTTGAAAGGCGCAGCCGGCGAGTTCACCCGGCAGACAGGGATCGAGCACCTGCGCAAAGGCGCATTCTTCATCAGTAGCGCCAACGCCCAGTGCACACTCTGATGCACCTTTGGTCTGGAAAATCTCTGCCAGGGGTTCGCGTCTTTTACGCAGGCGCCAGTCATCCTCACCATACGGCTGACCATCATAGGTGTAGCGAGAATATGTCAGCCCCCAGGCCTTGTTTGAGTTATGAGGAATGGTCAGGAAATCACAGCCATCGGCCTTGTCGCAATTAGCTTCAAGCCCCTTCCAGAGTTCGATCGCATTGGGCGCATCAATGCTCGAAATAGTTCGCTCAGGGACAACATTGGAACGAAAAATGACATTCCGGTGATGTTTACCCTGGTCCGGCATGCCGGGCGAATATTCGTAGCCGATGAGTGTGGTGAGTTCCCCTGGCTCATAATAGGCATCGGCAAGCCGAACATTGCGTGCCCAATCTTCACTGACATTGTCATAACAGCGCTCGACGGTGCCGCCACCCCACTTGCAGGTAGGAAATCTATCCACACCCGGAACCTTGCGGCTTTTCGGCTGGTAGACACCTGCCGGTACGGCAGGATCACCAGGTTCGGCCGTACCGCGAGCACCTTCGACAATGATGCCCAATAATATTGGATTGTTCTGGTTCATGACCCAGCAGGCGGCTCTCTCCGGCAGCGACAGGTTGGGATCGTTGCAATGCGCGCGAATGCCGAAGCTTTCGGCGTGATCAGTAATCGCTACAAAATCCAGGGGACGACTCAATTGCATGGTCTCACCGCCAGCCCCCATCAAGGGCTCACCTTTAGCGAAACGGTAGGCATCTTCAATGCCAAGATTGTTGCCCATCAAAGTGGAATCAAAACTTTCAGCAGTGTGCAGATGCAACTCGCCCCAATACAGGTTCATTTCCCCACCGCTGCTGGATGCATCGCCATTGGCAACAGGTTCAACAACCGGAACCACAGCCTTACTGTCGTCTTGCATGGCGTAATCCCGCGGCACAGAGTTGGGACCTATTCTGTCGAGGATTAGGTGGTAACCGACAGCAACAACGGCAATCCCCAGGAGCAGGACAGTCAACAAGCCGATTGCGCCATATTTCAGGATTTTTATCATCATAATTCGCTCCTCTGAGTCGTTCGCTGACGATCGCCTACATGAGTATGTTTTATGTCACCCGGGATTATGGTTTTAGCCGTTCCGCCCGAATTTCGGGGGTCTTCTCCGGCCAGGGGGTATCGCCAGGGGAAAGTGTACCTTACCCGCCCTGCTCTAAGCTCGGTTTTTGCCCAAGAATCCGCTTCACTATTTCAAAACTTCACCCGAGATCATCCAGCTCGCGGTCATGATTATATGCACATTGGCAGCCACAACAGATCTGCACACTGATCATTATGTCTGCCGAAAGATATCAAAACTGACCCCAGATAGATTGGTATGAAAATCCGCGTGATAAAATTGCGTACGGCTCGCACTCGGAACCAGTAAGCGGAGAGCAAACGCAGGCTACCGACCGAGTGCTCAGACATTCAACAGTTCCCCGATTTAGGAAATTTGACCGCGGGTTCGAATTCGGTCCAATCCAGGTCAGGTTATTCAAAAATAGCTTCGCAGCCGGTCCCCTGAAGGCATTTGGCGACGCGCGCTTTGTCATTCGCGGTGAGGATATCAAATTCTTGCCTCAACCATCGCAGACACTTTGCCTGGTAAACGAACGGGTCCTGCCTCCAGAGCTGACCATCGATTTCGCAAAGCACTGTTGACGAGCCCTGTTCAATAGCTGCCGCATTCGCAATCAAGAACGGCACATGAACCCGGCCAATCTCCGAAAACAGAGCGGAGAGGGTTTCGGGCAATTCGTCCAATTCGACCCAGTCGGATTCGACGACATCCAGACCGCTCAAATCCTCACACTTCTCAGTCCAGGCGTACGCTCTAGGAGACACCTTAAATGCAACCTCAGCTGGCGTTGGGTCAGTGATCACCAACATGGTCATTTGTCCGTAACAGGCGAGATCGCCAGCACCGGGCCTATTTCCAAGAAAGTACGGTGACGTTTGGATGTGCTTCTCGAAGATTTCCAGAAACCGTCGCCAGCTGGCTTCGATGACTGGCGCGGTTGTATCGTTCGAGCCGACCACGCCGATGCGCGAAATTTGCCGCTCAGCGAACACCTGGGCCGCCACTTTCGCTTGACTCCGCGGCATCTGCGTCAGTCGAGCATAAGGGAGATAGGCGCTTGCGCGTTCGGTATCGAGCGATCTGGACCAGCGATAGTGAAACATACACTTGCTGAGCCATTCATCACCATAATCTTCGATGAGCAGATCCAGAAAGCGCAGGGCCGGGTCTCGAGGTCGCAATGGACGGTCTCGATACAATGTGTCGAGTTCACTTAGAATGGGAGTGGTGTCAGACATTGCGCGGGAAAGCTGTCCGTTTTCGTCCGGCACGACGAGATAAGGCACGAGAGGCAAAGGGCGGTCAGGTAAGGCGGCCGCTTCATTGCTCCCCGCGACGACGAACCGAAACGGCAGTCGGCGAAACCGGAGCGCAGCGCGCAGTTTTCGAGTATAGGGTGAAGCCCCTACGCCAACTAATCTAAGATCATGTTCTGTATTCATAAAACGCTTCTGAAATCCGCCCTTCTTCCCGTGTGAGTTCCGTCTAACTTTGCACAGCCGCATTCATTGGCACGTGTTCTGATTATCCACATGTTGGCCCAATCTATGGGGACATTCGCGGCCAGATTTAGAGACGTGCTCAGCCAAGCATCAACCTGGGTTTTGATGGTTGGGACAGCGGATGAACCCTTGTCGCGTCGCTAGCGGCGCACCCTGCCCCAGGCGTGCAAACGGTCGGTGGCTGAATTTGTCCCCCAATATTTGACTGTTCGCGTATACATCTTACCGAAAGACACTAACGAGCGGATCAGACCCTGTTCCACAGATATGTCTCGACCGCATAAGGAGCCAGATGAGAGTCTATCAGGCGCATTATGCACTTAGGGAAGAGCTGATCCGCTTGTTAAAAGACAAGGGGGTCAGTCAGGACCAATTGTTCGCAGACCTGAGTCGAAGAGGGATCAGTCCATTGCCGCCCGCTGACGGCCTCCGACCAATTGATGAAGGATTGGTTGCGCTGGAAGCTGCGGTCGAGCTGTCCGGCGACCCCTGTCTGATGATCCGTTTGGGACAACGGCTTGGCCTTGCCAGTTATGGCAGTTTTGGTTTTGCGCTGATGAGCTGCGCGAATGTCCGCGAGGCCATTCGACTCTTGCTCCGCTATGGCCAGGTTATGTTCCGCCCGGTCTGGACGGTGCATGAGCATGAAGGCGGACTACTGCTGCGCCCTGGAATAACCATCGGCACCGCGAAACAACAGCAACTGTTTTCTGAACTCATTTTCTCAAATCTCGTCACATTGGGGCGAGAGCTGCATGGCGATACGGCCGAGCGCGCGCAGGATGTCGAGCTTCACCTGAGATTCTCTCGGCCGTCATATTGGGCGCGTTATCGTCGAGCGTTCAGCATGCCCGTCGCGTTCGAATGTGAGCACAATCAACTATTCCTCCCCGCTAGGGTCCTGGATATCCCCGTCAAAACCGCAAACCGTGCCGAGCACATCCTGTTTCAACAACAATGCGAGGAGATGTTACGCGGGTTGCGAGCGGTTGGGAAAACCACCGCCGCCGTGCGGCACGTTCTGATCCAGTCCACAGGCGATTTCCTCGATATTACGCGGGTGGCCAGGCGCTTGAACCTCAGTGAGCGCACCCTGCGGCGCCGCCTGGTCGCTGAATCGGTCAGCTTCAGTTCGATCGTCGATGAGATCAAAGATTTGCTGGCCAGAGAATATTTGGCCAAGACCGAACTGAAGATTGCCGAGATTGCCGATTTGATCGGCTATGCCGAGCCGTCGAGTTTTCGCCGCGCGTTTGTGCGCTGGAACGGCATGACCCCGATCGACTACCGCCAGCAACACATGACCGAAAACACTCCCCAAGGCGCTTATGCTTGAGTGTAAGCTGGCACAAACCGTCGCGATCAATACCGCAGTGGAACGGCGTCAAGAAGTTTTTAATAACCGATAAAAAACAATGACTTATAAGCTTTTAAAGTCAAATTTGTTACACAAAAAATTACACGATTTGTTACACAAACTGGTGGTTAGAGTCCCTGTGAGCAGTGTGATTCCGAAACCGAGACTCGAAGTATATGCCCAAATTCTCTAACGTCAAAAATGTTGCTACAAGTGACGATTATTATCTTCTTTAATGGCTCAGAAGCAGACGTACAATCCTCTAACATTAATGCAACTTCGATCCCTAAAGCGGACGAAACGAACTGCACTCGGACGCCCCCAATTATCCCGCAAGTCAAGAGGTTGAAGAAATCACCCTTCAATGCAATGAGAAAGACAGATCAGTCTGGTGGCTATTTAATTAGGAAAACAAAGGCCGTAATTATCGGGCAGAACGGCTAACACGCATGGGATCATCCAGAGCAATGATCACAGGCTCCAGGTCAGCCGGACCAGGCGCCGAATAGCGCACTCCATCAAAGGGCTCCGGTCCGGGTCCCCCTGGGTTGAAGAAGGCACTATACCCACCTTCAAGAGCGGGAATTTCGACAAAGGTCACGTTACGTGCAGCCGCTTCGTCTCCGGTAAGAATGATATCGATATAGTTGTCGCGATCTTCGCTGTAACAGTCATCGTAATAAATGCCAGCATCCGGATCAAGGCGTTGGCCCAAATCTGCGAGGCCTAACACCCGCAAAGTACCGCCTTCGACCTGATAATCCTGGCCGACTTTTTCCAGAAGAACGGTTTCGCCATTGGCCCCTCGCACATGGACACGGAAAAAACTCTCATAACTATCCGGGGTCAATGACCGCAGTCCATCGGGGGAGAAACCACCCGTTGTCAAAACCCGCAGCCGATAATCTGCTTCAGCACCATAGAGCGCAAACTCGTCATTCGGGAGGGCTCCCGAGTTCTGGACCAGAACGGGTATACCGCCTTCGCCAAGCGGAGCATTTCCGACAGCATTCAGCTTGGCCCCGACCAAAACTGGGCCCGCATCATAGGCAGATCTATCGGTGGTCCAGTGCAGACCCACAGCGCTCACTTCTTGAGCGCCTGGACCGACGAGTGTGAGAGGTGTGGCATCTTCGACAATATCGAGGCGCACAGGAAATACGGCATCAGCTTCATCTTGCAGACCACGATTGCCAAAATCACCAAATGTGACAATGACATTGCGTTCACTAAGCTCCCAATTAGGAAGCAAGGTAATGGCATTGGGAAAGACAATCTCGCCTGTATTGAGGGTAAATTGGAAATCACTGACATCCGCCGTTTCCAAAGCGACAGGCCAGCTAAACACGATCGGTAAGCCATCATCAAAGGCAGAATGTCCTTTGGAAACGTTCTCAGTCCCAGCCTGGGGGGTCGCAGTTGTGAGCGTGACAAAGTTAGTACAATTGACCGGGCCAAACCATGCTCCTCCGGCGTCACGTACAGCGCTCTCTGTGATCTCTGGAATGGCTATGATATTATCAAATCCCATACCTGCTGACAGGATCATAGGGTCTTCGGCCCAATAGTCAGCCGCCATCAAAGCACCATTGAATGTCGTCCTGACAAGTTGATTTTCCGGGGCGGGTGACACTGATACAGTGATACTGTCCATTACTGTTTCTGTTCCGTCGCTGACTGAAAGCTCAAAGACGATATCTTTTGGAGAAGCCACATCTGGTGCAATGAAATTCGGAGCTTCGGTCATGCTATCACTGAACTGCATATAGGGGCCGGAAATTCGGGACCAGCTATAGGTCAACGCGTCATTATCCGCATCACTCACGGTCGGTGAGAGCTGCACCATTACATCTTCCGCCACGCTTTGATCAGCCCCGGCATCGACGACGGGTGCGCTATTGGACGGCGGAGGCGGTGGTGGTGGGGGAATCGGTGCCGAACTGCCACTGCCAGAACACGCTGACAAGGTGAGAATGAGCAGCGCAGCAAACGAGGTTGATAACAGATGAGCGTTCATGTGGGGGCTCCGAATAGGTGTAAGATTGGTGTCTGAAAAAATGTGTGATAGATATTAGACGTTCGGCACACTAAGAATATTCCTGACCCTCACAGATTTTTTATTCGCCATATGACAAGTCGCGAAAGCCATATTTTTTTGAATAAATTTGTTCTGATTGGGAATGTTCTGCGCTGTGTATTCGTCTAATAGATAAAAATGCTGGAAACCTATTCGGATACGGAACTGATTGCAGCCGTCAAAGGCGGCAATCAAAGAGCCTTTGGCGAAATCGTCAGGCGGTATGAAGGCATCGTGGCATCTACCGCTATAAACATGCTGGGACCGGGAAGCGAGGCTGAAGATGCAGGGCAGGAAACAATGATCAAATTGTTTAAATCATTAGATCGGTTCAAGGGACAGTCCAAATTGTCGACTTATGTGACCCGTATCGCCATAAACACATCACTGGATAGTCTGAGACGGCGGAAGAAACAGATGTCCCGTTTCTTTTCCATGGTAGATGATGAAGGCCCCAAATGGGACAATTATATAGCTTCAGATAGTGATCAAGGGCGGGACTTTGAATTAAAACAAGCTATCGGCAAAGCAATGACCAGATTGAAGCCAGAATTTCGTGCGGTTGCTGTCTTGCGCCTGATCCAAGGGCATAACACACGCGAAGTTGCGGATATGTTGGGCATTGAAACAGGAACAGTTTTATCACGTCTGTCGCGTGCAAAGGCTCAACTGGCTGACGGATTGAGAGAGGATTTTGGAAATGACTGATATTCGCACGCAGTATTTAATTGAACGTGCTATCGACGGTAATTTGACTCCCGAGGAGCAGCAAGAGCTGCAGGATCTGAAAACGCTTTATCCGGAATTGGAAAGTCAAATCTCTGCTGAAGTCAATCTTGCCAATCTTATGAAGGGACAGGCTTCAGCTTCATTCAGACCAGAGTTTCACGCCAAGGTCATGGAACAGATTTCTCGGGAAGCTGAAAACCAGCCGCCCGTGTTTGATGCGGATTTCGTAGATAGATTATGGAACCTATTTCCAAAAGTAGGATTGCCGTCTCTAGGTACAGCCTGTGTTTTCATGTTCGCTAATGCGAGCACAGCGGCCGCCGAAATCCCTATAATTGATGCTTTGTTCGGTTTACCTTCCGAGCAGTTGCAGATGTTTTCTATTTTCTAGGAAAGACACATGGCCCAACGATCAATGATGAAACCCCTAACTCTTCTCTTACTGACCTTGTTTGTGGGCATGATTTTAGGTGCAGCTATAACTGGACGAGTCGTCCAGTCCCGTTTGGCCAAATATAATAATTTCTTAAGCGAGGCTGGCTTCACACAGATTATGATGGATGTCATTGAACCTGAGAGTGAAGGACAGCGCGCAAAACTGTTGCCTATTCTTGAAGAAACGGGACAACACATTCAGGAAACTAAAGCCAATGCCAGAACAGACATTCTTCTTCATTATCGTGAACTCGAAGCAGAGTTATTGCCCATTTTGTCAGAGGAACAAAAAAATCGATTGCAGAGTTGGCGTGAAAAATTACGGGTCCGATTAGACGAACATCCTAAACCAGAAAACCGATAGCGCGTTGCTGTTCCAGACGTTTTGATTGGCCAATTTCTTGACAGAAAATGTGAACTAATTCGGATTGTTACAAATCCTGTCGTTGAAAGCTATCGGTTCATCCTCTTTAGGGTGAAAGCAAAGACCCTACCGATGATATTTTGAAGTGAATTGGCAGAGTTCTTCTGACGCCTGTCATCCGTGTTGCCCTTGGCTGGATCTTTCGCGTTGAGCTCGTCCTCTTTGCGGTTGGGAAGAAGCGGTCAGCGAAACCAATCAGGTTACGTTTGGGTATCTTGCCGGTGTCCATGGAATGGTGATGGAAAAGGTGGTTCCTGGAATGTAAGCGGATAACGACCATCCGGCAGAATCTGACTTGTCGGATTAAGAGGTCATAGTTTGACTATCGGTACTTCTCGCATCAGACCGCCAAGCCCCGCTCAATGCACCACATCGCCGACAACACACCCAGCCCGTAAACTGGGATGAGAACCAATTTTTCCGATCGAAAAGAAACTAGCCGATTAACCAACCACCAGATCAACAGCGCGCCAAGAACGAACACGACTTGTCCAAGCTCGATGCCGATATTGAAGAAGAGCAAAGCCAGCGGAATATTGTTCTGCGGCAAGCCTATGTCCGCGAGCGCGCCAGCGAATCCCATGCCGTGTAACAACCCAAATCCGCCAGCGATCCACCAAGGATGCCGCCGGAACAGGCTGACGCTTTGATTCAGCGTTTCACCAACTGGCCGACGCGACAGCTCAACCGCGAGCAAGAAGATGCTCAAAGCGATGACAAATTCAATCAGTGGGACCGGGTACTCCACCGCGCCCAGGGTCACGATTGCCAAGGTAATACTATGCCCGAGGGTGAAAGCGGTAATGGTCCACAATAGGCGTGCACCGGCTCCCACGAGTAAGAGTAGACCAAACACGAACATCAAATGGTCTGGTCCTTCCCAAATATGTTCAAACCCAAGCACGGGGTATTGTGTCACAACATGCAGCTGGCTCGGGGATGTAGGCACCAAAAAGTCAGGCGTGTCTGTGTTCAAGACTTGCTGGTAGAAACGACCGTCACGTAAGCTCAGTATGGTCATTGCCGAAGACTGGTTCTCCGCCAGTCCGTCAACGCTCAACACCTGTCCAACCAAGCCATCACTTTCAAGTTGAATGCACTCTAGGGTCCAGCGCGTGATCACAGCCGTTCCTTCGCGCACAGCCGGACTGTCCGATTGCACCTTACACCCGTCAGGCCAAATGGGTTGCAGAGGAACGTTCGTGATGGTCTGCGCCGGTGTTTTCCACACGACATTATACGTGTTTGGTGTCGTCTCCTGCACCTCCAACAAAGAAGGGGCGAACTGATGTGCCTGTGCAGTCCCGATCGAACAAAGGGCAAAAACGATAATTACAATAAGGCGCACCAAATGATTCATAAGCGCGCGCCTTCACTGTCACCTTCACGCGCGCCAGTGTCAGTCTCCCTGACATCATAACGGTCGCGCAGCGCCGCAATGGCGCTGTTTAGGGCGTCGGCTTGCGCTTCATATTCGAGGTCAATCCGCAAACGCGGCTCGACTTCTTCAAACACTGCATCCTGCCAGGGTGAAACGTCGGTGACCCACAGATAGTGCCATCCAAATGAGGAGCGGACCGGTCCAAGCCATTGTTGCGCGCGGGGCCCTGATTGCTCGAAGATGCGAACGAAATCCGATCCAAAACTCAGGGCAAGCTGCTTCGCAGTTTGGCGTTCAAAGCTGTGTCCTTGCAAAAATGGTTGGCCCAATTGCCATGCCGCATCAAACTCGAGTTCTTGCGCCTCAATAGCCTCAACGGCCGCCGCGGCGTCTTCTTCTGCATCCTCGGCGAAGTATAGATGTTGGAAGGAGTATGTCGGTGGTTGGCGCAGCGCGTCGGATCGCCGCTCGAACGCGTCAATAAGGTCGGCTCGGGTGAGCGCCGCAGGCGGGTTCTCGGCTAGAAGTCGTTCTTTCATCAGCAAAATCATGCGACGTTTAACGACCTCATCATCGAGATGCAGACGCATTTCTAACGCCCGTTCGAACAGTTCTGGATCGCCCCCCTCCGCGGCCATACCCAGAAAGTGCATGTTGCGGATTAGGCGCTGATAAATCACACCGTCAGTCAGGTGGAGGTTTAGCTCCAAGGCGCGCTGAAACAACATATCTCGGTCGAGTTCTGTACTGATCAGGCTAGCCCGCTGTGTCGGCGATAGCGCGATATCGGTGCCACCGCTCCATTGTTTCTCGAGCGCCTGAACACGCGCGGCGCTCAACGGACCAATCACGGTCTTCGCTGCGGGAAACACAACCAACTTCATCATGAAGAGACTCGCCCCCAATCCGATGAAGTGCAGCCAAGGTCGATTGATCGAGTCAAGCAAGGTCATTTTAGGTGTTAGCCTCTTAGATCGGAACTAGAGCTCGGTCATCGTAGAGCCTGTTGACTTAGTCGAACATCGCGCAGGCTGCCGCCAAATGCGGCGTCGTTTGCGTCAAAGTTTCGTCTGCGAGGTTTTCCGCACTAACGCTGAGATGTGTGCGCAATGTCGCCGCCTCCTCAGCCGTAAGATCTCCGTCATTAACCGCGATGGAGATTGCACCTTCAGCCTGGTTGATCAGCACCTGAATCTGGCGAACATCATTGGCAATCGCCACCGCATCCGTGGTGGCATCCAGCGTGCTCGCATTGGCACTTCTCGCTTCTGCCGCGCAGACTGCGTCGCGCGCCAACAAATCGAGGCGAATGGGTTTATAACGTGCGACTCCGCCTGTGAGGTCTGGCGTCAGGTTTGGATACATTGCTTTTCCCACGGCGCGCCGGATCGGTGAGTGACCAATGTATATGCTACCGTCCGGACCAACGATACTCATGGCAATAGAGTCCTCACGGCCTTCGGCAAAAAAGCGCAGTGCTCCAGTCTTGCGGTCAACCAATCCCATACCGACATGCAACATCATATTGGCAGTGAAGAAATTTTTACCGCCACCAATACCAATCACAACGCCGTTTGCTGTGGGGGTCGCCGTGAGCACATTCGATTGCACATCGACATTGGCATAACCGTCAAAGCCACCAAGTTCAGCAGCCCACATGACTTCGCCGCGATCTCCCCGGTCTATGAGTTGGAACACATCCTTTTGGGTAACGGCATAGATTTCATTGTTGTCTGGCGCCACGGTCACCGATCCAACCAGTGGTTCGCCGACATCCGTACGCCAAATCTCGTTGAGTTGAGCATCCAACGCTATCACATGGCCGATATTGTCCGAAACGTAGACCCGGCGAGCATCCGCGCTCAAGGCGGGTGTCGACCCCGTCCCACCCTGGAAGGTCGCTTTGTTCACGATCTCAAAATCGACGCCGCCGTCTTCGTTTGCAATCAAGTCAATCACATAAATCGCGCCGATCTCTGAGCGACCATCCTCTGTTCCGTCTTCGGCATCCTCCGCTGTCGCCGCGACATAAATCAGGCCGGTATCGGGGGCGATACTGAAAAAGTTCGTCACCACACCGCCGCCGCCATAAATATAATTCACTGCGCTGCTAAACAGGCTCCGACCCGTTTCGGTTTTGCCGAATGCTTCATCCATCAACGCATCAACTCGCTTGAGCATCCTTTCTGGAATCTGTCGGCCAGTCCCACTAATTGCGGGCGCACCTGGAATTTGTCCACCAACGCTTCGCGGCGCGCCGGTCTTGCGATCAAACGCCATCAGTTTACCCGCTGATGTGAGAGTCACCAGCGAGTCTGTTTGGAGATGGTAGTTGAGATGCGTGATGGTTGGAGACATTTCGCCTGGCACGATCGGCGGCAGCGTATAGCCCGTGGCAGCGCTCCACACTGTGGACCCGTCGGGCCGGATCGCCATGATGCGCGTATAGCTGGAAATGTAGATGATTTGTGACCCCGGATTGTCCGGGTCATTGAGTAAAAAAGCCGGGCTAGTCTTTTCTCTGTCATGTTCGGCAGGTATAGCCCAGCGCCGCTCTCCGGTGACCGCATCCAGCGACACCATGATGACGCGTTCACCGTGGTAGATACCCGGGTTGAAATACAGATTGCCTTCATTATCCAAGGTCGGTCCGTTGCCGACGAAATAAGCCGGTTCCGCGACCCAATCGAGTTCAAACATCGGTGCTGCCGCGACCCAGACACTGTCAGAATTATTCACCCCGACATGGATAGCGGAGAATGTCTCTGGCTGCGGTATGATATTGTAATCGTGCAACCCTGCCGTGCGCGCGCCAACGGGCTTCCACGCCGTCTTGGCTGGTGGGTCAAACACACGCGGATTGTGAGGACGGTCACTGCCGACAAAGAACTTGTACGCAAAAAAGCCAGCGCCAATTGCCAGCAGCACCAGAACGACTTTCCAAATTTTCATTTCAATCCGCCCATCATTTCTCTTTCCAGGTCGTGCAAGTATCGAGCAGGGTCGTACCTCTTCCGGTCCAGTCCGACTCGGTGCGTGTCTGGTTCGAGCATAAACGGACCTTCACATCCTGGGGGCACTTATTCGGCCACGCGCGCTTGAGAACTACACAAATGGGAGGCTCACACGCACAGCGACTGGCACCATTTTCTAGACTTGGCCGAAAATGCCCGCATGATTGACCGCAGACCGACTATGATCCGATTATCGGCTTGCACGAGAGTGGCTCAAAGCATCAACGAACAAGAGGCAATGACGTGTTTAGCACCAAGCTTTATGCATCTCCGGCCATCGCGATGGCATTCCTATCCTTGACCACCGTCGCCTGTGCGCAATCCCAACTGTCCGACATCTCGAGCGGGGTCAAAACGGATCAGACGCCCGACATTGACTTGTCCCGCGAACATGAGGGTCGCCGCGCAGAGCTTCTCTCGGCATTTTTCGGCCTCGACGATGATGGCCGCCTCAAACGCGCCGCGCGCCGGAGTTGCAATATCTCGGACGCGACGGACGGCATGCCCGTCATTTTCTCGGAGGAACTCGATCCAACAACGATTGAAGCTGGCGATATCCGTATCGAATTGAGTTCAGGCGACCTGGGTGATGTCACCTGTGTCACCCTGGGCCCTGCCCTTGAGCCTGGCGAGCATCGGACATTGCTTACGCTCGGCGATTTTGGCGACGCGGTCGAAAACCCGCCCGTTCGGGTGGAAATCGTCGGCAACCTGCACGACAAGACTGGCAACCTCAATTTCCGCGGTGCCTCGATTGCGGTCACACCCCTGGTTGCCGGTCCGAGCCTTGTCCTCGCACATCCCGTCCCGCAGGGTGCCTGGAAAACCGACAACAAGACGCAAACGAACTGGCGCAAACAGGCAAACTGTCCTGAAGACGGCTTGAAACAGATCATCCGCACTGTCTGGGACGGCGGCGTGCGCCCGATCCCCGAACAGACGCAGGACACAAGTCTGGCGGATCTTTACAGCGTCACGCTTGAGCAGGCCGATGGCACACAGCTCACCATCAACCCGTTCTCGGTCGGCAACCTCGCTGACAGAGACAATAATCATGAGCTGTGTCTGGATGTCGAAGGCCACCCGGTCAGGGTCGCGTTCCCTGGCGGCTACCTGGTCGATCCGAATGATGATAAGAATGATGACACATCTGTAGAGATCACGCGGTAACCAACGCACCTCTTTTCGGGAATAGCATCGCCTTGATTCCGCTACCTTGAATTGCAGCATCGACGCGGTCGCGATCGCCATCGTTCAAAGCCGCATACTTTTCGTTCGTCCACCGCAGACACTTGGCTTGGTAAGGGAAACTGCGCTGTGCCCATGTCGCACCATCAATCTTAGCTTCCCAGTCTTGCTCGCCTGCTTGAACCGCATGTGCATTCGCCAATTGTGCCGGGGCATAGACCCGCCCGATCTCGCCGAGGAGGCTACGCAAGTTCTCCGATTGATCGTCGAGATCGATCCAATCTTCATCAGACGGCTCAAGCCCGCCTTGATCGCGCATGAGATCGACCCAGGCTACAGTCCGCGGCGAGACGTCATGTGCTATGGCCCTGGAGGTTGGGTCGTATCCCACAAGCTGATTGAGCTGACCATAAAGAGCAAAGTCGCCTGCGCCTGGACGGCTCCCAAGCATAAAGGGTTGGTCGGACAAGCGTCGCTCCATGGCGATCAAGAAACGGCGAAAGCTTGCATCAATCGTTGGAGTTGTTGTTTCATTCGAACCGACGACATGAAGACGCCCAACCTGACGCGTCACGACCCATTCCTTGCGTGCTTCAAGTGTATCTTGAGCGAGCGTTACGTTCAGCCCCAAGGGTATTAATTGCGCTGCATTCTGAGCATCAGCCTGATGCGCCCAGCGATAGTGAAACATGTATTTGGTGCACCATTCATCGGCGAAATCTTCTATCAAATAGTCAATAAAAGCCAAAACCGGATCGGGCGGCAGGACTGAGCGGCCTGCGTACTCTTCCTCCAAACGCCGAATGAGCGGAGTGGAGTCGCAGCGCGCCTCAATCTTTCCATTCTCGTTAAACAAAAAAGTTGGTTCAAAGATCGGGTTCGGTTTTTCTATGCCATTTGCATCGCAAAACTCTGATGGAACGGCCCAACTGACCGCATAGGGAATGCGACGATAGCGAAGCAGTGCCACCATCTTCTGGGTGTATGGCGACCCGATTCCGCCCGCCAGTTGAAGCGGCTTCGACTGCGTTATTTGACTATCTCCGCCGTCTGTTCAGCAACGCCCCGAACCACCTCTGGCCGTTCCAAGCAAATGAAATGGTTTGTACCGCTGGTCTCGATGATCGCGACACCGCTATTTCGCTCCCTTCCCTGCTCTGCACTGGCCACCATGCTGGCCCGGTCCAGCGTCGTGTCGCGCTCACCAACCAACACTTTCGCCTCAATGAAATTGTCATACAGGTCGAACCCAGCCTCGCGTTGCCAACGGACAATAGATTGAACATTCCTGACGCACGTCGTGTAGCTGCGAGCCGTGCTGAACACTGACCGGCAGAGGCGTGTCTTTAGCGGCGTGGTGGGCATCATCATCGGCATCTTCAAAAGCCGCTCTGTGCTGATTGTTCGGAGGTGCCCGAAGAAGATCGGCATTAAGTAGCAGGCAATCATGTGCGGAATGGGTTCGGAGCCCCGTCCAAATGTTCGCGCTTGCGGAAGCACCGGCGCTTCGAGCAGCGCGCTGACAGTTCGATGTTGGCTCACCATTAAATCCGGGCGCTGGCGCCCCGCCTCTAGGACGACTGCTCCGCCTCTAGAATGACCGTGTATGAGGACGTCGCGACCGCTGGCCAGACGCTCAAGAGCCAATCCGAGATAAAAGCCGTCATACTCGATACTTCCAACCGCATAAGGATTGTCCGTCCAATGCAATGACGTCGCCTGATCAGTCGGAAATGGACAGTGATAATTCGCATTATTGATCAGGATCAGCTCTGCCTCATCATCCTGGTAGAGATCCACGAAGTAGCGCATGTCTTCCAGAAACCCGGGGAAACAAATGATTGTGCGTTCGCGCGAGCTCCGCGCGGCGCGATGGGCAATATAAGTTTCACCCACGCGCAATATCTTGCCTTCGAATGAGTCGAAATGGAGCTGCGGCAAGTTCCGCCGCGCCCAGTATTCGCGGTATGTGTGTGCAAGAAGCAGAAATATGATGGGTATGAACAGCAGGTACAGCATGCGGACCTATACCGACGCCGCGGACTGTACCGATTTCGCCGCCTGCTGTTTTGCCAAAGCTCGACCACAAAGCCAAAAATGCAATGACCCCCACAAGCCGATCAGCGAAAAATATGCGAGGGCGACGCTAAGTGACTTGTCGCCGTAGCGCGGGCCGAGAAGATCGCTGAACGCACCCACGATCACTGGTCCTAGCCCCATACCGATAAGGTTGGTGAAAAACGATTGCAGGGCAGAGGCAACAGCTCGCATGTTCACCGGAGAAAGCGTCTGGATCATTGCCAGGGCTGGACCAAAATACAGGTTCGCCGCGAATCCAGGAATGATAAAAAAGAGCATAGCTGTCTTCAGATCGTCTGCCAGTAAGCCGAGTATGAAGAACGGCATGGTAAAAAATGGAACCGCGGCCATCATCCACATGCCGTACTGAAATCCACGAATGGAAAGGCGATCAAACACTTTGCCTGCTACAACAGCGCCAATAGCGCCTAAGATCCCGAACACACCCGCCATTAACAGGCCCGTTTGAGACTGGCTGAGCTCGTGGGTGCGGATAAAGAACGTCGGCAGCCATTGCGTAATGCCGTACGAAATCATCCCGGCGACGACCAACCCAGCTACCAGATGGCGCATCGCCGGATTGTTCCACATTGCAATTGCAGTGGTTCGAATAGCCGGCGGTGGTGCCGGCGTTTCGGAATCAAATGTTCCTCTTGGAGGTTCTCTTAAGAACTTTGCCATGAGGAATGCCAACAACACGCCAGGTAAACCAATTGAAATGAGCGCTGCTCGCCACCCATGCGCTTCCGCGATCATTCCACCCCCCACGAAGCCGAGGATCATCCCGAAGCTCCCTCCCAATAAGAGGATCGCCATCGCAAAACCGCGGCGTTTTGGTGGAAAATAATCCGCGAGAATAGACTGACTGGCCGGGCCGACTCCCGCCTCTCCAACGCCGACACCGATCCTAAAGATGAGCAGTGTAACGAATCCCATGGCGAGACCGCCGAGTGCTGTCATAATCGAAAAGACCAGCAAGCTGGCAACGATGATCCACTTCCGGCTAAACTGATCAGCTAGACGCGCGATTGGAAGTCCCATCGTCGCGTAGAACAATGCAAAGGACACACCACCGAGAACCCCCAGTTGGGCATCACTCAGCCCAAACTCGGCCTTAATGTCCGGAAATAGGATAGACAGGATCATGCGATCGCTGATCGACAGCGTGAAGGCCAGAAGGAGGAGACCTAGCGCAGTACGGTGACCTGCTAACGGCTTACCTGCTACATCATGCGTCGCAGCAGAAACGCGATGCGATCTGTTCCGTGGAGCCTGAGCCATCAGTGAAATTCAAGCTCTTCATCATTCAGTTTGCCGAACCGCAACCCAATCAGATCGCGGATATAATTCTGGTAGTTCTTCCAGGGCAGCCGATCTCCCTGCTTTGGGAATTGTTCTCGCGAACGCAGCACATATCCGGCATCGAAATCCAGCAAGGGGATTTCTCCAACTTCACCTCTTAGGCGGGGCGTCACATTGGCGTAGCCATGTGTCGCCATCTTTTTCAGCAGGCGACAAACATATCGCCCGGTTAGATCAGCCTTGAGCGTCCAGGACGAATTCGTATAGCCAACTGTAAACGCCATGTTCGGCACGTCAGAAAACATCATGCCGCGAAAGATGTAGTGATCGGTAAAATCAACGTCCGCACCGTCAATCGCGTAGCGAATACCTCCAGCGAACTTAAGGTTCAGCCCCGTGGCGAGAATAATGATATCCGCATCGAGCTGCTTACCCGACTTAAGTTGGATGCCCGTCTCGTTGAACTGATCAATATGGTCGGTGACAACCTCCGCTCGCCCCTTGCGAATTGCCTCAAACAGGTCGCCATCCGGAACGGCACAGAGACGCTGATCCCAAGGATCGTATTTGGGCGTGAAGTGCGTGTCGACGTCATAATCTGGGCCTAGCTCATCACGGACTCGACCCAGAAGCATCTTGCGGACATCCTTCGGGCGTTTGCGAGACATATGGTAGATGTAGATTTGAAAGAAGACCTGCTTCCAGCGGGTCAGATGAAAAGCCCAACTATCGGGCAACCATTTGCGTAAACCAGTTGCTAATGCCTGATTGCCCGGGACGCTCGCAATATAAGTTGGCGAACGCTGCAGCATGACCAGGCTGGACGTCTCATCCGCCATTGACGGCACCAGCGTCACCGCGGTCGCACCACTGCCAATGACAACGACCCGTTTGCCACGATAGTCGAGATCTTCCGGCCAATGCTGGGCGTGAACTATCTCGCCCTTAAAATTGTCCGAACCTTCGAACTCGGGCGTGTAGCCCTGCTCGTAATCATAATAGCCACTGCAATTAAGTATGAACTTGCAAGCGAGGGTAACGGTTTCGCCGGTATCGCTCCGTTCTGCCGTAACGTGCCAAATATTATCCCGAGAGGACCATTCAGCGGAAACAACTTTGTGATTGTAGCGAATATGCGGCTCGACATCATACTCTTTCGCGGCTTCGCGAATGTAGGCCAAAATCTTGTGACCATCTGCGATAGACGAGTCATCCTTCCAAGGTTTGAACCCATAGCTGTAAGTGTACATATCGCTGTCTGAGCGGATTCCAGGGTAGCGAAACAAGTCCCAGGTTCCGCCGCTGGCAGCGCGCGCTTCGAGGATCATAAAGCTTTGATCTGGGCAGTGCCGCCGAAGCTGGCAAGCACCGCCAATGCCCGACAGGCCGGCACCCACGATCAAAACATCGACGGTGTCTTTTGGGCTATTCATAATAGACTACTCCACAAATGTATCTGTGCCGGTGGCGCTGTACCAAATCGGCGAGGACCAGGCGCGTTCCTGAATTGTTGCAGGCAAATCCGAGCGCGGCTTCTTACCCGACCGCATTGCGTCCCAAGTGGACCAACGGCAAACCGGGTTCTCGAGGACACGGACATAGTAAAACGCCTCCTGATCCGGGGAGAAATCCGGGTCACGCCACATGGTCTTCAACTCTCCGGCCCCAGCATCTGCTGAGATCGAGCAATCGTCGGAGGAGACGCGAGCCCCATTGTCTGGACAACGATGCGTATCAGGATCGACGTTCAGTCCGTCAGAGCAAGCAACGTCGTACACGAGCTCTTGATGCTCTCCGTCTTCGCGCCAGCCCTTGATAATTTGCACGCGCTGCAGTTGCGCCGTGTTTGGATCGGCCGCCGCCCAGGCGAGAAAAACGGGCGCTTGATCGTCGTCCGCTTGCAATGTTCCGCCCATGGTGATGCCATTTTCATATGCGATCGACACCAGGTCCGGGTCGTGCAGCTGAGCGTCCGTGAAGTCGTACCCCGCGAAAAAGCGAACCTTTATGCGCGTGCCGCTGGTCGCGAAAGTCTCTTTACGCCGTAGCGCATCATAGATGGATTCACGGGTATTCTCTTCGGCCCAGACACCAGCAATGCCCGAGGCCCCCCAATACTTGTAGCCGGCAAAGTCGATGTAATCTTTGCCATCAACCTTATCGACCATTTCCGGTGCATTCCAATTGAGCAATGTTCCGTACATGAAACTCGCGGGCACAGAGCCGCGCTTTTCAGCATTGCTATCGAATGATCCAATTTTGCCGAAATAGTTGAATTCACTCAGCGACGCCGCACCGGTATGCGTGTCTGACGCGCCAACGAATCCGAATTTGTAAGGATTGCCCCCACCCGTTTCGGCAATGGCCAAACCACGATGCAACCCATCCCGAACATAACTCCCCTCGGGATCGCTAGGAATCCTGGTGTTGGTTATTGACTGAAAGATTTCGAAATTGGCCCATTCGTCATTCGGCGACAGCGCTGGATGCGTTTCCGAGGTCCCTTTGACCTGGGTGATTTCGACCAGAGGTTCGTTGCGTCCGCGCTGAGATGAATATTCCTGATCAATCGGGTTGCCCGACCAATCAGTAAACATGAACATGGCGCCGTTTGAGCCATTACTATTGTGCGGAATCGCGAGGCTCTCTACGCCTAGAGCACGAATGGCGTCCATCCAGTCCCACAGGCCTTCTGGATTGATGCTGTTGAACCGGGTGAAGGGCAAAATTGGCAGGCGGTCAGTGCCACGAAAGATCACGTTCCGATGCAGCGCCTCGCGCTTGGCGGTCGAGGACGTGAACTCATAACCGGCAAAGGTGGTGAACTGTCCTGGCTTATACGCGGCATCGGCAGCCGCAATTGATTCCATCCATGCCGCACGACTGATCTCGCCAACTTCGTCTTTGCTGAGCGTGCCATCTCGCATCCCGCCAACGATATCGGAAATAAAATTGTTGAAGAACTGGCTCCGTTTGCTCAAGTCACGAAGTCCGCCATCAACCCGTTTGTTGATATCGTGATACGGCTTGGCGAAGTCATACTTAGAGAAGTCGGTGGATGTATCGGCAGCTTCATTGATCAATCCGAGGAACACGCCGTGATCCGTGACGGCATAAAAGTCCAAAGGCTGCACCAGCTGAACTTCATAGCCGCCCGGATGCTGAATCGCCTCGCCCTGCGCGTAACGGTAGGCATCAGCGGGAGTCGCTGTGGTACCGAATGCCGAGGCGTCAAACGAAAACTCTGTATGGACATGCAGGTCACCAAAATAGGCGTTTCTGTCCGGGTTTGGCGCCGGCCGAACTGCACCTGATATGGCTGCTTGAGGACGGTCGATAATATCTTCCGTTGGCTCAATGATCGTGTTCGTGTTCCGAAAATAGTGGTCAGCTTGTGCACGCTTATGGAACGCTGCATTCTTTTCAGGACTGGAGCGCCCATTCAGCATCATGACGCCCGCTGCCGAAAAGGCGACCACACTCAAACCGATAATAATAATCGAACGTTTCTTCATCGCTTAAACTTTCTCCAAGCAAGCATGCGCCTCGAGGCTGCGCTGTGTTTGTGGTGATCTATTTTCATCGCGTTGGCGCCAGCCAAATAGGGCTCGTCCACGCCCGGCCCCGGACGGAGGCCGGGACACGAGGGTCTGGATCACGGCCCTAGCGTACTGCGTCATAAGTCGACCACCGCATTGTCGCGGCAGCGCTCAAATCCCCCGTTCCTAGTACTGCAGGTTGGGACGGATCGCGCCCACCATTTTCGTCTTTGGTGTTCCCGCGCAACATGGTAAAAATTCTAGGATTTTGGGAGTTTTCGAGCCCGCACGCAGCCCGCTCCTTCATCGAAAGACCATTGCTGCCGCAATGGGTACGGGTGCCAAAGCCTTCGGCACGGTCCTTAATCGAAAGAAAATCCAGCGGGCGACTAAGCTGCATAGTTTCGCCGCCCGCTGTAGAGGGAGGAGAGCCGTTGGCAAAGCGATAGGCATCTTCGATGCTCAGCGAGTTACCAAAGAAAGTGGCATCATAGCTTTCAGCTGTGTGCACATGTAGGTCACCCCAATACAAGTTTGCATTGGAGTTAGGCGCCGCCTGAAAGCGCGCGGCTTGGGGCGCAGGGATCGTCACATTGCTATCGTTTTGAAGAGCGTAGTCACGAGGCGCGGTGTCAGGGCCGAATTTGTCCGCCGATTGCTGCAGTGGCAGTCCGATTTTGACCCAGAACAAACCGGCTGCTGCGAGTACAACGACCAACACTGACAAACCAACTTTTTCAAACATTCCACGCCTCGTTTGATTTCCAACTAGATAAATTCAGATCCCTGAAATCAGCTAGAAATCACGCCGAACGCTGACTCCATATGTGCGCGGCGGGGACAGGACAAAAGCCTGGTTCCCACTATAGCTCTGTACTGCGTTCGTCGTTGTTGGATAATCATCTTCGGTTAGGTTTTGGCCCCAGATTGAAAAGTTCCAATGGTCGTTTCGCCACCCGAGGCGCGCGTTGACGAGTGACCGATCATACCGGTCGGTCGACGCGACACGATCGTCTCTGTTGGTCACCCAGTGATCATCCATGAAGATGTAATCGCCGCGCACATAGATGTTGCCAGACGCAACCGGGAAGATGAGCGTGGCGCCAACATTACCACTCCAATCTGCTACGAAGCCAAGCTCTTTGCCTGTATTTGGACCCGCGGTCACTTCGTACTTGTTCATGTGAAGCAGGCCCGCATCGACTGTCAGATTGTCAAACAGTAAGGCCTGGAGTGACACATCAATTCCCGCTAATTCAACCTCACCCTCGTTGCTGATCGTAGATCCCCCCGTGGGAAGCGGAGCTTGAAACTGCCAATCCTCGACTTGTGTCATGAACGCTGCCGCGTTCAATCGCACACGCGAACCAAACAAATCACTCTTCACGCCCAGCTCATAACTGGTGGTCGTTTCATCTTCGAATTCCCGAGTGTTCTCCGGACCGCTTACGCCATTGAAGTTGCCCGATTTGGTGCCCGTCGAGGCACTCGCATAGATCAGAGTGTCATCGCCGAGATCATAAGCCGCCTTCAACAACCAATCTGTGCTAGTGTTGCTACGAGACAGCTCGGCGTCGATTGTAGTTGTTAGTCGGTCAATGAAGGGCGTACTCAGGAAGTTTATGAGCGAAGGAGGCAGCGCGCCTTGCAACGGTGCAGGAACGCCGGTGGCTGTGCTTGACGTGACGGTGAGCAAATCCGCGTCCTTGGATTCATCCGTCCAACGCAGGCCTGCAGTCAAATGTAAGTCGTCTGTAACGTCCCAAGTGGTTTGACCGAACAGGGCTAAAGTTTCGGTATCCCAGACGTTTCGGCCGCCAATCGAATCTCCTGGTTGCGCCGCAAAATCCATCAGTCGGAATGGACCAGCAGGTCCTGGCGGGTCGAGGACTGCATTCGCGCCTAAGAAGAGTGGCCCGGCAAGGGTGGCAAAATCATCACCGATAACGAAGCCGATTTCGCCAATCTCACCGCGCTGATCGGTTTGTTCGAGATAGAAGAGACCAACTTGATATTGGACATTCTCGCCCACGCTCGACGCTAGACGAATTTCTTGGGAAATGCTGTCACCCGAAAATGGCTCACCAAGCGTTCGGAGGATGTCCAATTCAGACCCGTCATTATCAGCGCGCGTGAAGAATTCATAATCGTTCCAAGCGGTGATCGATGTGAATGTTCCCCAGTCACTATCCAACTCAACCGTAAGGGCCAGACTGTCCGACTCCATTTCGAACACCCCCTGTGTGTTATTGGCAATTTCGAAATCGAAAGGATCATTGGTAGGAACGGTGAGCCCTTGAGCGTTCAGTTCGGCCTGAACGAGCGGGCTAAAGATACTGTCGAACCCACTGCCATTTGTGTCACGCTCCACGTGCGAGCCACTCAGAAGCACGCTGAGGTTTTCGCTTGGCTCCCATAGTAATTTTCCCTGGAGGTTCCAATCATCTGCGCCGTTGGCATCGCTACCGCTACCGGCATTATCAAAATAGCCATCGCGCTTGTGGATGTTGCCGGAAACGCGGAACGCGACCGTGTCGCTCAGTGGCCCGGTCGCTGAGACCGTGACACGTCGCATATTAAAATCACCGACGGAGGCGTCGATGTATCCCTCAAACTCCTCGAGGTTTGGTTGTTTAGTAATGATGCTGATGGCACCTGCGTTGGTATTCTTACCGTAGAGCGTGCCTTGTGGCCCCTGCAGGACTTCAATCCGCTCAATATCGGTTAGGTCAGACATTCCCAATCCACTGCGCCCCAAGAAAACACCGTCGACAAACATTCCGACCGACGGTTCCAGCGACGGGTCGTTCTGCGAAGTCCCGAGGCCGCGAATGGCGATACGGCTTTGAAACGGATTACGCACAGCGGTGATGTTCAGACTTGGCACAAAGTTCGCCAACTCTAGTGCATCGTCGATACCCGTTAACTGAATCTGCTCGTCCGAAAGCACGTTCACAGCAATCGGAACATCTTGGAGATCCTGAACTTGCTTTTGCGCCGTGACTTCCACCTTGCCTAAGACGCGGGTTTCTGAATCAGCGCCAGAATCCTGTGCGGCAGCGCCGCCGGCGCATACTGTCAACGCGAGGACCGACGATAAAGTTTTACTCTTAAAAATGAACATGGCTCGACTCCCAGATTATATTTTATCTGGCGAGCCTATCGCCAGTTTTCTGAAGTCGGGGCTCTTATCCGGCCAAACGTAAAATGGTTTGACGAGAGTCTGTATTCCTCTGACAAA
Source organism: Geminicoccus sp. (assembly GCA_002705565.1). Lineage (GTDB taxonomy): Bacteria > Pseudomonadota > Alphaproteobacteria > UBA7985 > UBA7985 > UBA7985. Next base: position 6,296 of record PAHJ01000141.1, on the reverse strand, counting down.
GCAAGTGGCTGGGAGGGAATTGTCAGCGGAAAGTGAGCCTTAACCGCCCTGCTTTAGGCTCGGTTATGCTCAAGAATCCGTTTCGCTATTAGAAAACATCGCCAGAAATCATCCAACTCGCGGTGATGATGTTTGTCCAGTTTACACTCTCGCTTCGAAACGTGGAAGATCTGCTTCACGAGCTAGGCGTCGATGTTTGCCATGAGAGCGTGAAACTCTGGGCCGATCGATTTGGATCGATGTTCTCTGGGAAGATTCGAGTGAAGCGCGCCTCCTACATGCGCAAACACGCCCAATGGCAATGGCATCCCGATGAGGTGTTCGTGAAGATCAATGGCGTGCAACACTATCTCTGGTGCGCCGTTAATCATGGGTAAACTGCTTCGGTCCGATTATCGTGGGTAAAATTCGAACGCAACGCGCGAGTTTTCCTCCCAGATTCCCAATAGACGTAATTGACTGATTCAAAAAGGATCTCGGTTTGCTGCCAACACTTTGTTGCTCACCTGCCTGTTGAAATACTCTAACCGCCGCTGCCCTAACGAATGCGCAATATCGCGCTCTCCTTCTGGAATAGCTTCCGTCCGTGTGAGCCAGTAATACACGAAATGCGAAAGCGTCGCGTAGGTGTAGGCAAGGTCCTTTTCCATATCTGCTTGATGCTGATCAAAGGCATCCATCCGGGCAAGTAATCGCTCCTCCAACACCGAATGTGCTTCCGGATCAAACCATGCCCTGAGGGCGTCTTCAACAATGGCAGTCTTTGTCACTCCGGGCTTGTCTGCAGCTTCACACAGTTGCGCATAAAGCTTTGTCGAAATCCGGATATTGACGCGCGGCTTTCCCATCGGCTCAGAATCCCGGAAGGACGTCAGGGTCGCCGCGATCTGCAGCTGATCGGATCGAAGCAGCTCTGGGTTACCAAGCCCCTGAAATTCAACGCGAAAGCCCTCCACCTTGCGGTTGATAAGTGAACCCGCTTGCGAGGGCCTTCACCGTCGCCATCCTGTATCGGCGACGCACAGCTTCGGACACTTCACGGTTGGTCGAAGGCCTGGCCTCATCGGCGATCTGGAGCGAAGCCCAGTAGTGGTCGTCGGATCCAGCCAGGAGATCACGTTTGTAGCGCGCTTGCTCGATCGATGTTGTGCCAAGTGATTCCTTGATGCGTTTGCGCGTATCGAGGTGTGCGAACTTTCTCGGCACCCGGCGGTTATACCACCAGACCCGGCCTCTCTGTTCGAGGTAAGAATTGTCTTCGACGCGCTTCATGACGTCGACCATTGGTCCACAATTTGGTCCCGATTTGGTCCACAATTTCCGGCCAATTTAGACAAAGAAATCCAAACGGAACCGATAATTCCGTTTAATTTCAATGATTTATGTGATGTCTGTTTTTGGCGAAATGGCGCGAGTGACGGGACTCGAACCCGCGACCTCCGGCGTGACAGGCCGGCACTCTAACCAACTGAGCTACACCCGCGCATTTCTTCGACTCTCACAAGAGAGAAATCGTCCCTTAGACAGCGCCGCCCGCATGGTCAAGCAACAATTTTCATGACTTTGCTACCATCTGCAGTTAAGCTTCATAAATAGCTGTTTAAAGGAATTTTTCAGCATGGTGAGGCTGTTACTTATACTCGTCTCGCTTTTATTCGTGATCATATTGGCGTTTATGTTTGTTGTGATCTCGATCCCGGAGCGAACTTACAGAGAACAGGTCGAAAAAGCGGCCTCGCAAGCCCTCGACCGCCCGGTGACGTTAACTGGCAAAACGAGTTTGTCACTATTCCCTGAAATTGCCGTGTCGGTAGACGGACTTAAAGTTGCCAACCCGGACGGCTTTAACGCGCCATACTTGCTCGAAACCGGCACCGCGAAAGCAAGAATAAAATTATGGCCGCTTATCGATCGACGGGTTGAAGTGGCGGAAGTCAGCCTCAGCGATGCCAGTATTCATCTTGAACGGCTTGCTAATGGACAGACGAACTGGACATCACCGACGTCCACCGTCGCAACGCCCCCCGATAACACCGAAACCCCAGACAATACCGGCAGCTCGCGCTCGCCGGCTCAGACCGGTTCGGCAGCGATTAACCGGGCGACTTTGTCTAATTGCCAAATTCGCTACATCGATCACGTTGATGGTCTGGATTACAGCCTCACCAACTTTAATGCGGATGCCAGGCTCAGAGCAGGGCTTGAAGCATTCTCCCTGATTGGAAGTGGAACCTTACAAGGCATAGATTTCGCTATTGATCTGTCGCTGGATCCAATTCCAGCACTGATTACCGGACGTCCCGCTGCGCTGAGTCTGAGATTGCAAAGCGTGCCCGCAAATATTACTTTTGACGGCAAATTAAACGAACCTGAACTCGGATATCTAGATGGTGAGCTATCAATCGGCTTGAAACCGAACGTCCTCGCCGCCGCGCTCACAATGGAACAACCGCCAAGCGCGCTACCGCAAGCGTTTAACTTATTATCAACCGTAAGCGGATCAGCGGAAAATTTCGAATTCTCTTCCATGCTATTCGACCTCGACACTACCCGCGGCACCGGCACGCTGAATATTGATCTCCGTACCGACCGGCCTACGATAAGGGGAGATCTGCATTTAAACCAGTTAGACCTCACGCCTTACCTCGGCAACTCGACGGGGCCCGCAGCAGCAGGCTCTGGCAGTTCAGCCTGGAGCGACGTTGCGCTTCCTTTTGACAGCCTTGCTCTCGCCAATGCTGCGCTTGCGATTAGCTTTGATTTGCTTGTGCTGGATCAGATCCGGCTGACAAATGGTCGGCTAGCAAGCACTTTAGATAATGGCCGACTAACCCTAATGAGCGGCACCGAAGCTGATACAACCGGCTTTCGGGCATTTGGCGGCGAATGGACAAGCCGGCTCTACATTGACGCGGCCCGCTCGAACCCGACAGTCAATTTGCGTGCCAGCGGACGCAATATCAATGCCAACCAGCTGGCCGGCGCCTTTCTGGATTATCGAGGAATTAGCGGAACCGGCGAGTTCTCGATGGACCTTAACGCATCCGGTACTTCACTTGACCGGCTTATAAGTCGCTTGAACGGTAGCGCCAAAGCAAAACTCGCAAATGGCAAACTTTCCGGCATCAATATCACCCAACTAGTGCACACCGGTGATGATCTGATTACTGCGCTTCGTTCGGGCTCACTTGATAGCAGTTTGATCGCATCTGCGATTGGACGCGGCAGCGAGAACGATTTCACCAGCTTGCTGACACGGCTTCGACTGGATAACGGAACAGCTCATATATCGAATCTGTACCTCGTCAATCCAGCTCTGTCCGTCTCGGGCACGGGGTCGATCGACCTGAAATCAGAACGTCTGGACATCCGTTTACAACCCACCCTGAGACGACAGCAAGCCGACCAGAACATATCCCTCGGTCTCGGCGGCACACCAATACCTGTTCGGATTAGGGGAGACTGGGCATCGCCGCAAATTTCACCCGACCTCGACATTATCGAGACCCAATTCAGGGACAGAGCTGCCGACCGTCTAACAAGCGAGCTTCAGTCGCTTCTCAGCCGGCGCAGTTCAGACTCCAGGGATGGCGAGACCGGCTCGGACTCAGAAAGTCCGGAAGAGGCGATCCTGAACACTGCGATTGGCGCCCTATTCGGGCGATGACCATAAACAGTTGCCAAAGCCCGAAGCAGCCGCTTACAAGATCACGTGTCTATCAAGCTTTCCATTCTAGATCCCTCGCCGATTGTTTCCGAGCATTCCGCTGCGGAGGCCCTGAGCAGAACGCGGGAACTGGCCCTCGCAGCCGACGAAATGGACTATCGTTCCTTCTGGGTACAGGAACACCACAATACTGAAAGCTTTGCCGGGACGGCACCGGAAATCATGATGGCCGACCTCGCCTCACGAACCAAACGGCTACAGCTTGGGTCTGGCGGAATCATGCTGCCAAATTATTCGCCCCTCAAAGTTGCTGAAATTAGTACAACGCTTAGCGCGCTCTATCCCGGACGTATCGAGATTGGTCTCGGACGTGCAACCGGCGCCGATCCACGCGCCTCGGCGGCGCTGCTCGGGCCGGGGGCAGACAATTTTCCGCAAATGCTGAGAATGTTGCTGGACTGGGTACTCGACGCCAGTGATGAGGTCCCGCTACCGCCCGATCACCGCGCACGCGGCATCAGCTCCCGACCCAAAGCTGCAAAACCGGACATCTGGGTATTATGTTCATCGCCATCAAGTGCGGCTTTTATTGGCGCTATGGGATTGAAACTTGCTTTCGCGGATTTCCTTAATCCCGGTCTGGCATCCGCCGCACTGAGCGCATATCGCGAGGCCTTCACCCCGTCACTTTTTGCGCAGAGGCCTTATGCAGCAATCGGACTGACGGCGCTGACGGCAAAATCAAAAACACAGGCCGAAACACTCGCCAGTACAATGCTCGCCTGGTCAGCGGCCAGAGCGCGCGGGGCAGGCGGTCCGTTCTTACCGGTCGCGCAAGCCCGCCATCAGCTTGATCAAACGCCTGCGACAACAATACGAGCAGGAATCATCGGTGAGGCAAATGACGTCGCAGACAAGTTACGGCAACTGGCAGAAGATAGCGGTGCCGACGAATTGTTTATCCTCAGCGTTACCGAAACGTTACAAGACCGGATAACAAGCTACCGCCTCCTGAACGAAGCCTGGTGTCAGGGCTAGATGTGCCGCGGCACGGCTGGATAAAGTGCACCTTTAATGCAGTTAGACAACTGACAGAGCGATCTGCAGTCGACCGCGCTTCGGCCGACTAAACACCCGTCATTCAAGCGCTTTTAAATAGGCTTTCGCCATTCTTAGATCGAGACCGTTCATTTTTGTAAAAGCGCTAAGCAACCCCAGCCTGCGATTTACTGGCTGATTATCAGCGATCGCATGAATCTGGCTGTAATACCATGACTGCATGGCAAATCCATTCAGTGCTTTAATCACGCCAATCGGCGAATTTGGCCCGAGCCAGCCGGGCCCGATACGTAATGAGTCTTCCCATTTATCGAGCCTGTCAGCCTGACCCGATAACAGCTTTGCCGGCGCATCAGCATCAATGCAGAGCGGCCGGCCGAGGCCAATCAAATCGGTTTCGTCTGCCGTCAGGGCTTCATTCATCGCCGCAACAGAACGCATCCCGCCTGTTACCATTAACGGCATTTTGGCAACAGAACGCACTTCCGCAGCATAATCGAGAAAATAAGCTTCGCGGACCCGCGTCGATGGACGCAGCGTTTCGACGTGGGACGGTTCAAGACCATTGAGACCGACCATTTTCGGCTGTTCATAGCTACCGCCTGAAATTTCGAGGAAGTCGAGGTCCAGCCCGTTCAGCATACCGATTACGGCAACACTATCTTGTGGCCCGAAGCCACCCTTCTGGAAGTCCGCTGAGTTGAGCTTTAATGCCACACCGAATCCCGGGCCGGCCTCGGCTTTTGCAGATTTGATCACATCGATCAGAAAGCGTGCCCGCCCCTCAATAGACCCGCCCCATCGATCGGTCCGCTGGTTCACCAACGGCGTCAAGAACTGACTGATTAGATAGCCGTGGGCACCGTGGATCTGAACGCCGTCAAATCTGGCCTGGCGCGCAACCCGCGTGGCGACACCGAACTGGTCGATAAGGCGACGGATACCATCCTCGGTTAAGGCTTTCGGCTGACCAAACTGTCCTCCCGGCAGATTGACGGCAACGGCGCTTGGCGCATCCGGTGTGTGATTGACCATTTTCGGCGTCTGTCGCCCGGCATGCGATAATTGCATGAACACTTTGCCACCGCGACCATGGCACGCATCAGCCCAGCGTGACAGCAAATCAAGCTGCAGGTTTGACGGCACAGCATCAATCACGACATTACCGGCAGCCTCTAGATTGCGTCGGTCAACTTGCACATTCCCGGTGATTTGCAGACCTATTTCGCCATCGGCCCAGGCCTTGTACAAGTTTATCAGCCTGTCAGTGACACCGTTTCGGACATCGGCGAGCCGCTCAGTCATCGCAGCCTTTACCAGTCGATTTGGCAATTCCACACCGGAAGGCAGTTTAAACGCCGATTTTATAGTCGCCACCATGATGATACCCTTTAGAATCAGTTCATACTAAATAAAGTAAAATCCTTTTACCAATAACAGGAAGATCCTGAGCATGGCGTCAGGCAATCAAACGCAACTCTTTGAGACGGTTACGGAAGAGACAGCCGGTTACACTGCGCAGGATATTGAAGTTCTCGAAGGGCTGGAGCCGGTTCGGAAAAGACCGGGC
>PAHJ01000140.1 GCA_002705565.1 Geminicoccus sp. | reverse complement strand
TTCTTCGATCATCTTTTTGATGTCAGCATAAGTGGTCATGCCAAATCCTTTCGTAACTTACGGTCAATTCTGAAGTGTTCAGGAATAAAAAAGAGCGGGGCCTGAACGACCCCCGTGACACAGCGTCGGTTAAATCGCTGAGTCACCGCGTTCACCGGTCCGGATCCGGACAACATCAACGATGTCCGTAACCCAGATCTTGCCATCACCGATACGACCGGTTTTGGCACTGGATTCAATAGCGTCGAGCGCCGCGTCGAGTTGGTTGTCGGCGACGATCAGGTCGATTTTTACTTTGGGCAGGAAATCCACGACGTATTCAGCGCCGCGATACAACTCTGTATGGCCTTTCTGACGACCAAATCCCTTGGCTTCGGTAACGGTGATGCCCGCCACGCCAATGGCGTGCAGGGCTTCTTTAACGTCGTCGAGTTTGAAGGGCTTGATAACGGCTTCGATCTTTTTCATGGCTTCTGGGGTCCCGGAACAAACTGGATCGCAGGGGGGCGTCTGTCCCCTGGATATCTTCTCTCGCTTTAGCGAGGGTTGAGGCTGCGTGCAAAGACTTTGCTGCAAAAAAGGGCAGATGCGAAAGGCCTTTGAAATAAACGCATGGATGCGCTCCAAAAATCTGCTTACAAAGTCACCATTTGACCAAAAAATAGGCGAACGTGTGTTTTTCGGTGGAAATCGAATCGCTCACGGTGGCCGTGTTTTCCGCATGGGAGCCTCGGCGCGCCTTGCAAGCCGCAATTGTTGACCCTCATGGCGCTTTGACGTACTCAGGCGTTCTTGACGGCGATTGTAGCTCAGTTGGTTAGAGCACCGGTTTGTGGTACCGGGGGTCGTGGGTTCGAACCCCATCAGTCGCCCCACCTTGCCAGGGTCGAAAATGCCCGTGACACCTGATCCTTCCCCCCCTTTTGCACTGACGGCCAAGCGCCGCGATATGCTGGCGTTCATTACGCGATATGAGCTGTTTAAGCTGATTGCCGATCGTCCCGGTGTGATCCTTGAGTTGGGTGTGCAGCATGGACAGGGGCTGATGTCGTTTGCGCACATTATCTCCAACCTTGAGCCCAATCACGTCGCGCGCCGGATCTATGGTTTCGACACCTTTGAAGGTTTTCCAGATGTTGACCCGGTTGACCGGGCTGCTGGAGCCCGAAACGTCAAGGCGGGCAAGCTGCGCGGAGACCTCGACCGTCTGCGTGCGTCGATCACAGCGCATGACGAGGATCGCTTTCTAGGTCAGGTGCCGCGGGTGGAGCTGGTTGTTGGCGACGTCGAGCAGACCTTGCCAACCTTCATCGAAGCCAATCCGCAGCTGTTAATCGCCATGGTCTATGTTGACCTCTGCCTGTACCGCCCGACGCGGACCGCGCTTGAGCACTTGTGGCCGCTCATGCCCAAGGGGTCCGTGCTGGCTTTTGACCAATTGGCCTTTCCCGAGTTTCCGGGTGAGACGCGTGCGGTCCTTGACGTGATCGGCGCCGAAGCTCTGGATTTGCGGCGGTTTCCATTCGAGTCACAGGTGTCTTTTCTGGTGAAATGTTAGGGTGGCGCGTCACATCCTAGCCCGCTGCGCGGGCCGCGGATGCGCCACGCGCGGGTGACGTCGGCTACGCCGCCGGTCGGCTGCCGCCTCCGTCATTGCCCCCCCTCCGCGCCATTGGCGCGGGTCCCGTCTGGGGAAGCAACGGCGAAAAAGGGGCTCAGTGCACCGATTTACTTTTGCTCCAGGGCGGGACGAAGATAGCGGGCCGTGTGGCCTTCTTCGCTGGCGGCGACGGTTTCGGGAGTGCCTTGGGCTACAATGCGACCGCCGCCCGATCCGCCTTCGGGGCCGATGTCGATGATCCAGTCTGCTGTTTTGATCACTTCGAGGTTGTGCTCGATGATGATCACTGTGTTGCCCTGATCGGTCAGACGGTGCAGCACCTCAAGCAGCTTGGAAACATCGTGGAAGTGCAGCCCCGTCGTGGGCTCATCGAGGATGTATACCGTCTTGCCTGTTGACCGTTTGGAAAGCTCTTTGGACAGCTTGACCCGCTGGGCCTCACCGCCGGATAGCGTGGTTGCAGACTGCCCAACGCGCACGTAGGTCAGCCCCACTTCAGCCAGCATTTCCATCTTGGTGCGGATTGATGGCACGGCTTTGAAGAACCCAACCGCCTCTTCGACCGTCATATCGAGCACGTCGGCAATCGACTTGTCCTTGAAGCGCACTTCCAACGTCTCGCGGTTGTAGCGCTTGCCTTTGCAGACGTCGCACTGCACGTAGACATCGGGCAGGAAGTGCATCTCGATCTTGATCATGCCGTCGCCCTGACAGGCTTCACAGCGACCGCCCTTGACGTTGAACGAGAACCGGCCCGGCTTATAGCCGCGTGCCTTGGATTCCGGCAGGCCGGCGAACCAGTCGCGGATTGGGCCAAAGGCGCCCGTGTAGGTCGCCGGGTTCGAGCGCGGGGTCCGGCCGATGGGAGACTGGTCGATGACGATGATCTTATCGACTTGCTCCATCCCTTTGATCGCATGATGCGCGCCAGGTGTATCGCGGGAGCCGTGCAGGTGCCGGGCAAGCGCCTTGTGAAGGGTTTCCAGCGTCAGTGTGGACTTTCCGGAGCCTGAAACCCCCGTCACGCAAGTCATGATGCCCATCGGGAAATCGACCGTGACGTCATCGAGGTTGTTGGCGGATGCGCCCTCGATCCGGATCGACTTATCACTCTTCTTGCGTCGCTCACTTGGAATGTCGATCTTACGCTTGCCAGAGAGGTACTGACCGGTGACTGAGGCTTTCACCTTTTGCACCTGCGCCGGGGTGCCTTCTGCCACCACCGTTCCGCCGCGCACGCCCGCGCCGGGCCCCATGTCCACCAGATAGTCTGCGGCACGGATGGCGTCTTCGTCGTGTTCAACAACCAGGACCGTATTCCCCAGATCCCGCAATCGGGTCAGGGTTTCGAGCAGGCGGTCGTTATCCCGCTGGTGCAGGCCAATGGATGGCTCATCGAGCACGTACAAAACCCCGGTCAGGCCCGAACCAATCTGGGACGCCAGACGGATACGCTGGCTCTCACCGCCCGAAAGCGTGGCCGATCCCCGCGACAGGGTCAGGTAGGACAGCCCAACATTATTCAAAAACCCAAGCCGCTCCTGAATTTCCTTCAGAATGCGCGCCGCAATCTCGCTGTGCTTTTCCGTGAGGCGGTCGGGCAGAGCCTGAAACCAGGCGTTGGCCTCACCGATGGACATCTCGCTGACCCGGCCAATGTGCAGATCGTCGATCTTGACCACCAATGCCTCCTCCTTCAGGCGATGGCCACCACAGGATTCACAGGGGCGCCTGTTTTGGTACTTCCCCAGTTCTTCGCGCACCCAGTCGCTGTCCGTCTCCCGGTAGCGGCGGTTCATATTGTTGATCAGCCCCTCAAACGGGCGCGTGGTGCGGTAGGCGCGCGTGCCGTCGTCATAGATCATCGTGATGGCTTCTTTGCCGGAGCCATAGAGGATGATGTCGCGGTTCTTTGGTTTCATCTCATCGAAGGGCGTATCGAGGTCAAAACCGTAGTGCGCGCTGATCGCGTCGAGGGTCTGCATGTAGTACTTTGAGGACGAGTTTGCCCAGGGCGCCAAAGCCCCTTCGCGCAAACTCAGGGCCTTGATCGGCACCACCAGATCAGGGTCAAAAAACAGCTGATGCCCCAGCCCGTCACAGGATGGACAGGCGCCAAAGGGGTTGTTGAACGAGAACAGTCGGGGTTCGATTTCGTCAATCGTAAACCCGCTGACAGGGCAGGCGAATTTTGCGGAGAATGTCGTGCGCTGCTCGGTTTTCGCGTCCTCGACGATCACCAGACCGTCAGCCAGCTCCAAAGCGGTTTCAAAACTATCGGCGAGCCGCTGTTCCATGCCTTCCTTGAGCACGACGCGATCCACGACCACCTCGATGGTGTGTTTGAACTTCTTGTCCAGCGCTGGGGCTTCTTCGATCAGGTACATGACGTCGTCAATCTTGACCCGCTGGAAGCCGCGCTTTTGTAACTCCGCCAGCTCTTTGCGGTATTCACCCTTCCGCCCGCGCACGATTGGAGCGAGCAGGTAAAGACGGGTGCCTTCGCCCATGACGACGGTTCGATCCACCATTTGAGAGATCGTCTGGCTCTCGATCGGTAACCCTGTCGCGGGGGAGTAGGGGATACCGACCCGTGCGAACAGCAGGCGCAGGTAATCATAAATCTCGGTTACGGTGCCGACGGTGGAGCGAGGGTTTTTCGATGTGGTTTTCTGCTCAATCGAAATCGCTGGAGATAACCCTTCGATGCTATCCACATCGGGTTTTTCCATCAGTTCAAGAAACTGCCGCGCGTAGGCCGACAAACTCTCGACGTAGCGGCGCTGGCCCTCGGCGTAGATTGTGTCAAATGCCAGCGACGACTTGCCCGACCCCGAAAGCCCGGTGATCACGACCAGCTGGTTTCGTGGCAGATCAATGTTGACGCCGCGCAAATTATGCTCGCGTGCCCCCCGCACTGAGATGAAGGGACTTTCGTGTGCTGCGAAGCTTGTTTTCTTTGAAGCCATGCCGGGATATCGGTTCCAGAATCGATCGAATTTACCCGAGACATTAGGCCGTTTCCGCCTCTACACCAGAGGCCGCGACAGCATTTCTGGGGTTAAACCATTCGTCGGGTGAAGGGGCTGTTAAAGCGTGCCACGAATGCCACTAGGCAAGCGGCCAAGAGGCTCAGTCCGCGTAGCGGATTTTCAGAGCCTGCAGGACCTTTTCCGGTACGAAGTCGGAGACATCTCCGCCAAGGCTGGCAATTTCCTTGACCAGCGAAGAGGCGATGAACTGCTGACTTTCTGATGCGGTCAGGAACACGGTCTCAACTTTGGGATTAAGATGCTTGTTCATCGTCGCAAGCTGAAACTCATACTCAAAGTCGGAGACAGCCCGCAGCCCACGAATAATCACGCGCGCCCCGACTTCGTCAGCAAAATGCATCAGCAGTGAGCCGAAGGAGCGGACTTCGATGGTGCAATCGCCGAAGTCGTGTTCTTTGATCAGGCCTCGGAGCAGTTTCACCCGCTCTGGCGGAGTAAAGGCAGGATTTTTACCCGGGCTGTTGGCAACAGCGATGATCAGGTGATCGACCACGTGTGTTGCCCGTTGCATGATGTCCAAATGACCGTTGGTTACAGGGTCAAAGGTGCCGGGGTAAAGTCCAACTCGCCTCATCAGGGCCTATTCCTCGGTTGCGTCATCCGTTGTGCCATCGCTGGCGTCGTCGCTATCGTCATCCTCCGAAGAGCCCGGATCGTCAAGTCTCGCCACCGATACAATCTGCTCGCCGTCGGCCACGCGGAAGACATAGACCCCTCTGGTGGAGCGGCCGGCAATGCGGATTTCGTCCACTGAGGTTCGGATGAGCGTACCGCCATTGGTCACCAGCATCAGCTGATCGCCCGGTTGGACTGGGAAGCTGGCCGCAACAGCCGCAGCTTCTCTGCCTGAGCGACCAATATCGATCGCCGCAACGCCCCGATTTCCGCGGCCCATCGTGCGAAATTCGTAGGCGCTGGTCCGCTTGCCCAGGCCGTCTTCGGACAGGGTCAGGATGAATTGCTCAGCTGCTGCCAATTGGGTCAGGCGCTCTTCAGACAGCAGGCCGCCTGCGCCAACATCTGTCCCGCTTGAGCCTTCTTCCTCAGCGCGTCGCATGGCGTTGGCGTGGCGGACGTAGGCGTCGCGTTCCTCGGCCGTTGCGGAAACGTGGTTCAGAATGGCCATGGAGATCACACGATCCTCAGCCGTCAAATTCATGCCCCGGACGCCGGTGGAATCCCGGCCAACGAACACCCGAACATCAGTGACCGGGAAGCGGATTGCCTTACCCTCGCGCGCCGACAGCAGCACGTCCTGACCTTCGTTGCAGATGGCCACGTTGACCAGGCTGTCGCCCTCGTCCAGCTTCATGGCAATCTTGCCGTTTGCCTTCACCGATACGAAGTCGCTCAACCGGTTGCGACGCACACCGCCGCTTGCGGTGGAGAACATGACGAACTGGTCGTCTGCCTGTTCCTCGTCTTCGGGGAGGGGCAGGAAAGCGGTAATGGTCTCGCCCTTTTCCAGTGGCAAGATGTTCACCATTGCCTTTCCGCGAGCCTGTGGCGTGCCTTCGGGCAAGCGCCAGACCTTGAGCTTGTAAACCATCCCCCGCGAGGAGAAGAACAGCACGGGCGTGTGGGTGTTGCAGACCATGACGTTGGCGACGAAATCCTCGTCCCGCGTCGCCATGCCCGAACGGCCCTTTCCGCCGCGCCGCTGCGCCCGGTAGGTATCCAGCGAGACCCGTTTGACGTAGCCACCGTGGCTGACCGTGACCACCATCTCCTCACGCGGGATCAGGTCTTCGATGTCATAGTCGGCTTCGTGGTTCTCAATGCTTGTGCGGCGGTCGTCGCCGAACTCTTCGGACACGGCCCGCAGTTCGCTCCGGACCAAGTCCATGCGCAGGTCGCGGTTGGACAGGATTTCGAGGAATTCCTTGATCTTGGCCGCCAGCTCTTCGAGTTCGGAGGCGATCTTGTCCCGTTCTAGACCTGTCAGGCGAGACAGCTGCAAGGCGAGAATGCCGCGAGCCTGTTCTTCAGACAGGCGGTAGGTGCCATCCTCAGAAACACCGCGACCCGGCTCGTCCAGCAGTTCGATCAGCGAGCGGATGTCTTCTGCGGGCCAGGCCCGTTCCATCAACTCGATACGCGCCGTGGCCGGATCGGCAGAGCGACGGATCAGGTTGATGATGTCATCAATGTTTGCAACAGCAACCGCCAGACCCACCAGGATGTGCGCGCGGTCTCGTGCTTTGCCCAGCTCAAAGGCCATGCGCCGCGTGATGACTTCTTCGCGGAAATCGACGAAGGCACTGATGATCTGCTGGAGATTCAGCATTTCCGGGCGTCCGCCGTTGATGGCGAGCATGTTGCAACCGAAGGAGCTTTGCAGCGGCGTGTGCTTGAACAGCTGGTTGAGCACCACTTCCGCCTGATGGTCGCGCTTGACCTCAATCACCACGCGCATGCCGTGGCGGTCGGATTCATCATTGGCACTCGCAACGCCTTCAACGACCTTATCCTTGGCGAGCTGCACGATGCGTTCGACAAGTCGGGCTTTGTTGACCTGATAAGGCAGTTCGGTGACCACAATGGTTTCGCGGTCTTTGCGGTTTTCCTCGATGTGGGTCTTGGCTCGGATGATCACGGAGCCTCGGCCGGTATGATAGGCCGAACGGATGCCCGATCGCCCCAAAATCATCGCGCCGGTCGGGAAATCTGGACCGGGTATGTGCTCGATCAGCTCATCGATGGTGATCGTGGGGTTGTCGATGTAAGCGGCGCAGGCGTTGATCACTTCGCGGAGGTTGTGCGGCGGAATGTTGGTTGCCATGCCCACCGCGATGCCACCAGCACCATTGACCAGCAGGTTGGGGTAGGGCGCTGGCAGGACTTGCGGTTCCTGCTTGCTCTCGTCGTAGTTGGGCTGGAAATCAACGGTGTTCTTGTCGATATCTTCGAGCAGTCCGGAACCCAGCTTCGACAGGCGCGCCTCGGTGTAACGATAGGCTGCTGGCGGATCGCCATCCATGGAACCAAAGTTACCCTGGCCATCGATCAGCATCGCACGCATCGAAAACGGCTGAGCCATGCGAACCATAGCGTCATAGATCGCGCCGTCGCCATGGGGGTGATAGCCACCCATAACTTCACCGACGAGGTTCGCCGATTTGCGGTAGGCCCGGTTCCACTCATAGCCGCCGGTTTTGGCGGTGTAGAGAATGCGGCGATGAACCGGCTTCAGGCCATCGCGAACGTCAGGCAGCGCGCGGGATACGATAACCGACATGGCGTAGTCCAAGTAGGACTTGCGCATTTCAGCAACCAGAGAAACTGGCGCAATATCGTCGGGCAAGGCACCGGCAGCAGCGCCATTTTCGCCGTTGTTACCGTCGCCGCCTGAGGCGTCTGCACTGTCTGGGGTGAGGCCGTCTTCGTTGTCCGACACAGTACGCTCCAGGATCGAGAAAAGCGGCGCTTTCGCGCCGCGTGAAGCTGCCGGACATACACCAATGAAATTGGGGTCAGGCGGCCTTGATGAGTACCGCCTTACACTAGAAAATTATGCGTCGAGAGGCAAGGGAAACCACCCCTGCGCGCCGGGGTAAACTTTAGAAGGGAATGTCGTCGTCGAAGTCGCCGCCGCCGCCGGATGAACCCCCGCCGAAGCTACCGGAACCACCGCCCGAGTCTCCGCCTGATCCACCGCCAAAGCCGCCTCCGCCAGAGCCGCTCGAACCGCCTCCAAAGCCGCCGCCGGACGCGCTGCCGCCGCCGCCACCACCGCCGAAGTTGCTGTCGCCGTAGCCGCCACCAGCACCGCCGCCGCCGCCTTCACCGCGTCCGCCGATCATCTGCAACTCGCCTCGGAACTGACTGAGCACGATTTCGGTCGTGTACTTATCGTTGCCTTCCTGATCCTGCCACTTGCGGGTTTGCAGCTGGCCCTCGATGTAAACCTGCCGCCCGCGTTGCAGATACCGTTCTGCCACGTCGGTCAGACGCTCGTTGAATATCACCACTCGGTGCCATTCGGTCTTCTCACGCTGCTCGCCGGAAGCCCGGTCGCGCCAGCGCTCGGATGTCGCAATTGAAAGCTGAACCACTTTGCTGCCGCTGCTGGTGGTCCGAACCTCTGGATCGCGGCCTAGGTTGCCGACCAGAATGACTTTGTTGACGCTCATTTTTACCAAGCTTTCGTAAATCTGTTATACGCCGTTCTTACGAACCTAAACGGACAAGAGCAATAACTGCTCCTGTGTATAAACATATCGACTGTTGCGGTTTGTGTGCAAGAACAATATACGAACATTCGCATAAAATATGGGGGAACCAAGAACATGGACATGAGTGGCGTCAAGGGTCTGCTTTTTGATAAGGATGGAACCCTGCTGGATTTGCATGGAACGTGGGGCGCGGTCCTCAATGACTTGATCTGGTATTCGGCAGGAGACGGCGAGCAGCGGGTTGCTGAGGATCTCGCCAAGATCGGGGGCTTCAACCTCGAAACGCAGAAGTTCACTGCTGACAGCCAGCTGGCGCAAGGCGATTGGGGTTCGATTTTTGAGGCCTGGCAGGAACGCCTGGGTCCGGAGCAGGGGCGACGGATGGTGACTTTTCTTGAGGAAATGCGCACCGGACAGCGTTCACGCGCCTCCGTGGCTTTGGGCGTCATTCGACCCACCATGCAGACCCTGGCCGAAGCCGGCTACGTGCTCGGAATCGCCACCAACGATTCAGAGGCCGCCGCGCGACGGGATATGGAAGACCTGAATATCACCGAATTCTGCACCGTCATTTATGGCCACGACAGTCACGGCAGCAAGCCAGGACCAGAAATGATGCAGGCTTTCAGCGCTCAGACTGGATTGACGCCAGCGCAGGTTTCCATGGTTGGCGATACCATGACCGACCTCAACTTCGCTCGCAACGCACAGGCACATTCGTGCATTGGCGTGATCGAAGAAAGCTATGTTGATCCTCGGTTCCGGGCGGGCGTAGACATCAGGATCGAGCATGTCCGCGAAATTCCAGCCCTGCTGGGGCTCTGAACCACCGCGGCACGCGGCATGAGGTCAAGGATTGGAATTGGCAGGTTGATCCCAGAAACCCACCGCAAACAGGGTCAAGATCGTTAATCCTGCGACCGACAGCAAGGCCAGCAGTCCGGCAAAAGTCCGGACCTGCCAGCCGCGATAGACCCGCCATAGAACCACAGCGGCGCCTAGCCCACCCAAGGCTTCAAGCAGGCCAAACACCTGACCGAAATGATCGCTTTCCCAATAGGAAACCGGGCTGGCAAAGATGAAGTCTGACAGGGGCCAGAAGTGGATATGCCCGTCGCTGGCGTGCGTCAGGAAGTCAAAGGCGACGTGCAGCAACCCTGTGAGCGCGAAAGCGGACAGAAACCCCGGCCACCAGTGCGTTACTCGCCTCCCCGCCAGCAGGGCTGCTGTCAGCAAAATCGTGTAGAGCGGGGCTGAATTCGTGATTTGGTCAATGGTCCACCACGGCACGCTGTAATAAGTGGTTTCCCAAATCTGTCCCATGTCCTGCCCCAGCAGAAAATAGGAAACCAACATCATCGGCACCATTCCGAAATCCGGCGTGACCCCCCCGAAGATAGCCCCGGCAATCGCCGCCCGCTTTCCACTGCGCGCGGCGAACAGCAGTCCAATCGCAACGTGGCTCTGGGTCATCATAGGAACAGACCCTAGCTCTCTTCAGCTGATAGAAGGTTCACGCGGCTGCTGCGTGCGTTCACCCAGGCCTGCAAGGTAATCACCCAGCGTTCGTGCAGCTCATCCTCAGTCAGCGCCGCTCGCCAAGCGTCAACGGCCAGCGACGTGTTGCCCCGTGCTTCTTCCAACAGGCCCTGAACCACCCGCAATTCCGGCGTCATGCCGTGTAGGTGGGTCATGTAGAGCTCGATATCCTCATCGACGACGATGTTGATGTGACCCAGGCCAGTGAAGCTGTCGAGGTAGAGCACCTGCCGCACTTCTGCGACGATTTCTTCCAGTGTGAAGGCAGAACGCAGCAATTCGCCATTCTTGCGCTGCTCGGTGGCAAGGTAGGAGCCGGACAGGATCGCGTTGTAGAAGTCGGTGACGTTGGAGGTTTCGCGATTGAAGCCACAGCTGCGCGACATCCGCTCCCACCCCATTTTCCGCGCTGAGCGACGCGAGTCGGCAAACTGTCCGCACAGCAAAAGTGTCCAACTGGCGAAACGCACGCCCGTGGTCTCGGCTTCTGCTTTCGCGGTGAGGTTCTCCTGCTCCATCAGGCGATCACGAACCCCTTGCAACAAGCCCTGACAATGCGCGGCCTGCGCAGTTGGGGTTTCGAGGAAAAGCAGTTTGGTGATGTTTGTGGGTTTGGTGCGGTCGTAATCGCTTTGCAACCGCTGTGCGAGGTCGTCTCGACCCGCACGCATCGCAGCGGTAATAGGCCAGTCAAGGAAGTTCGATCCAAAGGCGCTTTCCGCGAAACTCATGTACTTCTGGATATCACCCACCAGAAATTCCGCCTTGGGATAAAGGTCTAGGGATAGCCGCTGCGGGGCCAGCCCACGCGGGATTAGCGCTTCGCCAAACCAGAGGTTTCCATGGTACTGGTCCTCAAGTCCAAAATAGCGGGTCATCAGGTCGATCAGACCCTGAATATCGGTTCGGGCCAAAATGTCGTCGGAAACCGCTTCCAGAGAGAATTTACCCAAGTCTTCGTTCATATTCGAAAACGCGATCGAAGCCCGGACGATGTCGGCAATGCCTGAGAGTACCTCGGGGTCTTCTTTGACCTCACCCATGATTTTGAGCAAGTGGTTGATCAGATCACGCCGATAAAACGTTCCGCATAACCGCAGCTCTTCCTGCAAGTCGCGCGCCGCGCGAATGCTGTCCCAATCCTCGCTCCAGTCGTCGGAGACCTCGGCAGCACTGGTGAACGTCAGCATCATATCGAGGAACACGCGGCGATAGGGGTCTTGTGGGTCAAAGGCCTGTGCGGCAGCGGTCCCCGTCGTGCCTGACCAACCGGCCAGAGTCATAGCAACAGCAGTCAGCAGTGTTCTTAGAGCGTGTCTGCGCATCAATCAGGCCTCCGCCTCGGACAGGTATTCGCGAATGAGATAGTCAGCCACCAGGGCAATCAGGATCAGCAACACCAGCGCCCAGGTCAGATCCCAGACCCTGTCGCGCGTACCGCTTTGTTCCAGCTGCACCAGTGCACCAGGCACTTGCAGGTTTGCAGGATCCAGCACGACACCACCACTGGCGCGCGCAATTGCTTGCAGCGCAACCAGGTTTGCCCCAGCGTCGAGGGCTAGCGGTTCAGTGGCCAAATGCAGGTAAGCGGGACGAACAACGCCGGGCTTCTGAAACCCCCGTGACCGCCCCTGCCGGTCTGTGCCTGTGCCGCTTATGACCAATTCAAAAACCTCGGGAAGATCGCGGATACTGCCCAGATTGCCCGTCCAGCGGGATTCAGATCCAATCAGCTCAAACTGATTGATCAGCGTGCCACGAGCCCGCGTCGACCCCTCGGCTAGGTCCGTTTCGGCTTCTTCGTAGCCGTACAGTTCCACTGAGAAACCCGTTGGCGCAAAAGGGTCAATCGAGCGGTGTTCCAGAGCGAGCAGTACTTCATTGCGCGCATCGCGCGTCAGCGAAAGCTCGATGGCGTCCCGCGGGTTGGTGCGCGTGGCCCAGGCGAAAGCACGGGCCAGCGCGACCTGGAAGATCGCATTTGCCGTCAGCGCGTTATCCTGACCGCCATCACGCAGCGATGTTCCCAGCACCGAAACCCGTCCTCCAACGGCCGCGCGTTCAATAAAGCCCTCAGCCGAGCTGTCCGGCTCACGCTTAAGCACCCAATCCGTCCACAGTGCCAGATCAAGCGGTCGGCCTTGCTCGGGCTGGTAGTCCTGTTGCCCCATGATAAAGCGCGCTTCATCCCGGGCTGAAAGGATTGAGTAGCCATTGATTGCGCCCAACCCCATTTCCTGCGCCGGCAGGTCGTAAAGGAAGCGGTGGCGCGTGTTGAACTGGGGGTCGTCGATGCGCTCGTCCTTATAGCTGATCATGCGCCGGGCAAGCTGTCCAATAGGGATCTGGAACCGGTCGAGATAGGCAATACCGCCCCCGGCTTCGGCCACGCTGAACAGGTTGTTAAACCCTTCGGACGCGATACCGGCGCGCTGGCGCAGGCTGGGGTCTCGGCTGTTCAGCACCTCATAGATGTCGGGCAGTGAGGTCTCGCCGTAAGCCATGGCGATGCCATTGATGATGAAGTCGTCATCGCTGTTCAGGCGGGCGGCAAGCGACGGTGCTGTGTCGCGCTGGAAGATGCCGTCTTCATCGACTTTCCAAGACAGATAAGCGCCCGTGTCAGCATCACCGCCATCGGCGATGATCAGAACTCGGCGCTCGTCAGGAAGCTCAAAACCGGCTTCTTCGGCCATGACCAGCGAACGGCGGGTCTCCGCAAGAGCATCGTAGATGTCGATGCCTTCGGGTTGCAATCCGATCAGTCGCCGGCGCTCGAATTCCTCAGCCAGCAGCGCGAGAGAGTCCCGGATCTGGTTTTCGAGGTCTTCAACGCCTTGGAAGGTGTCGAGTGGAACCAATTCGTGGACTTCGTCAGAGAACCCGAACACGCGGACGAGTGAGCCGTCAGACAGCGGCGCAAAACTCTCCACGATGTAACGGACAGCGCGATCCATCGTGGCTTCCTCATAGAATAGCGAGGCTGAAACATCGAGGACGCCGACAGCCAGTAGTTTGGGGTCACCGGAGGAGCCTTTGGGTTCGACATTTACAGGCAGGACACGAGCAACGGGTGTGGCAGCGTAACCCTTGACGCCAAAGGTCTCATCACCGCCCGCGATAAACAGACCGCCACCGCGTTGCACAAAGTCTTCGATCTCCCCCAGGATTGCCTGCTGGGTCAGTCCATCGCCGATCTCACCGGGGGCAAAGTCCGTCATCAGGATCAGGTCATAGTCGAACAGATCCAGCGGCTGGGTCGCATCAATACCCGTCCGGCGGGGCAGATCGCTGGGGACCACGCGTTCGATGTTCCAATTCAATTCCTCGATGATGGTCTCTATCAGCGCGATGGGCTGTGCCCCACCGTCCAGCCACAGAACCTGCGGCGTTGCCATGGTCGGCACCATGCGCGACTGCACGGTGTCGGGCAGGCGAGGCTCGGCAAAGCGGGTATCGGGGACCGGTTCAGGGTTGTTGTCGAGCTTGACCGTCATCTGGACGAAGGAGCCTTCGCCTTCCTGATCCAAGATCAGCGGGGTGCAGGATACGGCATCGACGCGCTCATCGATGATGATAGCCGCAGTCCCCGCCGGATCGCCATCCAGACACGTAAAGCGGAACAAGTCCTGCACTTTGTCGCCCTGCAATGCGCCTAGGTAAGCCACGCGCTGCTCATCCTGCGGCTTGATGGCAAGATCGATGGGTGTCGCGATGAGAGGGTCTTCAAGGTCGCCCTGACTGAGCAATGACAGGCTCTGGTCGTCGCCTATGATGAAGCGGGGATCGTCGGGCTTGGCGAGGCGGAAACCCGGCTCCCCTGGCTGAGGCACCACCAGCACGGGCACCCGGCCGCCAGCAAGCAGTTGCAGCACCTGGGTGATCTGAGTGTCATCGCGCGCGCCCTGACGCGTGGTCAGGCCATCCGTCATCAGCACGATCGCCTGTGCGGGGGAGCCTGCGCCCGTGGCCAGGGTTTCAGCAATCACAGCAGACAGATCGGTTGAATCACCGCCAATGTCAGCAATCGCAGCAGCGGCTGCGTTGAACGAGCCGACGGAGCGACTGCCCTTGGCAAAGACCCGGCGATTGACCTCCGCAGGGACGCCCAGGTCGCTGACGATCTGATCGGTCAGGCGGTCAGCGTTTCTGAGGTAGGTCTCCAAGTCGGGCGCATCGGCGTGCACCAGGCTTTCTGACAGGTCGAGCAGCACATCAACCCGTGCTTTGGTGGTTGCGGGCACAGTTTGGCGGAACTCGTTCAGGCCCAGCCATAGCATGGCCATCAGCCCAACAGCCACGCCGCGCAAAATCAGGCTGGTGATCAGCACGGAGACTCTTTGGTTACGCTCGATCCCAGACAGTCGATCCAGCAATCGGCGCACCAGCGGCGCCAGCCAGAACAAGAGGCCAGCCGCAATCAGCGCCATAAAAATCACGTTCAAGCGCTGGCCCTCCGACGTTGTTGCCTACCCCGCCGGAACCGTCCGGCAAGGAGGATCAGGAACAGCGCTTCAAGCACCGCGATGGCTAATAGACACATGAGCAAAGGTCGGGTCAGGCGGCGCAGGCCATCTCCGCGTGACAGCGCGCTGAAGTCGGGCAGCGCGGTTATGGGAGCGCGNGAGAGTGATGATTCCTCCGCGTTGAACAGGGCCAAAGAAACCGGCACGGTCTGGGTGATGCCTTCGCCGTTCAGGAAATACAGCCCGGCNTGATCCAAACGCCAGCGCGACACGCCCTGGTCATCGGTGATNACGGCGGGGATTTCCGCATCTTCGGTCCGAACCACGGCATTGCGCACCCCATCAAGCGTCAGCGGATCCCCAGCAGCGAGGTACTGCGGGATCCTCTGGCGGCGGTCGTCCATCCATTCAAGGGTGTTCATCAGCATAAATGTCAGTGTCAGGCAGTCATCAGGGCCATAAATCTGGGCGTCTTGACGGTCTTCCACCGTGTTGTCAGCCTCTGCGTCTGAAGGGACAAAGCTGGTGCAGTAAGCGTGGGGGTCGAAGCCGAGGAATAGCATCTTGGCCGCAGGCAGGGCGTCTTCGCCGTCCGTGTCCAATTCCCAGCGTTCTGCGGCAAAGGCGGTGACGATCTCAACCCGGTCTTCTGCGATCACAGTCAAGGCGTCCTGTGGGTCAACGTCGCGCAGCAACGGCACCACCCGGCTGTTGGCGTCCAGCGGCGGCAGGGGGCGCAGCGATGGACCGACCGCGACGCGACCAATCATGGGCTTGAGGCCGGTCATGACCGGATGGCGGTTCTCTGAAGCCTGCCAGGCAAACTGTCGAGCGCCGCTGCCATCCTCGGCACGTCCGGCGCCGGGCCGGGTCTCGATGACAATGGCGTTGGCATTGAGTTCTTCGAACAGGGGCCCCGCGGGGCAGCGGTCAAAAATTACGGCATCGTAGCCGCGATAGTCCGCGTCTTCGCTGATCCCGGCGCTCTCGGACAGGCGGACATTAGGGTGTGGCAGGAAGCTCTCGAACAGAGCACCGTTGCCTTCGCAGCGGACAATGTGAAGATCAAACTTCTGGATCACCTCCGGCACAACCCAAAGCGAATCATCCAGTGCCAGCGGATCTCCGGCGCCAGAGGTCAGGATGAGTTCTTTCGGGCCTGGGCCAAGCTGGACGGTTTGTTCGAGCACGCGATCAAGCGGCAGGGACTCCCGCGCGCCTGCGGGCAAGTCAAAGGGGCGGCGCAGCGTCACAACCGCAGGCTTGCCCCGTACCCGCGCCGTCAGGGTTACATCGCGCATCGGTTCGGTGCCGAAGTTGCGCAAGGAGACTTCCTTGGGCGGATCAAACAGGTTCAGACCGCCGTTCACCCCTTCAAAACCAATGTTAGAGGGTAATTCATCACCCACGTCGATCCAATTCAGGCGGCTGGGTGAATCGATGGTTTCACTCAGCGGGCGGTCCGTTATCAGTGTCAACGCACCCACCCCGCGCGACGCCGACAGCGCAGCCATTGCCGACAGCCGCTGGTCCATGGGTGCGGGGATCGAGGTAGCCGACAGCGCGGCCAGCTGCGCGCGTGCTTCTAGTTGGTCGCTGACAAAGGGGACGTCATCTCCCAGATTGGTCAGGCTGAGCAGAGCCACGCTGGCGCCGGCAGCCATGGCACGGTCGATTTCGCCACTGGCCGCCACGATGGCACTGTCAAAGCGCGTTTTACCGCCACCGGCCGCAGCATTCATCGACGCCGAAGTGTCCACCACGATGAGTCGCTTGGGCGCGGGCAGCAAGGCCGACAAGCCGAGAGCGATCAGCGCCAAAATCACAAACATCAATGCATAGAGCCAGCGGTGCCATTTGTGGGTCATCGACAGGTTCTGGAACGTCGTTCGGCGCGGCAGGTCCCGGAACAGCAGCAGAGACGAGACGTCCATCCGCTGACGACGGGCCTGCAGGGCAAGAAAAGCCAGAATTGGCGCAAGCAGCAGTGGCAGTGCCCACAGAAATGACAGACCAAAGGTAAAACCAAACAGCGTCATGGATCAGGTCACCTCAATCTGCGCAGGTTCACCGGCGTAACCTTGACTTGCCATCGCTGCGAGGATGCGCTGCACGTCCGAGCGGTTATGGTCACCCGCCGCACCGGCATCAAAAGAAGCATGACCAAGGTTCAGACTGCGTGCCGCCCCGGCGAGACTTGCCATGTGTGCAGCACGAACGCGGCCATAGGCGCGGGAGGCAGCACGGGTAAAGGCAAGACGCTGGAGCACGCCACTTTCCATGTCGATGATCTGGCGGGCCTGACTCAAGTCCTGATCCTGCGCACCGGATACCTGACACAGGACGCCGCGAATGTTGGGGTGAGAGAGGAATTTTAGGCTCTTCGCGACGGATTGAGCCGACATCATAAGGCGTCGTCGCGCCTGTGCCCGCACGCCATCAAGGTCACGCCGCTCGGTGGCGGTCAGCGGCAGGTTGGGCAGGCTCACAGGTGCGGTTTCGTTCATGCGGTCGTCGTCAATGTCGAACAGCAGGTCCGTCAGCACGACCACCAGCGCCCCCTGATTCCGCCAATCAAGCGACGCGTTGCCCAGTGCATCAAAATTGGTCGGGCCGGTAGGCTCCAGACCAGCAAGACGCTCCCGCAGAGAGCCGAGCAATTGGCGCGCATGCAGAACGGTGATCGCCCGGTCGCTGGCCACGCTGTCCCCAAAAGGTAACACGCGCACAGCATATCCGCTGTTCAGACCAATCAGCGCAAGCTGAAGGCACAACTCAATCGTGGCGCGGAATTTATCCTGCCAACCCCCGGTCGCCATCGATGCCGATGTATCGAGTGCGAGCACAAGTCTCGGTTGGTGTTCGTCTTGAACCAAACGTGTGTAGAGCCGCTTTGAGCGGCCATACAGCGACCAGTCCACGCGCCGGACATCATCCCCGGGTGTGTAAGTACGATGCTGCTTGAACTCCAGACTGTCGCCGTCCAGTGAATTGAGATGTGGACCCATGGCCGCACCACTCGGTGGGATCCACTGGGGCGGCAGCGTCAGATCACCGACCGCGCGCAGGAACGCGGGATCGAGGTCATCCAGCCGCCTGTGCGCGCCTGTCACGGAGGCAGCATGAAGGGGTGTTGGGTCTGCCAATGATTTATCGACCCAAATGGCTCACTGCGTCCGCAATCAAACGGTCGCTGTCCATGCCATCAATCGCAGCGCGGTGGTTGAGGATGACCCGGTGCCGCAAGGCAGGCCCAGCCACCTGCGCAATCAGGTCCGCATTGATGTTCGGCATGCCTGCAACCAGGGCCCGCACCTTGGCCGCCAGGATCAAGGCTTGTGCCCCGCGCGGTGATGGACCGTACATGACGTACTCATTGGCAGCATTGAGCGCGCTTGGCCGGCCGCTTACCGGGTTGAGAGTCTGGCACAGCTCCACGGCAAACTGTAGCGCGCTTTCCGGCGTTTCGACCAGCAGCGGCAGGCTCTGCAAGTATTGAAGTTCCTCAAACGTCAGCCCATCCACGTGCTGCGCGGTGTCCAAAACTTCACGCTGAACGCCTGTGGTGTGGGTCACAATTCCAGACAGCAGCGCATCGTCCGGCGATGGGATGACCAGTTTGAAGAAGAACCGGTCCAATTGCGCTTCGGGCAGGGGGTAGGTGCCTTCTTGCTCGATTGGGTTCTGGGTTGCCAGCACGTGAAACAGCCCACTAGCGTCAGTGCCGGTCATCGGCGACGCAACATCGTTGCCCGCGTCATAGTTCTGACCGGGTTTGTACGTCACGCCCGCTACCGTCATCTGTCGCTCTGCCATGGCTTCAAGAAGGGCAGCCTGCGTCTTTGGGCTGGCGCGGTTGATTTCATCGGCCAGCAGAATGTTGGCGAAGATCGGGCCAGACTGGAATTCCGGGTACAGCCCCCCGCGTTCATCGGTGCGCAGGATGGTCGTCCCGGTGATGTCGGCGGGCATCAGGTCGGGTGTGAACTGCACTCGGCCAAACTGGAGTCCCAGAGCGGCACCCAAGGACCTTACCAGCGTGGTTTTCCCCAACCCCGGTCGGGATTCAAGCAGGACGTGGCCCTTGGCAAACAAGGCAGTGAGCAGCTCACCCACAAAGTCCTCTGCACCTTCGGGCGAAAGAATATCTTTGCGAACCTCGGCTGCGATGGCGTGGAAACGGGCGCCAAAGTGGTCAATGCTCGCCTGATCCAGCCGCAGATGTTCAGCTGGTGCGGCAGCAGGGGCTGCCGCAACCACTGTTTCAGCGCCCGCTGCTTCTACCGCTGCATCGGTCGCCACGTGGTCCTCTGCGGTATCGGATGTCGCGTCGTTTATGGTGTCGGTGTTCATACTGTATCGTCTTTGCTTCTTGGCATGGGGCCGGAATAGGGTGGCATCAGGCGGCGTGTTGGACCGCTAGTCCCAACGTCCCCGATATCGCTCGGGAACCGCTTGTCTTGGACGTAAACCAGTGTCGTCCAGCAGATAGGAGCCGGACTGGCCCCGGTTTTGTTCAAGGTCCGTGGCACGGTCAATATCGAATTGCCGGTCTGGCAATCCTGTGTGGTAGTCCAGCGGCTCGCCCGCATCGTCCAGACCGCCCACGGACTGCTCGTCGAGCAAATCGTCGAGTGCGCCATCTGGGACGTCACTGTCGGACACGTCCAGCCCGGTTTCACCCTCGCCCTGGCCTGCCATTGGCGCTTGCCGTTGCTGTTGCTGCGGGGTCTGCTGGCTGGACTGGAGGAAGGGCGGCGGGACGTAGGTATCGGGGTCACACAGCGGCGGTGTTGGCTGGTCGGGGGTCGGCAGGTAGCGGTAGCCGGTCAACACCCCACCCAGCAGCAAAACCCCGGCGGCAAACAACAGCGGGCTGAGCGCAAACGGGAAGATCCAGCCTGGCACGCCTTTGGCCGTTACGGCCTTAGCGCGGGACAGCAAGGCGGGGTTTCGCTGGGCCAAATCAGTGGTTGGTCCAGCAGATACGGCGGTCACAAAGGCTTCGAGGCTCCCGCCCGTTTTCAGGCCTGAGTCGATCTGTTCGGCGACCTCAGCGGCGGCTTGCTGTCGGGTGCTGGCAAAGGCGATCAGGGCAATGGCCGTGGCGAGCAGGGCAAAACCGGCGGTGACTGCGCCCAGTCGTGGCGCGTCGGTCCACTCGTAAAGACGGTGGTACAGCAGAGTATCATCACGCCACTTGAACACCTCGACCGATGCCCAATCCAGGGTCAGTGCGCCAAGGCTCACCGCAGCGAGAACCGCGAGCATCAGAACCAGCACCGCCCCAAAATAGAGCCCGGCGACCCAGACTCGCCGCGTTGTCTGGTTGGAAAGAATACGCGCAGTGCCAGGGTCTTGCTGGCGCAAGGGGGTGATCAGCGAAGGGGCAATCATTCGCGAACCGATCAACGAAAGCACCGTCAGCGCAGCCAGTGCAGCAACCACGACGAATGGCCAGATCTGACCCCAGGGACGCACCAACTCTGCGCGGCTTTTCTGTGCTTCGGCTTCGGTGATTTCTCGAGCGCGGTCCCGGAAGGCGCGCGCATCGTCGCGCCGACCCATGAGCGTCGCAGTTCGCCCCAGGATAACCAGCGAGCAAGACTGAGCGGTTTGGTCGCCCCGCTGTTCTTGTATGAGCTGAATTTGGTCGAAGGTTTCATAAGCGCGGTCGTACTCCCGAACCGCCAGCCAGAAGCGGCCTATCAGCTCCAACACCTCCAGAAAACTGGCAGATTCAGCAAAGGTGGGGGATAGGGCGGCAAGTTCGTTGACATTGGCATCGATGGTCATCAAAGCCTCCATCCCGCCATTGCTCAAATCGGCCAATTGGCGGAAGACATCGATCAGAATGCGCAATTCCGGGTTTCGATTACCAATGCTCAGGTAGGCTTCGATCAGCTGCGTACCCACTTCTTCCTGCAGAACCAGCGGTTGATAGGGCAGCAGCAAAGCGGCAGCGAAAACCTCCCTCTCGGTCATGTCGAGGAAGTTGTAGGCTGCGGGGTCAATAACGACGCGGCCCAATTCCTGCGTCATGGCATTCAGCCCCGAGGCCGTTTGAGCCAGCCGTTGCGCTTCCGGGTCGTTGCTGTCGCGACGCTGGGCGAGGCCGGCAAGGCGGTCTGCCTCGGCAAAGCTGCTCTCCAGCAAGGCGACCTGTCCCTTGAGCACAAGAACCGGAGAAGGCGAGGTCCGGTCGTTGAAGCCGCTCAGCAGGTTTCTGACCGCGTCGATATTGCCCTCCGACATGGCCAACTCAGCGAGCGCGTATTCGGCCAAATCGCTCTCGAAGGGCAACTTGGTGGTTGGCTCGTCCTGCTCAGAGGCATCCAGCATCAATTCGGTCAGCGCGTCTTCGCGGTCGGCGTACAGACTGCTCAGCACCAACCAGCGATACAGCCGGGCCTCTTCGGGTTCCTGTCGCGCGTAGGTGAGGAAGTGCTTGTATGCCCGCGCATACTGCTGATTGGTCAGCATGGCGCGCCCGGTTTTCACCAGCCCGTTGATCCGGCGTTCCTGTTCAGAAAGGCGATCCGACTGCGCATCTGCTGTCGGAATGAACGATACTACGGACAAAACCAGCACCACAGCAGCAAGCAGCCTGAAGGCGCGCTGAAGCCAAAGAATTTGGTGTAGGCTGAACCCTGTCGGCATGTTCGTCCCTGTTTCCCTCTTTTCCCAGCCGCTATGCAGATTGCACTGCATATCGCCTTTGATCCTATTTAGGTTCTTATGCACGGTTTCCCAATGCCGTGAGGTCGCATTTCGTCGCTTCGAAATCACAAATGAGGCATTAGATTACGTCAGATACTGATGAGCTGGCAGCGTGGCGAAAAGCGGGCCATCTCACAGAAAACGTGTTGCTGAAGGATTTGTGATGATCCGTTTGCTCTATTTTGCATGGGTCCGGGCTCAAATTGGCGTCGATGAAGAACGTCAGACGCCGCCGAAGTCGCCTTTGACGGTGGCGGAAATGCTGGACTGGTTGCCAACGCTCAGCCCGGCGCATGCTCAAGCCATGATGCAGCGCAACCGTTTGCGTGTGGCCGTCAATCAAGAGTTTGCCGACCCCGATACGCTGATCCACCCCGGCGATGAAGTCGCAGTCTTTCCGCCTGTTACCGGCGGCTAGACCTCTTAGAAGATCGCGTCAGACGATATCACACGCGGGGTGGTCTGGGTGTCAGACGACCGCGAGCTTGTGCTGGATGAAGACGTGGAAGACCTGACGTCTTCAGTGGCCGTGCTCTCGCTGGAGGACGGCACCGGCGCACTGGTTCCCCGGGTGCCTTGCACGGTTTCCTGTTCGACACCGGTGTCGCCGATAACCCGTCCATCGCTAGCAACTCGGCGCACGTCAATCACACCGGTTCGAGGGTCAATGGTGGAAAATTTGACACCCTCGGGGTAGCGGAATTGGGTGATGGGTGTTCCGGCTAGTGCTTCGTTCATAAAAGCCGCAAAGATGGGTGATGCGGCCTTGCCTCCGCTTTCGTTTTTACCCAGGGAGCGCGGCTGGTCAAAGCCCACGTAAACGCCCACCACCAGGTCCGGCGAGAACCCGATGAACCAAGCGTCTTTGGATTCCTGAGTGGTTCCGGTCTTGCCGCCGACGGGTCGGTCAACGACCTTTCCAACGCGCCGCTGTGCCGTGCCATTCTCCACCACACCACGCAGCATGGAAACCACGTGATAGGCGGCAAGCTCGGTTGTCACCTGTTCTGCGCGTTCGAAGACAACGGGCATGCTTGTTCGTTCCCAGTCCTCGGCAACATTGCAATCCACACAGTTCCGTTTTTCGTGGCGAAAAAGAGTGCGCCCGTAGCGATCTTGTACGCGATCGATCAGCGCGGGTTCGATCTGTTTGCCGCCATTGACCAGCATGCCGTAGGCGGTTGTTAGGTCCATCAGTGTGGTTTCAGCCGTACCCAGGGAGACCGCAAGGTACGGTGGCAGACTGTCTGAAATTCCGAAATCGCGGGCAATCTCAACGATCCGGTTCATGCCCACTTCGTTAGCAAGCCGGATGGTCATCAGGTTCCGGGACCACTCCAGACCAACATAAAGCGGCTGACGCCCCCAGAAGGTGCCGTCGTAGTTCCTGGGCCGCCAGTCTTCTTCACCCTGGCTCCGCGCAGGTATGATCCAGGGGTTGTCGAGAACCGTGGACTTGGGGGAGAAACCCTGTTCCATGGCGGCGAGGTAGACAAAGGGCTTAAAGGTGGAACCGGGCTGGCGTTCGGCTTGGGTCGCCCGGTTGAGCGCTCCGCGGGACGGTTCATAGGCGTAGCCACCGACCAGCGCCAAAATTCGGCCCGTGTGCGGGTCCAACGCAACCAGCGCACCTTCGATTTCAGGGATCTGCTCTAGGTTGTAAGCGCCGGAGCCGCGGGCTGAAACCAACACAACGTCACCAATGGCAAAGACATCGCGGGGCTGGGTCGGTGTCCGGCCGACGGTGTCGTCGTCAATCGTCACCTTGGCCCACTTATAACCCTCGATTGGCACGGTCCCGGTGGTTCCGTCTGTAAAGCCGATTTGTGCCGTCGTGCCATCAAATTGCAGGACCGCAGCCGGGCGGAAGTCGAGGATGTCATAGGGCAATTCGGCGGCGGCAAGGCCGGCCTGCCAGTCACTGATCTCCACAAACCCAACCGGCCCGCGGTAGCCGTGGCGACGGTCGTAATCGTGCAGTCCATCCCGCAAAACGCGCTGGGCCAATTCCTGCAAGGCGGGGTCCATGGTTGTGCGAACGGACAGCCCCTCGGTCCGAACAACGGCCGGTCCATAGGTATCGCTCAGCTGGCGGTAGGCTTCGGTGCTGAAGTAGCCGGTTTCGTCGGTTGCGGCGGCATTGGAGCGGACTTGAATGTCAAAGTCCGGAACCACGTCGCGCAAGGTCTGCACGTCTTCATCCGTGATGTAGCCGTTTTCCGCCATTTGATTGAGCACGTAGGCACGGCGATCCATACCGCGTTTCAGCTCGTCCGGATCGTCGGGCTCATAGTTCGAGGGTCCCTTGATCACCGAGGCAAGGTAGGCTGCCTCTGAGATGGTCAAATCCGCAACAGCCTTGTCGTAATAAGCCAGTGAAGCCTCCGCGAGACCGTAGGCTCGAAGCCCGAAGTAGATTTCATTGAGGTAAAGCTCGAGAATGTCATCTTTGGATAGATCGCGCTCCAATCGCCAGGCAATGAACGCTTCGCGGATTTTACGCTCGACGGTGAAGGCGTCGCCGATGAGGAAGTTCTTGGCGACCTGCTGGGTGATGGTCGATGCCCCCGCCAATCGCTGACCTGATGTCGCGCGACTTACGTTACGCACCATGGTTTTTGCGATTGAGAAGAAGTCCACGCCGCCGTGCTTGTAGAAGTCTTTGTCTTCGGCAGAAATGAAGGCCTGGATGACGTGCTCAGGGACTTGGTCTATGGGGATGAACAGCCGTCGCTCTTCCGCAAACTCGGCCATCAAGGATCCGTCCGCCGCATGAAGTCGCGTGATGACTTTGGGTTCGTATTCCTTGACCACGTCATGATCAGGCAGATCGTGCCCGTAGCGGTAATACATGTAACCGCAGCCGCCGGTGAGAAGCAGAAACGCAGCGACCATGCCCAACAACAGGGTCATGACCATAAAGCGAATGATGCGGTAGAAAAAAGAGACCATTGAGTCTTGTGCTTTGCTTCTCTGCGGCTTTTGCTGTGTGTCTGAAGTGCCTTGCGGCTTGCTTTGGTGCCAGATCTGAATCTGGGGACTTACCTTCCAGACTGCCAGTATTCGTCACCCTCAGTTTGGAATTTTTTTACCGCGAATTTAAGGCGAAGCGAAGACCTGCCGTGGGGGATAATCTGGTCAAAATCACCTCTGGCTCTGATTTCTACAGGGTGCGGGCCGCAAAATAGCGGTCCACGGCCTGCACCATCCCAGTGATTAATCCCCGACGCGACGCCGAAGTTCGGAGCATGTTTGCGTCCGTCTTGTTCGTGACGTAGCCCATTTCCAGCAACAGTGACGGCATATCCGGCGCCTTGAGCACGGCGAAGCCTGCGAAGCGGTGGGGTTTGTCCTTGGTGATCCACGTTTTGGACAACTCCTCACCGATGATCTCCGCAGCTTGAGCGGAAGAGTTCAAGGTTTCACGCTGCGCCAGGTCCAACAGGATATTGAGCAGCACGTCTGACTTATCCGTCGTGGCGACGCCCGCAATGATGTCGGACTTGTTTTCCCGCTGAGCCAACGCGGCGGCTTCATTATCGGATGCGTTTTCCGACAATGTATAGACCGAAGCGCCGCGCGCTGATGATTTTGAGTGGGCATCAGCGTGCATGGAAATGAACAGGTCCGCGTTTAACTCGCGCCCAATCTCGTAGCGGTCGCGGAGTTTGATATAGGTATCGTTCGCCCGGGTCAGATGCACTTCATAGCGCCCAGTGGCTTCCAGCGCTGATTTCAGCTCCAGGGCTGAGGCCAGTGTGATGTCTTTCTCGCGGATGCCGTTTTTGGAGGCGCCAGGATCCTTGCCGCCATGTCCCGGGTCCAGCACGACAACCTTTTTACCCGCAGCTTTGGGTGGCGCCGGAGGGCGTCGGGTCGGGATGGGGAGATCACCGGCCAACCGCCGTACCGGTAATTGTGAAGCCGCCTCGGTCCTATTCGCCAGCAGGATGTTCGTCTGTGGCAGAGAAACAATATTCGTTGGCGCGTTGGCGGCGACCAAGCCCGCCGTGCTGTCCGGCGCAAACGTTGCGCTGTGTTGCGCCAAGGGCCGGAACTCAAGCTCCAGCGAATGTTTGTTGCGCCCGCTGGGATCTACCAGCATGGCGTTGGCCACGTAAACGGGCTCGAACAAATCAAAGATGATGCGAGACGAGGTTTCTGACTGGTGCCCGTACCGAACCGAGCGCACGATGCCACCGGGTTGCGGCAAGTTGGAACTGTTGATGGTCCAACTGACGCTGGGCAGGTCCACGACGACACGATCCGGTGATTTCAGAACATAGAGCTGGTAGGCCATGGTCTGATCGACACCGACTGAAATTCGGGTCCGTTCATAGGTCGTGCCGATAAGGATGTCGCGCACGCTGGGCTGTGCCAGAGCGAGTGAAAAGCTCCAAAGAGCCAGGACAGCCCCAATGGCGCTTGCACTTAGGCCAACGGCCCAACCTACAGGAGACTTGAACCCAGAAATTGTCTGACCCCGCATCGGGAAAAGCACCCTCAAACAGGCTTTCGTCAGTCCCAAGGCGCCGGATATTAAAGCGAGTTGCACCAACTCGATCCTCTAAAATCTTGCATCGGTCCTCAACAGATTGAAAATATCTGTTATCGTAAGACTCGATTGTCCATTAATATTCAAAAAATATTGTTCTGAAATAACATCTTACTGTCATTTGTAAATCTAAATTCACATGGGATTGACATCATTATCGGACAACCGTGGCAGCACGCCTCCTTTTTTAACGGTGGACGTAACCTTGCGCTGGTCCTAAGTAGGGAGTTAGCAGGAGCGACAATTTGCCCTGCGAGCCTGCAGTCACCATAGCGTTGGCACCGTATGCAGCCGGTCTGGACCAGATTATTCCAATGCGGTCAGACCACCGACGGAGTGAGTTAACTTGCCTGTTGCTGTTTCGACCAATCGCTGACTGCCCTTTAGTGAACAACGGCTGCTGAGTTTGCAGTCATTAACATAGCTGCGCCGCGAGCGGATGAGTGCTTGAGCGCCACCGCATACGCAGGCAGCAGCGCTAGGAGATATGATGAGCAAGAAAATGCTTATCGACGCGTCCCGCGGTGATGAAACCCGGGTCGTGGTTATGGTTGATGGTCGAATCGAAGAGATTGACCACGAAACGGCAGATCGCCGCCCCATTAAATCCAACATATATTTGGCGCGTGTGACGAGGGTTGAACCGTCTTTGCAAGCTGCTTTTGTGGATTATGGCGGCAATCGTCACGGGTTCCTGCCCTTTTCTGAAATACACCCGGATTACTACCAACTGCCTGTCGCCGACCGCCAAGCGTTGTTGGCGGAGGTTGAAGATAAGGTTGAAGAACGCCGGCAGCGCCATTTGAACCGCCGGTCTTCCCCGCGTCGGGGTGGGACATCCACCGCCGCCGAAACCTCGGTTACGCCCGTTGATCCCGACGGTGATCAGCCGCACGTTGAATTTCCTGTCGATCGGAATGGCGATTTTATTCAGCCCGCTCCTGTCACCGCAGAAAGCACAAACGTCGAGGTTGTGACGCCGCAAGACCAGGCTGATGCCGAACAGGATGGCACGGTTGAGATGCAGGCGGAGGCCGACGTTGATGATGCATCGGCAACTGACAACGTCGCCGCGACGCTGGGTCTGGATGAGACGCTGACTGAGCAAGCCATCGTCGAACAAGAAGACAGCACGCCGACCGTGTCGATGACCGAGGCTGATTCTGAGGATAACAGCGAAGACGATGAACCCGCCAAAACCGTGACTGCCGCAACCGGCACGGAGGAGGAAGAAAGGGTCTCTGAAGACACTGATGACGCGGTTGAGTCCGACGAGCCTACCGGTGCGGAAGCATCTGCGGCCAAGGACGACGAAGACGAAGGCGAAGGCGACCCCGGCAACACTGACGACGCTGGTGAGGTTACCGCTGAGCAAGTGGCGGCCGAAGGCGAAGAGGTGGATGACGAGGCTGCTGAAGACGCTGAAACCGGTACTTCTGGCGATAGCGAAGGTGGAATCGAAGAAATCGAGCGCGAAGACGACGTCATCGAAGAAGCTGGTTCTGGCGAAGGCGGCTCGGAAGATGACGATGAGGACGACGACGAACAAGACGAAGAGGAAGGCGCCGCGAAAAAGCCGCGCCGTCGTCGTCGCCGGTCCCGCCGTGGTGGTCGTAAAGAAGAAAAAGCGACTTCCAACGATCAGGATGATGACGATCGCGCAGACTCGGATGAAGAAGACGAGGACGAGGACGAGGACGAAAGCGACGATATCGATGATGATCATGACGACGACATCTTTGACGAAGACGCCGAGCGCCGCGCCGTCATGCACTCCATCATTTCGCGACGCTACAAGATCCAGGAAGTGATCAAGCGGCGGCAGGTCATGCTGGTTCAGGTCACCAAGGAAGAGCGCGGCAACAAAGGCGCTGCGCTGTCGTCCTACCTGTCTCTGGCGGGCCGGTACTGTGTCTACATGCCGAACACCACACGCGGGGGCGGCATTTCACGCAAGATTTCGTCACCTAAGGATCGCCGTCGTCTCAAGACCATTCTGGACGATCTCGACCTGCCGCAGGATATTTCGATTATTGTGCGGACGGCGGGTAGCCAGCGCACCAAGGCTGAGATCAAGCGCGATTATGAATATCTGCGCCGGACCTGGGACGGTATTCGGGAGACCACGCTAACATCCATGGCACCGTCGCTGATTTACGAAGAAGCGAACGTGATGAAGCGCGCGATCCGCGACATCTACTCTTCGGATATGGAAGAGGTTCAGGTCGAGGGCGAAGACGGCTACAAGGACGCCAAGAACTTCATGCGCGTGCTCACGCCTTCACATGCCAAGCGCGTCAAGCAGCACAAGAATGAGGGTGTCTCCCTGTTCCAGGCGCACAAAGCTGAACAGCAGCTGGATGCCCTTTTCAATCCTGTGGTCACTCTGAAGTCCGGCGGTTATCTGGTGATGAACCAGACCGAAGCACTCGTGGCCGTGGACGTGAACTCGGGCAAGGCGACCAAGGAGCGGTCCATCGAGGAAACGGCGCTTTCGACCAACCTCGAAGCCGCCGAAGAGGTTGCACGGCAACTGCGCCTGCGCGATCTCGCCGGGTTGGTGGTCATCGACTTTATCGACATGGACGAATCCAGACACCGCGGGCAAGTGGAGCGGAAACTCAAGGAATCGATGCGCGGCGATCGCGCGCGGATCCAACTGGGCCGTATTTCTCCCTTTGGTCTTCTTGAGCTGTCTCGGCAGCGGATCCGGCCATCCGTGTTTGAAACAACCATGGTTGGCTGTTCGATCTGTGGCGGTATTGGCGTGGTGCGCTCTTCGGGTTCACTGGCCTCGTCCATCATGCGTCGGGTTGGTGATTTGCTGCTTGAGCGCGAAGGACTGGATCGGGTCGAGGTGGATGCCCCTACCGATGCGGCGCTGAAATTGCTCAACGACCACCGTGAAGAACTGGCAAACCTTGAAACCCAGTTTGGTGTGAAGATCACCATTCTTCCCAACGCGCACTTGTTCTCTCCGCACTTCCACTTGCGGATCTACGCCGATGACAAAGTCGAAACACTCTCTGAGGGCTACACGACCGATCCGACTGCACCAAAGAAGGGTGATCGTCGGCGGGGACGTCGTTCGGAACGGCCTTCCAGCCGGTCTTCTGATGATGAGGAAGACAGCGGGCGCAGCGTCAAAGGCCGCGGTCGTGGTCGCGGTCGTAACGCACGATCGGATGAGGACGAGAGCGGGAAATCGGAAAACAAGGAAGTCGAGGCTGAAACCAACGCCGATGACGACGCGGAAGGCGATGCACAGTCCCGTCGTCAGCGCGGCAAACGGGGCGGTCGCCGCCGGGGTCGCAAGGATGGTGATGCAGAAGCCGTAGAAGCGTCTGAATCAGGCGAAGAGACCGTTGCAAATGAAGCCGGTGAGGCGGCTCAGTCGTCCGAGGGCGAGGCTGACGGCGAAAAGCCAAAGCGCCGTCGCGGCAAGCGAGGCGGACGCAACCGGCGTAAAACCCGGGATGAAAGCGGTGAGGACATCAACGATTCAGCGAGCGGAACCGCTGAATCCAGTGCGGAAACGGGCAACACCGGAACCGTGTCTGAAGCTGTGGACGACGGCGAGGCAAGTACTGAAGCCCAGCCAAAGGCAGATGCCGATGGTGATGCTGCTGCTGCTGCCAAGCCCGAAACTGATAGCGACGTTGGGGCGGATGAAGCCACTGAAAAGCCAGCGAAAAAGACCCGCTCGCGCTCTCGTAGGAAGCCCAAGGTAGAGGTTGAAGCCACCGCTGAAGAGGGGACGCCTGAAGTCGACACCAAGGCACCAGCCGCCGAACCCCAGCCGGAAGCCGAACCGCAGCCAGAACCAGAGCTGGAAGCACCTGCCTCTGCTGAAACGACCGCAGAGACGGACCCACACGTTGCTTTGGAGCCTGATACGCCAAAGAAAGATGGACCCCGCCGTCGTGGCTGGTGGTCTCGTGGTAAATAACCTCTCAGCCTGAAGATAGGGGACACGCCATGCGCGCTGAAATGCAAGCGGTTGCCGAGGAGATTGAAAAATCCCTCGCGCTGCTGAGGAGGCATCTTTGACTGGGACAACGCTCTGCGTCGTTTCGACGAACTGACGGCCCTGTCCGAAGATCCAAACCTGTGGAACGACGCTGAAAACGCCCGCAAAACCATGCAGGAGCGCCAGCGTCTGGAAGCGTCGATCAATGGATATCGCGAACTCAGCCAGGAGTTGCAGGACTCCAAAGACCTGATTGAAATGGGTGAGGAAGAGGGCGATCAAGCGACTATCGATGATGCCGAAGCTCAGTTGATTTCCGTCCAGGCCCGCGCAGCAAAGAAGCAGCTTGAATCCCTGCTGTCCGGCGAAGCTGACCCCAACGACGCCTTCATTGAAATCAACGCTGGTGCTGGCGGGACCGAGGCGCAGGACTGGGCCGGGATGCTCTTGCGGCTCTACACCCGCTGGGCCTCGGCCCACGGCTACAGCCTTGATGTCCTCGAAGAATCCAATGGTGAAGAGGCCGGGATCAAGTCCACAACGCTGCAAATCAAGGGCGAGAACGCCTTTGGCTGGCTAAAGACGGAAACTGGCGTTCACCGGTTGGTGCGAATTTCGCCCTATGACAGCCAGAGCCGTCGACACACGTCATTCGCGTCGGTCTGGGTCAGTCCTGTGGTCGATGACAGCATCGATGTTGATATTCTCGATAAAGACCTGCGCATCGACACCTACCGCGCGTCGGGTGCCGGCGGGCAGCATGTCAACCGGACTGACTCCGCAGTTCGAATCACGCACGAGCCCACGGGGATTGTCGCGCAATGCCAGAATGACCGCAGCCAGCATAAGAACCGGGCCACCGCGATGACCATGCTCAAGGCGAAGATCTATGAACTGGAACTGCGAAAGCGACAGGATGCAGCGCAGGCTTTGAACGATGAAAAGTCAGACATCGGATGGGGCCATCAGATCCGGTCCTACGTGTTGCAGCCTTATCAAATGGTGAAGGACTTGCGGACCGGGGTTGAAACCTCGCAAACCGGTGCTGTTCTCGATGGCGAAATCGATCTGTTTCTCGAAGCCTCACTGGCAGCTCAGTTGGGCGACGGCAGCAGCTAAAGCAGCCTCATTTAAGCGCTAATCAGTGCGTCGATGCGTTCGGCCAGCGCTTTGGCGGCGGGATCACGGGCGTGGCGGGGCCAGCGCTGGAAGCCTGCCTCGCGCAGCCACGTCAGAAACCGCCGCCGCAGCTGAGCATCGAAATCCAGACTGTCGATTTGTGAAAATAGCCCTTTCAGCTCTGCTGCACTTTCCGCCTGAGCCGTCAGGCCGGGACCACGGTAGAAACTCTCTCCCAACGTGATCACAGGCTTATCGTAAGCGAAGGCTTCCAGCCCCACCGAAGAGTTTACGGTTACCACCGCTTCGCAGTTTTTCAGCATTTCTGCGGAGGTACTGCCTTCGATAACGCGAATGCGGGGGTTGGTTAGGGCGAGATGCAGGGCGCTGGTCTGGCCCACCCGGCACGAGGGGTGGGGCCGTACGACAAGGGCCATGTCGGCGGGTAGGGCCTCGCAAGCTTTGGTCAGCGCCACCAGGAAATCCGGCATATCGCGGACCCATCCCCCAAAAACCGACAGCTGGGTATCCGCTGCGACTTGCAGGGGGCAATAGAGGAAGCGTTTGGGCAGATCTTCGGCAGGGCGTTGGGCTGGCGCGAACGGATTTACGCCGCGGCGCTGCCTCTGCGAGGCCCGGAACCATCGGCCAATGGCTTCATCAGGTTCCTGTTGGTGGTAGTCTTTTGAGTTGAGGGTTCGCGAGCCAACGTTGATGCCGTCACGGTCGACTTGCACAAACCCCGGAAAGGCGCAGCGTTCAAGGAATACCACGGGGATGTCTCGCGCCTTTGCCGCTTCGACCAGCAAGCCGCGACGGCCCCTGTAGCCATTCCACACCAGTACGGCCGACACCGACTTACGCTCGAACAACGCCAGCAGGCCAAACCACTGCCGGGTCCGTAGGGACCGGATGGACTCGATTTCGACGCTGGAAAGCGGCTGCTGCCGCCGTTGTCGCCGTTCCTCCCGCTCCATCGCCTCGATCCGCATCCACACGTCAGCTGGCATGCTCGTTCCGCCCTGCCGAAGACTGGGTAGCCGCCAGTGCCGTTCCAGCGGTTGTGACAGATGGGGGCTGATGGCGCGGTAAAGCGGCCGGACCAGATCTGGTGCATTCAAGGTCATGTACATGGGCCGCAGACTACAGTTTTTTGGGGTCGCTCGAAGGGTCAGAACCGATTTTCTTGTGTGCAACCTCACCCACCGATGCGTTTACCACCATTATTCAGCCCCTCAGCCCCTCTGCCACGTCCCTGAGTCCAGGCAAGTCCCTGGCTTGCCTGGTTGCCCCCGTTTCCGATGAAGAACGGCAACCAATTCGTAGCCCTTCAACAATCAACTCTTGAGGCAGAAGGTCTGTCCCAACTGGGGATAGGCTTATTTGCAGTCCATGCGCGGCTTTGGACGAACGATGCAAGCATCGGACGTGCCGACAATCTTCCGGGATACAATCGGGAAGCTGGTGTAGTCCCGCGTCGCCGGAATCGTGACGTAGGTCATGCCCAGTGCTGATGGCGTGTAGTAGGTGTAGCCCTGCGGCGTGGCGGCGGCGGTGTAGCCGTAACCCGGTGTCAGATCGTACCGGTAAGCCGCATTGGTGTATCCATATCCATAAGCGGTGCGATAACCATAATTTTGGCTAAGGCCCATGGGCTGGAAGTACGTTCGACCGTCGGTGCCGACGGTGGCGTAACATGCGGACAGCAGCGGAAGGGCAAGCGCGATCAGGGCACCTGCCACAAGCTTGGAAACGTTGAGTTTCATGGTTCGCTCAATTCCTGTTGACGCGGGTCCCACCCACGTTCGTTATTTCGGAAAGCCGCATATGTCTTTTTTAGGGAAACTAGCAGAGCGATCCAGATCGCATCAATTGCTGAAACCCTTTCAGTGCAGTTTCCTGCGACAAGGCGGCGAAAAGATGGAAAATGTCACACAAAAAAGGGGTGCACGTGGCACCCCTAAGAAACAAAACGGCAAAGCCGATTCGTTTTTGGTCGGTCGGGTTAGTTGCCCGGAACCAGACGAATGTTCAGGCCGCCCAAGTTGAACTGATAGCCTTGAGCCTGCGGTGCCAGCGCCTGACGGAGCTGGATCGCATCTTGCAACCAGCGGCCGTTGGGGTGGGCTGTCAGATAGGCGTTCAGGGCATCAACCGTATTGGCACTACGGGCATTATCCCAGGCTTCGCGCTCTGAACCGATATAGAGCATAGCTTCAGAAGCCAGAACGTAACCCTCACCGCCGGAGGTGTTGATCCGATAGAACTCCGGCGAGCCGCCGATACCGGTTGCGACCACGACGGAATTCTCTGGCAGGATGCCCAGGCGCTGACCGCTCGTATCGGGCTGCAAGAAAACCAGCGCGCGGCTCGGCACGACGATGCTTTCATTGATCGGCTGGATGGTGTTCGCGTTGGCCAACAAATCGTCGATGGCCGCGGCGGCGGCATCATCAAATTGACTGCTGGGGAAAGCATCACGGAACGCGCGGTAGGCGAACACTGTGCCCTCTGCCTCAGCCATAGCCCAGGCTTGGAAAACTGAGTCCTCATAAGGCTCAGTGCGAACCGCGCGGATGTAACCAACCTGTCCACGAGAGACACGCAGCTCGACCCAACGCTCATTTTTGGTCATGCGCAGCGCCTCGTAAACCTCGCCGGATTTCGCCACCTTCAGGCTGTCTGCTTTGCTGTTTGGCTCGGCGAAGATGTTGGACTTGCGGACAACAACATACTGTTCGCCAATTGGGGTGAAACCGTCATTTTGGCTGAGCTGCAGGGACTGAATATTAGACAGCGCCTCGGCTTCGAACTGCGAGTTCGGATAGCGGTTGCGGAAGCGGATGTAGCCCAGCACTGAGTCGGTCTCAACAGCATTCGCCCAGGCTTCGTAGACCGAGCCTTGATAGGGGACGATCAGCGTGTCGTAGACGAAAACGGGCGAGCCGTTCAGATCCAGACGGGTCCATGTCAGACCCCGGACATCACCGGTCGCGGTCAGGCGTGTACCGCCTTGCAAGGTGGTTACGATGTCAGACTGCGTGGTCGGCAGTTTGCGCACGTTTGCCAATCGCAGAACCACAACGTCCTGGTCCACCGGACGGATAGAAAAGGAGGCCAGCGCATCCTGATACGCCTGCTCCTGAAGGATCACGATGTTGTTTTTTGCGGTTTCGGCATTCGGTCCCTGGGGGTGATCGCGCAGGTAGGTTTGGTAGGCATTGATCGTGCCTTCGCCCTGGGCAATGGCCCAAGCTTGCAGCTCGGATCCGTCCCACGGTGCCACCAGAGTATCGTAAATAAACCCAACCCGGTTATCGGGCATTACGATCTGAAACCAGCGGGTGCCCTGGACGCGTCCGAGGTTGTTGACAATGGTGTTCTCCGGCAGGCTGGCGAGGCGCTCAAAGTCAGTGGATGGGCCCGCGCGGACGTTTGACAGGCGGACGATGTAGTAGGGCTTGTTGATCAAGTCCAACACGTAACCCGGGGTCTCTGGCGTTGGCGCAGGTGCAGTCAGTTCGGCGATCGCCGCTTTGGCTGCTGCGGCGTAATAGCCATCCGGGAAAAAGGCCAGATAGTCTTCGTAATCACGCACGTCGTTCGACGCCGAAATCAAGGTCCAGAGCCGTTCTTCACGGTCCGAGGGGCCGGTTGGCGCGGGGGCTGTTTCGGTCTGGTTCAAGACCACATCGGCGATAAACCCACCGCTGACGTACGGCTGCTGGCGCCCCAGCGACTGGTCGGCCACGCGTGTGGCGAGGCTGGCAAAGAAGGACCGGGCGCCCTGATCCTCACGGGTGAGGCGGTTTGCCAGAATATTGGCGAAAACGTTGCGGCGGTTGGCCTGCGAGATGTTGGTCGTTCCCGGCTCTACCGCCAGAATGGTCAACGTATCGCCGTCATCAGCAGGAGTGCCCGGGCGATCAGAAACCACGGCGCCAGGCAGCACGTTTGCCAACTCGTTATCGGCAAAGTGGCGATAGCCGGTGTCAAGAATGACGAAATCAGGCGTGCCATCCCGGTTCATCTGAGCCTTGACGGCATCGAGTGAAATGAAGCTGTAGGACAGATCCAGCCCCGTCGCGACACGGGCATCGGCTGGCACCAGGAACTCCAAACCATCGACGTTGGTCGAGTGACCAGAGTAGAAGAACATGCGGTGCTGTGGCGCGTCGCCTGTCGCCATAAAATTGCTGAGCGCGTTGCGCATGGATTCAGCGCTTGCATCCATCAGCAGCGTGACGTCGTAGCCGTTGGCAATCATTTGCGAGGCGATGGCCTCCGCATCTTCGTTCGAAGAACGCAGATCGGCGTAGTTCTCGTAATTGCCGTTACCGATCACCAGTGCGACTGGTGCATTTTGGGCCATGGCCGGGGCATTAGCGGCCAGCGCTAGGGTCGCCGCGGTTGCAAGCGAGAGCGTATTTTTCCGCCAGGACATTATAGAGGTCTCCTTCAAAAAATTCTTTTCCTCCCCGTCCGGTCTGTGTTGATCGGATCCGGGGGCAAGCGATTTGGTTTTGCGGGAGGGCCTGATGTCAGGTGCGGTTACACCCGACACGGCCCTTGTCGCGAAATCCGGTTTAGCTGCTGAAAGTTTCTGCCTTCGTTCGGAATTTTTTGAGTATCACGCAAAGTGTTTCAGTTTGTGTCCATTCCGCGATCTGAGACTGATATGCATAAAAATTTATGAAAATTACAGCTTTGGCGGATATTAATGCACTCGAAATACACTCAAAGAGAGACGTAACGGGCGCAAAGTCACTTAAGTCAAATTGATTTACCAGTCTCAAATTAGCCTCTTTCTCCCGATTCTGTGTTAGCATGGGTTGCTGTCAAGCAGCCTCGAACCGGTTATGTTGAATGCCTGACCCAGCAAGTTAAAGGACGTGGAGAACCAATGGCCGGATTGAGAAAAGCACCCTTTGTCGGGACAGTGGAGTTTTTGGGGACGAACAGCACCCTGGCCGAGGACCTGGCATCGCAGTCACGGCGAAGTGTCGTCATGGGCTTTGATGGGTTTGAGGGAGAGGATCACGGCGGCCTGACGCGGTCGGCCTGTTCCCGGCTGACTAACGTCCACCCCGAAGGTACCGAGCTGAAAAACCAGCGCCAGCTGACAGTTCTTAGTGCCGAGGAAATGGCCGAAACTGCGGCTGCGATGAACATCGACAGTGGACTCGATCCCTGTTGGGTGGGCGCTAACGTAGTGCTCAGCGGAATTCCCAGCCTGACCATCCTGCCGCCCGGCACGCGCCTGCGCTTTCCCGATGGTGGCACCTTCGTTGTCGATATGGAAAATGGTCCCTGCAAGTATCCCGGTTTCATCATTGACCGGCATCATCCGGACCAGGGCAAAACCTACCCGATCGCCGCTTACGGAAAGCGCGGCTTTACCGCCTTTGTTGAGCGTGAAGGCGTAGCAAATTTGGGCGATCAGGTTGAGGTCTTCTATCCCCAACAGGAACGACACCCGATCTTACAAACGCTATGATTGAGCGCAAAATTGCCGGTATTTGCTCCGATTGAGGCCTTGGTGCCAAGGCCAATAGCGGTGCCTATGAACAACCGTAAAAATCGAACCCGCCCGCATCTGAAAACTCAGCTTGGCTTTGGTCTCTCCGGCGGCGTACTCGTTGGTCTGATCGGTGGAGCCGAGCTGGCCCAAGCTCAGACCCAGCCCCAATCGCTCACGCACACAGGGGCGGTTTACACGCCGCTGGACGTACTATCCGCCGAGCCGCTGGAAGACGGCGGCATGCGGGTTGCGACCCGGGAAGGGTGGTCCACTCTCGCGGA
The DNA here is from genome assembly GCA_002705565.1 of Geminicoccus sp. Taxonomy (GTDB): domain Bacteria; phylum Pseudomonadota; class Alphaproteobacteria; order UBA7985; family UBA7985; genus UBA7985. The sequence goes on along the minus strand of PAHJ01000140.1, from coordinate 2,863 downwards.
TGGTGAATGGGCACTGGCTGACGGCAAGGTACTGATCCGAGAGGACGTGACCCTAGATGTTGTCCAGGCCCTGCCTTGGTCCCAGATTAGCTACATGGTCGGCGGGGCCAGTCTTGCGGGCGGTGCCGCAATCGCAAGCTATCGCCTTATGAGCGCCGACGTTGATGACCCTGCCTTGGCGGCGGTAACCTCCGACGAGGACGCGGGGTCTGAACCCGAACAGTCTGCCGATACCAACGATAGCGGCGGCTCTGAGGGCGCACACGCGCAGGAAGAACCCGCGCAGAACGAAGTCGAAAACCAAGCCCTCGCCGACCCAGAGGTCGATGTCATTGAATACGGTTCGTACTTCACCGGAGACACTCTGGTTGATTCACTGCTGAGCGAGAGTCAGGAGCACTGGGCCGGTGCGGGGAATTTCAATCAACCAACGACCGTGACCTATAGCTTTGCCGATACAGGATCGGCGCTTTCCAAGGAGCAAGGCGTTGACGTGCAGAGCGTTCCGGAGAGTTTCCGCGCTCTGGTTCGCGAGCAACTTGACGGCATCGAAGCGGTGGCCAACGTGACGTTTGAAGAAGTGGAAGACACCGGCGCTTTCGACAGTGAAACCGGTGAAGGCAGGGGGCAAATCAACATCGCTCTTGCCGACGACCAGCTGAGCGCGTCCTTCGCGGTTCTGCCCGCGGGTGAGGAACCCTGGTCCGACGACCGCAACGGTGACATTGTCTTTGACGCCAGCATGCTGGACGAAGGTCTGTGGGTCGATTCCTACCGGGGTGGGGCTATGACCATTACACACGAAGTGCTGCATGCTCTGGGTTTGGAGCATCCGTTTGCGGGCTACATGGTCGCGCCGGAGCATGTGGATACGCAGTATTATTCCCTGCTGAGCTATACCTCTTCGCATACCGACACCTATTACCCTGACGCTCCCATGATTGCGGACATTGCCGCGATCCAGCACCTGTACGGTGCCAACGAGGCGACCAACGCGGGCGATGACATCTATCAGTTTGATAGCCAGGCGGTCTTTTTGGGGACCATCTGGGACGCTGGCGGGGAGGATACGATCCGGCAGACCGGCGAGCGTGACGCCGTGATCAACCTAAATCCAGGCCAGCACAGCCGCGTCGGTGCGTCGCCGACCCACTCAGACGTCTATTCGGTGGAAACCATTGGGTTTAGCGATACCGACACTATCTCTCACATTGTTCTGGATGACGAGACTGATGGATGGGCCGAAATCCATGAGGACAACCAGGCCTTTCGTCTGGTCCACGACCCAGATACGTCCAACCTCGATGGCGACGGATTGCTGAGCTTTGCCGTCTATACGCAGGGTGGGACCTTTGACCGCTACGTCGTGGACAACCACGATGTTGAGGTTGGCCTGCGCGAAAACCTGCACATCGCGCAGGGTGTTATGATCGAGAATGCCCACGGCGGTCAGGGCGACGACGTGCTGGTCGGCAACCATGGCGACAATCGCCTCAATGGTGGTGCTGGCGATGATCTGCTGACCGGCGGGGCAGGGGCGGATGTCTTTGTTTTCGACCCCGGCTTTGATGACGACACCATCTCAGACTTTGACGTCAACGAAGACCGCCTCGACCTTTCAGGCATGATCATTGATTCAGCAGAGTTGGTGGGGGCCGATACGGTCATTAGGATCACGGGTGAAGGTACAATCACTTTTAACGACATCGATGTAACGGCATTTATTGGCACCGATGATTTCCTCATTTGACCCTCTGACCAGCAGTCGATCACGCCGTCCATTGCTGGCTTACCTTCGGCTGGCTCTGACCCTGCTTGCTTTGCTTTTGACGACTGCTGGGTCTGGGGCACAAACACTTCTGCACCCTCAAACCCAACAGAGATTCGCCGTTATGGGGCAGGGCGAGCCGACGGTGGTTGTGCTCTATGGACTGGCCTCGTCGATGCAGGAATGGATGCCCACAGTTCGGCGGATTGCGGCGCAGACACGCGTCTTTATCTATGAGCGCCGAGGCTATGGCCGCTCGACCGTTTTGGGCTCGTCGCGGGGGTCGGCTGTGATTGTTGAGGAGCTGGATCACCTGCTGGATCATCTTAATCTCGATGGCCCGTTTGTGCTGGTTGGACATTCCCTTGGTGCGGTCTATGCCCAGGCCTATGCCCGCACGCATCCTGATCAGACAGCCGGTGTTCTGCTGGTGGATCCGTCCGTCGAGCAACTGGATCGTTTTATGATGGGTGAGGAGGACGAAACCCTCATGCCACCGATGACATTGTTGATGAACCGGGGTGCGAAGGCGGAGTACCGGGGGCGGCGTTTGGCGATCACAGAGCGAGACGCGGCGGACCCCTTGCTTGCGGAGATTCCTGTCACTGTTCTCTCGGCGGGGAATAACATGAACGGCGGCTATAGCGAGTTGCAAGAGCAGGTGACGAACCTGCAAGCAATGATGACGCTGGAAAGCGATCTGGGCCGTCATATCGTCGTTGAGAATGCAGGGCACAGCCTGCATCGCGAGGCACCGCATGCCGTCGAGTTGGAAGTCGCGCGGCTGGTGGCTTTGGCGCGGGCGGACGGGCGGTTTGATCTTAATGAAGGTTCATCGCGCGCTACCGATGAAGGTTCATCGCGCTCTACCGATGATGGTTCATCGCGCTCTACCGATGAAGGTTCATCGCGCTCTACCGATGAAGGTTCATCGCGCTCTACCGAGAATGGTCAGGCAGAGACGAAGTAGTCTTCCAACCGGTCCATCGCGGTTTCCAGTGCGTCCACGGGTTGCGCGAAGCAAAGCCGCAGATAGCCCTCCCCCTGATTGCCAAAGGCGATACCGGGGGCCAGCCCGACCTTGGTTTTTGCCAG